>NZ_JANLOH010000057.1:0-201941 GCF_025466155.1 Pseudomonas sp. 13B_2.1_Bac1 | reverse complement strand
GGGGCGGCGGGGGGGGGGGGGGGGGGGGGGGGGCCCCCCCCCCCCCCCCCCCCCCCCCCACGGCATCAGTCCCGGGTGCCGGTCATGCTTTGCAGCACACCGTCACGCCGAATCAGCCCATGGAACAACGCTGCCGCCAGGTGCAACAGCACCGTCAGGAACAGCAGATAAGCCAGAAACCCGTGGGCCTTGCGCAACAGCGCAAACAGCGGCGCGTTCGCGCCGACCAGTGCCGGCAATTGCACGGCGCTGCCGAGCATCACCGGATCGCCCGCCGCCGAAATCATCGCCCAACCCAGCAGCGGCAACACCAGCATCAACGCATACAACACCACGTGAGAGGCTTTGGCCGCCAGCACCTGCCACAGCGGCAAGTCGGCGGGCAATGGCGGTTGACGCGTGGAAAAGCGCACCACCAGCCGCACGATCACCAGTGCCAGGATCGCGATACCCAGCGGCTTGTGCAGGTGAATCAGCCACTCATGCCGCTCTGAAACCGAAGCCACCATACCCGCGCCGATAAACAGCATGGCGATCACCATCAGCGCCATCAGCCAGTGCAGCAGGCGCGCCAGGGGCGCGAAAAACCGTGGTTGGGCATTCATGGCTTCGACTCCTGAGGGGCACTGTGCAGCGGGCTGACTTCACCGGCGCGGCGCAGGTACGAGCTGGCGTACGCCGCCGACCGTGCGGCCAGTAATGGGTCGTTGGAGGCTTCGATACCGCTGGGCAACACCAACGGATCAAAGTTGATGTCACGGCAATCGCCGTCCGCCTGCGGCTGGCTGCTCTGCAACACCAGGGTGCCGGCATTCAGCACGGTATGTTCGCCGGTCCAGGTTTTGCTGGCATCGTCCAGCGGGTCGCCGGGGTTGGCCAGCGTCATGTTCAACTGCCAGCGCAACGGCCCGGCAGCCAGGCGTTGCACCAGGTCTTTCTCGAGGAAATCGTTACCTGCCGGCGCGCTATCCCCCGGCGCATCCTGGCTCTGTGGGACCACGCCCCAACGCACCGCCTGGCGCTTGCCCTGCGCGTTTACCAGGTAAAACGCATTGATGCCGTTGTAGGTTTCGGTGGCATAGCTGGCCGAAGGCTTGGCCGTCTTGACCCACGCCAGGAACGCCGCCGTCTCCGGATGCGCGGCGAAAAACGCCGGCATGCTCGCCGGGTTCGGCTTGCCGGTGGCCGGGTCGGGCGCGCCCGCCTTGAGCATCTGGTAGAACGCCTCGGGCGTGCCCACCGGGAACACCGGCATGCTGTTCATCCCGGTGCGCCATTGCTGGCCGTTGGCCTGGCTGAACTGCACGGCGAAACTGCGGATCGGCACGCTGCTGTCCGGCGCATACGGGTTGCCGCTGGGCAAGGCGAAGCGGCCGACCACCGGGGTCTTGTCCGCGTTGAACACCTGGGCGCTGGAATAGGCACGGGTTTCGGCGCTGCTTTCGAAGTAGCCCGCCACGCAGATGCCCTTGGCGTGGTTACGCCGGAATCCGGGGTGCACGCCGTTGTTGGTTTCGAGAGCATTGACCAGGGTTTTCGGCCGCAGGCGTTGTGGGTCGAGGGTGCCATTGACGTAGGCAAATGCCCCGGCCATAACCGCCACCACGCCACCAATACACGCCAGCCTGAGAACCAGGCTGGCGCGGCTGAGTGGCGGTTTCGGCGGTGATGAGTGATCTACCATGAAAAGCTCCAGGGCACATGGCCGCAGGGGAAAAGTGCTATGAGACGAATCCCATGTAGGTTTATTCCCTGTTCACTGTAGTTTTTTTCAAAGCAGATGCACTGCCGGGGTATCGCGCGGGGATCAAGAATCCCAGATCGCACCATAGGCGGGGATGCCCCGGGCTTCCAGCGCCTGCACCACGCGACGGGTCAAGTGCTGGTTGGCGATGCAGATCACCGCCTCCACGTCATAGGTGTGCACCGCGGCGCAGGCCAGTTGCACAAGGTCCGGTTGACCGCGCGCATCGGTGTCCCAGATCAACGCGTCGGGCTCGGCCCGCAGGATTTCGTCGACCAGTGCATCGCCGTAGGTCTGTCGCGGGCTGCGTGCCGACCAGAGCAACCGCACAGGCACGTTGCCCGCCAGCAAATGCGGGAGCACCGGGCCGATGCCGCTGCCGGTGGCGACGTATAGCACCGATTTGAACAGCGTCTCGACATTCGCCACGCCGGCCGTGGTGATTCCCTTGACCCACACATGCGACGGCAAGTGCTCGATGAACCGGCCCGTCCAATCCCCTGCCCGCGAAATGATCAGCCGAAATCCGAGCTCGCCCGGCGCAGGAATATTGGCGAACGAATGCCACTCCAACAGCGGGTTCAGGCTGATGCTGGTGGAGGAGCCGGTAAACGGCGTGGTGTGGGTGAAGCGCACGATAGCCACATGCCGGGATGGCCGCAAACTGTCGACCGGTACTCTACGCAGGTGCAGCCATGGCAGGGCAATGCTCAGGCTCAGTAGCCCCAGCATCCAGAACGTGCCACTGGCCTGCTGTTCGGTGGAGGCCTGCCACGCCAGTCCCCAGAACAGCAGCAATACACTCCAGCCGGCAAAGCGGTGCACACGTTCGAAGCCATTGTGGAAGCGCCCTCGCACCCACGGCAGCGCCATGGCAACCATCAATAGCAGCAAGGTCATCAGCACAGCGCTCAGCCACAACCAGACGGCCGACACGCTGCCCGGCTCGCGCAGCTGCTGCAAGACCTGCACCCCGAACAAGGCAGCGAACCAGCCCGTCGCCGCCACCGCGGCGCCACTGTGCAGCCCACCCACGTGGTAAACCTTCGCCACACGCCGACGCAACCACAGCGGCCAGCGGGTCGGCACCCGGGTCACGCACCAGAACAGCGCATTGATCACGTACTGCTGACGGATCAGCGTAGCCAGCGAGAGGTTGATCAAGACCATGCTCGACAGCGTGTCCACGCCCATGGCCTGCACGCCAGGCCCTAGCCATACAACAAGGGCATTAGCGAGCATCACCAGGGCAAACAGGCGGTGGTAATAGGAAAACAATGGCTGCGCGGCGAGCCGTCGCCATAATCCCGCCTTGGGCGTTACAACGACTTGGGTCAGGGCATCAAGCATCACCAGTCTCCTTCACGGCCTGGCGTTGACGCGCCCATTGCAGCAGCAGCGCCTTATCCACCTTGCCGCGGCTCGTCAGCGGCAACTGGTCCAGCGCGTAGATCCGCGACGGCACGCAGTAATAGGCCAGGCGCTGCTCGCAGTGCCGGCGACAGGCATCGATATCGACGCTGGCCGGTGACACGAACGCCACCAGGTGGCGGTCATCGAATTTCAGCGTGACCGCCCGCGCGCAACCTGCGCTGGCTTCCAGCGTGGCGGACACTGCGTCCAGCTCCACGCGAAACCCACGCACCTTGACCTGGTCATCCACCCGCCCGAGGTGTTCGAGCTGCCCGTCGCGGGTCCAGCGGCCAAGGTCGCGGGTGCGGAACATCAGCGCGCCGGCACCGATAAAAGGGTCCGGCCGATAGCGCTGCGCGGTCAGCTCGGGATTGCCCAGGTAGCCTGCTGTCACACCGACACCGCCGCCCCACATTTCACCGATCTCGCCCAGTGCACAGGCCTGCCCCTGAGCGTCAAGGACATACACCGTGTTATTGGGCGTGGGCTGGCCAATGGTCAGCAACGTACCGGGCACATGCCGGTGCAGCGTATTAACGATGGTGGTTTCGGTGGGTCCACAGCCGTTGTAGAAGTCGCAGTGGCCCGCCCAGTGGTCGGCCAGGCTTTGCGGACAAGGCTCACCCGCCACCGCAACCACCTTCAGGAGAGGGCACTGCCGAGGCTCGAGGGTGGCCAATATCGACGGCGTTGCGATCAGCACGTCACACTGCGCCGCCGTTGGCGCGATGTGCTTGCCGCGAATCATCAGCGTCGCGCCATGGGCCAGGCAGCCGAGGATTTCCCAGGCAGCCATGTCAAAGCCGATATTGAGGATCTGCCCCACCGTGCGCCCCGGCGCCATGCCCATCCGCCCGGGCTCGGTGAGCAGGATGTTGCACAGATTGCGATGGCTGACACGGACGCCGTTGGGGCGCCCGGTGGTGCCCGAGGTAAACAGCACAAAACACAGGTCGTCAGGGTCGACGGCAGCGCACACCGGCTGATTGTCCTGGGCGATCCAGGGGACTTCGGCCAGGAACTCATCGAGGCACAGGCACTGCGACGCGTGCGTCTCGGGCAGACGCTCCAGCAGTGGCGACAGAGTCAGGATCAGCGGGCTGGACAACGCTTCAAGGACCATCGCCAATTGCATCGGCGGCACGATCCTGGCGTCTTGCGGCACATACGCCGCGCCGACCTTCATCACCGCCAGCAACCCTACCAGCATCGGGATCGAGCGCTCGACGAACAGCGCCACCGTGTCACCGCGTTTCACCCCTTGCTCGATCAAACGCATGGCCAACCGATTGGCCTGCCGGTCAAGTTGCGCGTAGCTGATGCGCTGCCCCTGGCACACGGCGGCCGTGGCGTCGGGCGCCAGCGCCGCCTGCCTTTCGATAGCGTGGTGCACACAGCCATGTCCCGGTTGGGACGACGGGCCGCGCGCCCAGCGTTCAAACAGGTCCTGCTGTACGACAGGCCAGTGCGCAAGCGTCTGTCGGCAAAATTGCGATTTATCCTGTGGTGAAAACGTCATGGACACACCCTCTGCGGTTAACTGCCGACTGAGTGCCGACAGATACAAGGGTGGAGAGAGGGCAGTGCCCGCGATTACAGGATTACAAACGATACAGAAACGTCTAACCCACATTGCACAAGATTCTTTCGCACACGGATGGAATAACCTACAGCGGCCGACGTCTACCTCAGCACAACCGGCTAGACTCCCTCTCCCATGCATGCACTCGACGAACAGTTACGTGAACTCATCCCCAGGTTGCGGCGTTTTGCCGTGTCCCTGACCCGTAACGCCAGCAGCGCCGACGACCTGGTGCAGTCGACCCTGGAACGGGCGATCACCCGCTGGGCCGACAAGCGCCTCGAAGGCGACGTGCGCGCGTGGCTGTTTTCGATCCTCTATCGGCAGTTTCTCGATGCGCATCGGCGCACCCGGCGTTACGCCCGCATGCTGGAGTTCTTTACCGGTCGAGATGATGCACAGCCATCGGTAGAGCGCACGGTCATTGCCCAGTCGACCCTGCAAGCCTTCGATCAACTCAACACCGAACAGCGCGCCCTGCTGTTATGGGTGTCGGTGGAGGGCTTGAGCTACAAGGAGGTCGCCGAGATTCTCGACGTGCCGGTCGGCACGGTGATGTCGCGCCTGTCCCGCGCGCGCCAGGCCCTGCGCCAACTCAGTGATGGTGAAATAGCCAGCCCTTCCCTGCGGAGACTCAAATGATCAGCCTGCCCCCCAGCGAACGCGATTTGCACGCCTACGTCGATCACCAACTCCTGGAGAGCGATCGCCGTATCCTTGAAACCTGGCTGACGGCACACCCCGACGTCGCGGCCCAGGTCCACGCCTGGCAACAGGATGCGCAATTGCTGCGCGCGTCCCTCGGCGGGGCCCTGCAACAACCGGCCAACCCTGACCTGGACCCCGCGCTGATCCGCCAGCGCATCCAGCAGCGCTCGCGCCGCCACTGGGCCACGGCGGCGGTGCTGCTGGTGGCCGTCAGCCTCGGCGGGGTCGGCGGCTGGCAGGCGCGCGAAGCCACCCAGCCGCCGTTGCTGCCGATGGCCGATGCGATGCAGGCGTTCCGTCTGTTTGCCCAGGACGGCATCATGCCCGCCGACTATAACGTCCAGGACGGCGGCAACATGCAGGCCTGGCTGGACCGCTACTTCAACCAGGCCCACCGCCTGCCCGACCTGAGCGCCGCAGGCTTCACCCCCGTCAGCGGGCGCCTGCTTACTACCGAGCAAGGCGCGGCGGCCATGGTGCTGTACCAGGACGCGCAAGGCCGGCGTATCAGTTTCTATATCCGCCCACCGGGTCCGGAAAACGGTTTCTTGCCGCGTGGCAGCCGCAGCGCGGATGGGCTGCAGGCGCAGTACTGGTCCGGCGCCGGCTACAACTACGCAGTGGTCAGCCCGGCGGATCAGCCCGCCCCGCCGATGCTGAAGTTCTAGAAGCCGACGTCGAGGATCACGTTATCCGTATAGGTGCCGGCCGGGGGGGTGGTCTGGTCGGTGTAGATCCTGGCGTTGTAGTTGAACACCTGGGCACCGTTGCTGCCCATGCCATTGCCGGGGTTGACCTCGGCGCTGGTACTCGCGCGGCGCGCGGCGCCGACACTGCCCCACACGGTGGTGCCGGCACTCTGGAAGATGTCGTAGGACAGGTAATTGGCCCCCGAAACCATCCGCCGCCGTCCGGCATTGGCGTTCTGGCCCGGGTCGAGCCCCACCGTGTAGGCGCTGCCCTTGGTGCAGGAAATGTTGATGGTCTGGTTGACCGTGCCGAAGGCACTCACCACCGGCGCGCCGCCGAAGCTGATATTCGGCGCGGTGATCGTGCAGTCGTTGGTGACGGTCATGTTCACCGTCAAGGTGGTCGCCCCCGAATTGGTATCGCGCCCGAGGCAGATACCCAGCGCGCCAATGCCAGAGCAGTAGTTCCAATCCCAGAAGATGCTCAGGGTTTCGGTATAGATCCCCGCCGCAACGTTACTGCCGGTAATCGTCCCCAGGTACAGCGGCACCGTCTTGGGCGTAGAGCCCCCCAACAGGCCGAGCAGGTCAATGATGCCGTTGCGCGCGAAATCATACTGGACACCGCGGGTGATCAGATACGCAGCACCGGTGTTGTTGGTCGCGTACAGGTTGTAGCCGATCACATCGCCGGTGGGGCCGACCATACCGGCCGTTGAGGACGTGATGGTGGCGTAGAAGTGGTCATTGGTGGTGAGCAACGACAACAACGAACCGGTACAGCGCAACCCGCCGTTGGTGGTCGAAGTGGATTGCGTGGTGGTGCGCACCAGGATCGAACTCACCGGGCCGAACCCGGCCGCATTGGTCGCCACCACCGAACACAACGCCTGAACCTGGGACGCCAATCCGCTCAACACCAACCCCGCTACCACACCCCGCACTTTCACCCGACACCTCCTGTGTCTATCGACAAACCAATGGCCCGATCATCGGCACCTGCTCGCTGGATTCCGGCAGGGCAAACTGCACCTGGCAACTGGTGCCGCCGCCCAGGGTCACGCGCAGGGTGTTCTGCGCCGCCAACCGGTCGAGGTACACCAGGCCATCCCAACCCACCACCGCCGCTGCGCCGCTCTGCTCATGCAGCACAGTCGCGCCCAGCGGCAACGGCGTATTGTGTTCATCCACCAGTTCAATGCTGGCGGCGTTGATCCGGGTCAGCGGAAACTCCAGCAGATAACCGCTGCCGCGGCGCACCGCCACCCGTTGCTCCACCGATGGGCTCAACACGTTGGCCGGCAAGTTCAGCGGATCGATTTCATATTTGCCGCGGTAATAACCGCTGCTCCATGGCACCAGCAGGCGGCCGCTCTGGTCGGTTTCGCCGACCAGTTGGTTTTCATAACGCACCGGGACCTTGGCGTAGCCGTCGGTACTCACCACTACAAAGGCATCGTTGATCCGGTTGGCCGCAAACACATGCTTGTCCATCCACACCAGCGAGCCGCTGGCGTCGGCCCAGCGGGTTTCGGCGTCGCTGCTGCCGTAGACGCCGGCCTGCAATTGCACCGACTGCAGGCGCCAGGTCAGGTCGGCCTGGCGGTAATCCGGGCCCTGGCCATGTGCGTAGCCGAGGTTGTACCCCACGCCGCCGGGGCCCGGCACCGCACGACTGAAATTGACCCGCTGGCGATTCTCGCCGGAGGTGCTGCGCTCCATACTCATGCTCAGGCTGCCATCGAGGTCGAACGGGATCACGACTTGGGCCTGCACCGCCCAGTTGCTGTCGCCGATCTCGCGATTGGCCGACAGGTAAAAGCTGCTGTTGCCCCACAGCGGGCGATTCCAGCTCAGGTTAAGCAAGCGCGTGCGCGAATCATCGGCGGCGCGGATATCAAAATAACCGGCGCCCAGGCTGCCCCAGCTGTCGAGGTTGAGGCTGGCAGTGACCTGCTCGCTGCGCTTGCTCAAACTGATGTAGGGCGAGTCGATCACGGTGAGGTCGGCATACTGCGCATGCCGTTCCAGCCGTTGGTACGAGAGGCTGTAGCGCTGGCTGCTGTATTGATAGCCGAGGCTGACTTGCTGGCCCTCGCGCCCGTCGAAACGGCTCTGGCTGACCGCACTATTGAGCACGCCAAACGAGCCGAGCCGCACGTTGCCGCCAACGCCGCCGAGGGTCAGGTCATTGGAAGCTTCGGCGTGGCTTTCCAGGGTGAACACATCGCTGACGCCATACCGCAGGCTGCCGGAGGTGACACCCTGGCCATAGCGAAAATCCTGCTGCGCGTAGTCGCGGCGCAAGGTACCGGCAGCCACCGAGAAGTCCGACAGGCCCTTTTGCAGCAGGCTGCTGGTGACATAGAACGGCACCGTGGTGGACACCTGCCGGCCAAGGGCGTCGGTGGTCACCACCACCGCCTCGCCCGCACCGTTGATGAACGGGATGTTGGTCAGGGTGTAGGGCCCCGGCTGCACGTTGTCGCTGGACGACTTGAAGCCATTGATAAACAGGTCCACCGAAGACGGCACCGCCGCCTCGCCGGCGAACTGCGGCAAGGGGTAGGTGACCAAGTCCGGGCGCACGCCGAAATCGCGCGACAGCTGCACACCGCCCAGGCGCACCGAATTGCTCCACGGCAAGGCGCCGCTGACCAGGTCGCCGGCCTCGTAGGTCAACAGGCTTTCATCGTCCGAATAGCGCCAGGTGGTGTCATAACGCAGGTAGCCGTTGTCCAGCCCATTGCCGGTGTTCGCGCCGAAACTGCGGCGGTATTGCCCGGTGTTGGACACGGTGCCCCAGGTGTCGAACACCCGCACTTCGTTCCAGGCGGCGAGGTAGGTGCCGGCATCATCGGTGTCGTTCAGGTACAGGTCATAGTTGAGCATCGCGCCGAAGCTGGTCATCGCCTCGGTACGCGGGTACGCCTTGCGGTTGCCGAGGAACTGCGCCGGCAGCCAGTCCGGCGGCACGCTCAAGAGCAGGCGCTGGCCCTGGCTGTCGTATTCGCTGTGCAGCCCCGGCAACTGGTCCAGGGCCACTTCGGCGGATACCGAGGCGGGCAATTTCATGCCGATCGCCTGCAGGTCAGCGGCGGGCATGTACAGCTGCCCCGCCCGCTGCTCGACCACGATGACCTTGCCGGTGTCCATCTGGTTGACCAGCAATTGCAGGTACAGCTGGGCATCGGGCATGGCCTCCAGGCTGGTTGGCGGTGGCGGCAGCTCACCGGCATCGCCCCGCGGGATAAACACCAGACAGCAACACCCCATGGCGATCCATCGCACTGTTTGGATACAACGAGCCGACACTCAGCTCACTCCCTGTCTTTTACGGGCCGGGCTTGACGCTCTGTACCGTCGGCGCACCGTTGACTTTAAGCAGTAGCTCCTGGCCGCTGGCCAAGGGTTCCGGCACTGGCCAGCGCATGGTTGCGCCCGGCAACACGTAGCCCATCAGGCCCTCGGTCACCGGCCGGTTCTGGCCACCTTGCTTCACAGCCACATCCGTCAGCCGTGCATGCACCGCGCCCTGGTTGCGGGTCTCGATATAGGAGCGTCCGCCCTCGGCCACTTTGCGCCAGGTCAGGTCCGGCACGCCGGCGCCCTTGGGGTCGCGCTGGCGCGTCAGGTCTTCCTTGCTCCACAAGCCCGCGCCGTAGGCAAACAGCGGCACCGAGTAACGCATCTGGAACTGGATCGACGCGGCCGTCTTGCCATCCTCGGCGCCCGGCTGCCGGGGCGCGGGGATCTCATCGATGATGATGCGATACGCCAACTCCTGGCCCGGTGGCACGTCCTTGGTACGGGTCAAGCGCACCAGCTGTTTCTGTCCCGGTTCGATACGGGCCACCGGCGGGCTACCGATCACATCACGCTGGTTCTGGTACTGATCATCGAAACCGTTCTGGCGCCAGGCAAACACGCGGACCTGCAGGTTGGCGGTTTCAGTACCACGGTTTTCCAACCACAGTGCACTGGCCTGTTGGTCAGCCTCCAGCACCGGGTCGATGGGCCAGATCAGCACCGAGCTGGCAGCCTGCACCTGGCTTGCGCCCAGCAGGGCCATGGCCAGCAGCCCTTGACGCAGGGACGGGGGTAAACACATAGGCAAGCTCTGCTCCTTAGATTGAAAAACGCTTCAATTCACATATCCCTAGAAGGTCAGCTGGACCTGCACCACATCGCTGTAGGTCCCCGCCGGCTGATTCCCCGGCAGCACCACCCGGCCGTAGATCGGCAGCGTGATGTTGTTCGCATTGCTGTAGGCCACATTTACGCTCTGGCTGATCCCCAGTACCTGGCTGAACCCCGCATCGCGGTAGAGCTGATAGGCCACCTGCGCCGTGCCGCTGTTGAGCTTGAGGTGCCGGCCGCTGCTGTTGTTCTGCCCACCGTCCACGCTCATGGCCAGGGTCACACCGGGCGTGCATTGCAACTGCACACTGCTGGCCAGCGCAGTCGACACCGTGCTGGTGGACAACGCCGAATAGCTGCCGTACGTGAGGTTGCCGTAATTGCTGCCACCGCCCACCACCAGGCAGCCGGCAATGATGCTGGCGCTGACCTGGAAACTCGTACCGGTGACCGCCGCCAGTGGCAGCGGCACGCTGCACGCACAGGCCAGCAGCACAGCGGCGCATCCATGCCCGGCCATCGCACTCAGAAGCTCAATTGCACGGCAATAGTGTCGGTGTAGGTGCCCGCCGGCAGCCCGGCTTTACCCACCGCCTTGCCCCACAGGTTGATGGTCTGCGCTGCGCCCGTGCTGGCCGCCAGGTTGATCACGCCATTGGCTGCCAGGAGATTGTTGAAGCCCGAATCGGTGTACAGATCGTAGGGCACGAAGTTGGCCACGCCGTCATACAGTGCGCGGGTGCCGCCGGTGGACTGGCCGTCGTGCAGGCCGCCCTGGATGGTCACCGTGGGCGTGGTGCCGGACGAGCATTGGATCGACACCGCGCCGCCGCCGGCCGCCACCAGCTGTGTGCCGGTCTGCGTGAACAGGCTGGTGGTGGTGCCGAAGTTCAGGCTACCGAAGTTCAGGTTGGTGGTACCCGCACCGCCGTTGACCAGGCAACTGCTGGTCAGGATCAGGCTGGAGCTGATCTGCCCGGTCACGGTGGTGGCGGCCTGCGCACCGGCGGCCAGGGCCAGGCCCAGAACAGGTACAGCGAGACGCAAAGCGAGTGATTGCATGGTGCTTTTCCTCTGTTGAGTTACCAATCCAGCGTGACCGTCAGGGTGTCGCGGTAGGTGCCGGCGGGAAGTGCGCTGGTATTCGCCACCACCGCGCCATAGACCGGGATCGGTCCCAGGCTGCCGGCGCTGACGGCGAAATTGCGTTGCTGGCCAATGCGATAGATGTCCGTCCCGGCGGCATCGGCCGTGAGTCGATAGGGAATAGTCTGGCGGCCATTGCTCAGGCGCCGGGTGGTGCCGTCACCGTTGACGCCACCGTCGATGGTCACGGTAAAGCCGCGCACCGAGGCATTGCAGGTGACTTGCAGCGCCCCGCCATTGCCCTCGACATTGGCGTTGAGCGGGCGGGTCCAGGTTGGGCCCTGATTGCCGAAATCGAGTTGGCCCAGGTTGGCAGGCAGGTCCTGGGCACCGGCGCTCACCTGGCAGGCCGGCAGGATCACCAGCCGCGCCTGGATGCTGCCGGTGACGACCGCTTCGGCATCCCCCGCAACCAACAACAGCGGGCTGAGCAACAGCGCGGTACAGGTGAAGTGCTTCATATCGATCCCACTTCCATCAGGATAAAACCAGTTGGCCGCCCAACCGTGGGCGACATTCCTTTACCTGCCGAGTCCACCCGGCAGTCACTGCACAAAAATGCTTACCAGGTCACCGTGACCTTCACCACGTCGCTGTAGCGACTCACTGCTGGGATTTGGGCCAGGGGTTCGATGCGCGCATACAGCGGCAACTCCACCGAACCACTGTCGGGCACCGTGCCGCTCACTGTTTCATTGACCGGCAATGCCACGCGTCGGGCGGCATCGCGGTAGAGACGATAGGGAATCGGCGAGGCATGCCGCTCGCCGGCCAGGTAGCGCACCTCGCCGATGCCGCCATGCAGGCCGCCGTCGATACGCACTTGATAAGAGGTGTCGGGGTTGCATTCCAGGCGTGGCTGGCGCGTGCTGGTCAGCGCGGCGCTCAAGGGGCCGGCGGGGTTGTCGAGACGGGCGGTGCTGCCGAAATCGAGCACACCGAGTTGCTCGATCCCCGCGTCACGCGTCAGACCGACCAACTGGCAGCCACGCATCACATTGACGCGCACCTCCACCTGCAATTGTGCGGCCAACGCTTGCGCGCTGCACAGCGTGCCTACGATGGCCAAAACCATAGATCCATTCACGGCCTCAATCCTTTTGAGGAATGGCGTACCAGGATCAGGTTAGCAGTGGAGGGCAAAGCTGCCAGTCGCGTCAGAAATACGACTGTCAAAAATGTTGTACGTTTGTTACCAGTTCAGCGTCACCAGGGTGCGCGGGCTGCCATCTTCCTGGGGGGCCTGCTCAGTGCTGACGGTAAATTCGGTGGGGCTGTCGGAGGCAGTGCTGCAGCGCACGAGCGGGCGGCTCGCAGCGCTGCCCGGGCTGACTTCACAGCCGGCGGTGATCACCAGCTGCGCGCTGATCTGCCCGCTGCTGACCACCGCCTGCGCAGGGTTGACCCACAGGCAGCAGGCGCCCACGACCAGCAAGAGGCGATGGATGACGAACATGAGTGACCTTGAGCAAACCGCGAGGTAGGAAACGCCGCCAAGGATATCCGAGATGGCTATGTGCCTGCATCGATTTTGCCGTTCAGCCGACGCGCGGCGACCGGTCTCTTTTTGAGATCGCTGGCCGCCACATTTTGTATTGGTTAAATTAGCGCGAGCGCTGCACCCTAACGCCATTCACCCCACGGAACCCTCGCCCTTGGCTGTCCTCCCCCCTGCCCTGCGCCGACTGTTCGGCAAGCCTGCCGCCGCTGCCGCCACGTCCGATGACGTGTCCACGTACTTCCAGCGCAAGGCCCAGCGCCAGGGCTACACCCTGAGCCCGAGCCAGCAGCAGGTCATCGAGCGCATGGCGCAGATTGCCAATGCCCTGCAACAGCAGCACACGCCGCGCAGCCTGTACTTGCACGGCGCCGTGGGGCGCGGCAAAAGCTGGTTGCTCGACGGGTTCTTCCAGGCGCTGCCCCTGGCGCAGAAGCAGCGTGTGCACTTCCACGACTTTTTCGCCCGCCTGCATCAAGGCATGTTCCGCCATCGCCAGCAGCCCGACGCCCTTGCGGTCACCCTGGATGAATTGCTCGAAGGCTGCCGCGTGCTGTGTTTCGACGAGTTCCATGTCCACGATATCGGCGACGCGATGCTCATCACCCGCCTGTTCAAGGCCTTGTTCGAGCGCGGCGTGGTGGTGCTGGTGACCTCCAATTACCCGCCCGAAGGGCTGTTGCCCAACCCGCTGTATCACCAGCGCTTCAAGCCGGTGATCGAGCTGATCGGCGCGCGCATGGACGTCATGGAGGTCAACGCGCCCCAGGATTACCGGGGCCTGCCACACAATCACGGCCAGCAGCGCTTCACCCAGGGGCCGTTCATCTGGCCCGGCAGCCCGGCGCAGCGTGCGGCGTTCGGGGTGCCGGCGGCGGATTGCCCGGCGCTCACGCTGGCGGTCGGCACCCGGCAATTACGGGTGCGCTGGCACCAGGAGCGCACCGTCGCCTTCACCTTCAACGACCTGTGCGAGCAGCCCACGGCGGTGATGGACTACCTGCTGCTGTGCAAAGACTTCGACGACTGGATCATCGACGGCCTGCCCCTACTGGGCGATTGCCCGATTGCCGTGCAGCAGCGCTTCATCAACCTGGTGGACGTGCTCTACGACCAGGACAAGCACCTGACCCTGATCGGTGAACGGCCGCTGGCCGAGTGCCTGGCAGGCCAGGCCATCGACCTTGCGCGCACCGCCAGCCGCCTGAACCAATTGCAGCAGGCCAACCCGCAAGCCCTGCCCGACCCGGTATCATGAGCGCCTTCCACGTCCCTTTGCCGAGTGACCGCGCCGTTCATGCATACCCTCGCCCAACTCAAGGCTGGCCAATTGGCCGGTATTACACGCCTGGACCTGTCCTGCGGGCTGACTGAATTCCCGCCGGAAATCTTCACGCTGGCCGACACCCTGGAAATCCTCAACCTCAGCGGCAACGCCCTGAGCAGCTTGCCCGACGACCTGCACCGCCTGCCGCACCTGCGCGTGCTGTTCTGCTCGGACAACGCCTTTACCGACCTGCCGGAATGCCTTGGCCAGTGCGCGAAGCTGAGCATGATCGGCTTCAAGGCCAACCGCATCAGCCGTGTGCCCGCCGCCGCGCTGCCACCGTTGTTGCGCTGGTTGATCCTCACCGACAACTGCATCGACCAATTGCCCGATGAGCTGGGCGCGCGGCCGCTGCTGCAAAAACTGATGCTGGCCGGTAACCGGCTGAGCGCCCTGCCGCCAAGCCTGGCCAACTGCCACAACCTCGAGCTGCTGCGCATCGCGTCCAACCGCGTCACGCGCCTGCCCGAATGGCTGCTGACGCTGCCGAGCCTGACCTGGCTGGCCTACGCCGGTAACCCGGTGGAAATGGCCGTGGAGATAGCCGCGGATGACACCACGCCGACCATTCCCTGGACCGAACTGGAACTGGCCGAAGTGCTCGGCGAAGGTGCCTCCGGGGTGATTCGCAAGGCGCTGTGGAAACCGCAGGCGCTGCCCGTCGCCGTCAAGCTGTACAAGGGCACGATCACCAGCGATGGCTCGCCGCTGCACGAAATGCAGGCCTGCATCGCCGCCGGGCTGCACCCCAACCTGATCAAGGTGCAGGGCCGCGTGAGTGGCCATCCAGAGGACCAGGCCGCGCTGGTGATGGACCTGATCGACCCGAGCTACGGCAACCTCGCCGCCCTGCCGAGCCTGACCTCGTGCACCCGCGACATCTACGCACCCGACACCCGTTTCAGCCTCGAGGTAGCGCTGCGCATGGCGCGCGGCATTGCCTCGGTAGCCGCGCACTTGCACCGGCACGGCATCACCCATGGCGACCTGTACGGCCACAATATCCTGTGGAATGCGGCGGGCGATTGCCTGCTCGGGGACTTTGGCGCGGCGTCATTCCATGCCACGGCGGACACCCTGGAGACTCGCGCGTTGCAGCGCATTGAAGTGCGCGCGTTTGGTGTGTTGCTGGGGGAATTACTCGAGCGGGTTGACGAAGGGTTGAGCGAGGCGACACGCCTGGTGCTGGAAGGCTTGCGGGAGCAGTGCTGCCAACCCGACGTACTCGCCCGGCCAGGTTTCGAGGCAATACAAGCCACGCTGCAAACCTTGTAGGAGCCCGGCTTGCCGGCGATGGCCATCTCAAACAGGCCATTGCCGGCAAGCCGGACTCCTACAGGGAGGGGTTCAACACGCTGTATCAGCCCGCCAGGCCGACGAACATATCCTGCACGTCGTCATGGTTATCCAGGCCTTCGAGGAAGGCTTCGACTTCGGCCATCTGCTCATCGCTCAAACCCGTCACCGGGTTCTTGGAGATATAGCCCAGCTTGGCCGACAACACGGTGAAGCCGTGCTCCGGCAGCGCTTTCTGCACCGCGTCGAGGTCGGTGGTCTCGGTGATGAACAGGGTGGTGCCCTCTTCCTCGCCGTCTTCGAAATCCTGTGCGCCGGCTTCAATCGCGGCCATTTCCGGGTCAGCGTCAGGGCTGTCCGGCGAAGCTTCGATCAGGCCGACGTGGTTGAAGTCCCAGGCCACGGAGCCGGAAGCCCCCAGTTGACCCTTGCGGAAGGCCACGCGGATTTCCGCCACGGTACGGTTGATGTTGTCGGTCACGCATTCGACGATCAACGGCACCTGGTGCGGGGCAAACCCTTCGTAGGTCACGCGGTGGTACTGCACGGTTTCGCCGAGCAGACCGGCGCCCTTCTTGATGGCGCGGTCCAGGGTTTCCTTGGGCATCGAGGCTTTTTTGGCCTGCTCCACCACCAGACGCAGGTGGGCGTTGGTCGCGGTGTCGGCGCCGTTGCGGGCGGCGATGGTGATTTCTTTCACCAGCTTGCCGAAGATTTTGCCCTTGGCATTGGCTGCCGCTTCTTTATGTTTGACTTTCCACTGTGCGCCCATGACTCACTCTCTTTTCGTCCATCGCGCCGAAACGTCTACTGGCCGGCGCTTTGGGGGCAGAGTTTATAGGGCAAAAACACTCTAATCCACCAAAAAACCGGCCAGCCTGTCAGGTGCGCAAGGGTTTGATCGCGACGTTGCGGTCCGGCACAAAATCGCCGACCTCGGCCAGCACCGCCGGCCTGGCGTTCCAATAGGGCATCAACACCAGCGAAGAAAACAGCGCCGCGCCGGCAAACACGATGAACACCGTGACCGTGTCGAAGTAGCCCGGCAGCAAGCCGCCGAGCACCGCGCCCACCGAGCCGCAACCGTTGACAAAGCCTGCCGCCGTGGCGCCGGCCTTGGCAGTGCCGAAGTCGATGGCGGCGGTGCTGCTGATCATCGAGTCCGGCCCGTACAGGGTCAGGCCCATGACAAACAGCAAGGCCATCACCAGCATCACACTGCCGCTGTGCAGCGCGCCCATGAACAACGCGAGGGCCACGGTCAGCGCCAGCAGGCTGAGCACACAGGCGGGCATGCGCCGCGCGCCGAAGAGTTTGTCGGACGCCAGCCCGATCAGAATCGGTCCAAGCAACCCCGCCAGTTCAAATGCGGTCGGCACAATCGCCGCACCGACCTTGCCCACCGAGGGCATCTGCTCGTAGACGATCACCGGCCCCCACAACAGGATCGCGTAACGCGCCGGTTTCAGCAGGAAATACGCCAGGCCCAAGGTCAGCACCGTGCGGTTGCGCAGAATCGCGCGCAGTGGCTCCAACACGCTGATGCGTTTTGCGGCCGCCCTTTCCTCGGCGGTCATCACCGGCTCGGGTTCGACTGCCGGCAAGCCGACATCTTCGGGCGTGTTGCGCTGGAAGATGAAGAACAACAGCGCCACCACCCCCACCACCGCCGCACTCGAGATAAACGCCGCGTGCCACGTGCCGATCAACGTGTAGGCCCACCACCCGGCAAAGGGCGAGGCCACCAGGCCGCCGAACGCGTAGCACGAACTCCACAGCCCGAGCACCCGCCCACGCTGCTGCGCCGGGAAGAAACTGCCAAGGTTCTTGCACAGCCCCGACCAGCCGGTAGACTGCGCCAGCCCCTGGATCAGCATGCAGGTGACAAAGATCGGCAAGGTCGCAAAGGTGCCCATCACCAGCGCGGCGGCAGCGGAAATCAGCAAGCCACCGAGCACTACCACCCGTGGTCCGAAGCGGTCGGCCAACATGCCCCAGGTGAACTGCCCGAGCGCATAGGCCGCCAGGTAAATGCCATCCAGGTTGGCCATCATCATTTTATCGAGGGGGAAACTCGGGTCATCGACGATCCCCAGCTTGGCCACGGAAAACGCTTTGCGAGTGAAATAGAACGCCGCGTACGCCAGCCAGGTGATGGCGAAAATCTGCACGCGCCAACGCTTGATGCTACCCATTGGGATATTCATGGTGGTTCTGACCTCAGGTGAGTGTGCCGGCAGAATCGAGAAGCAAATGCCTGTTCTTTTTATGGTTGAGCACTGCAATGCCGGGCCGTGGACACGGCGGCATTGGTCAGATGAGACCTGTGTCCCAGGTCCCATGGCCGCCGTGGTTGTAGGACTCAACCTACGGCGGTTGAGGCGTATCAAAGCAATGGCTGACTAATAGGTAAAATCGATTTATCGTATTTCAAATATAAGCCCAGCTTGTAAGAGGATCAGCGATGTCGGTGTCCCACGCCCAGCTCAAGGCCTTCCATGCGGTGGCCGTACACGGCAGCTTCACCCAAGCCGCCGAGCGCCTGTTTCTGACGCAGCCGGCGATATCCGACCAGGTGCGCAAACTCGAAGAACGCTTCGGCGTGCTGTTGTTTCACCGCAACAAGCGCTCGGTGCGCCTGACCGATCTGGGCGAGCGCCTGCTGGCCATCACCCAGCGCCTGTTTGTGATCGAGGCCGAAGCCGAGGAGTTGCTGCAGGACTCACGCGCGCTGCTCACCGGCACCCTCACCCTCGCCGTGGATGCCCCGGTGCACGTGCTGCCGCAGATCGCGCGGTTTTGCCAGCTGTACCCGGGCATCAGCGTCAAGATCGAAACCGGCAACACCGACGAATCGCTGTTTCGCCTGTACAACTACCAGGCCGACCTGGCCTTGCTCGGCCGCGATGTCGACGATGAGCGCCTGCTGTCACTGCCGTTGCCCGACGACCAGTTGCTCGCCTTCGTCGCGCGCAATCACCCCTGGGCCGGACGTGAGTCGATCTACCTGGCCGATCTGGATGACACGCCGCTGGTGCTGCGCGAAATCGGCTCGGTCACCCGGCAGACGCTGGAGCAGGAAATGAGCCAGGCCGGCCTGCGTATTCGTCCGGCGATCCAGGTCGAAGGCCGTGAGGCCGCGCGTGAGGCGGTGGTGGTGGGGATTGGCGTGGGGGTGGTCTCGGCGGCGGAGTTCGGCGCCGACTCGCGGGTGTACGCCATGCCTATCCGCGACTGCAGCCAGCGCATGAAGGAAACCCTGGTGTGCCTCAAGGAGCAAAGTTCGCGGCGGGTGGTAGCGACGTTCCTGCAGATCGTGCGCGACAGCCTTCAGCCGGGCGCCAACTCGAAAAACGCCTGAATCAAGCGCAACGCGCGGCGCCGCTCCATGCAGCCGAGCATGTGCCGGTTGCGCAGCCCCTCGCCCTGGATTGCCACGGCCTGCACCCGCGGATCCGGGCTGACTTCCATCGATGAGACCACGCCGACGCCCAGTTCGGCAGCGACGGCTTCGGTCACCGCTTCACGGCTGTCGAGTTCCAGCAGCACCTTGGGCTGCACGCCCGACGCCGCGCACGCAGCGTCGAAGGTGCGGCGGGTGATGGAACTGGGCTCGCGCAACACCATGATCACCTCGTCGAGTTGCTCCAGGCGAATCCCCCTGGACTGCTGCGCCCACGGGTGGCTGGCCGGCACCAGGGCGCAGATCCGCGACTCGCTCAAGGGTTGCAGGTGCAGGCCGCTGCGCGGCTCGACCTCGGTGAGTACCGCCACATCCGCATGCTCGGACAACAATGCCGCCAGGGTTTCCTGGGCGTTGCCCAGGCGCAGGTTGACGGTGATCCCGGGGTAGCGCGCACGCAGGCTGGCGATCATCGGCATGACCAGGTGCGGGCCGTCCGCCGCCACCTCCAGGCGCCCGGTGAGCAACTGCCGGTTGGCCTCCAGCATCGTCTGCGCTTCGTCGACCAGGCCGAAGATCGCACGGGTGATCGCCGCCAGGCGCGCGCCCTCCTCGGTCAGCTCCACGCGGCGCGCGGTGCGGCGCAGCAGCGGGATCTGGTAATGCTCTTCCAGGGCCTTGATATGCCCGGTCACCGCCGGTTGGCTGATGAACAGCCGCGCCGCCGCACGGGTAAAACTGCCCTCGCGGGCCACGGCATCGAATGCGCGCAGTTGGAACAGGTTCATAGCTATCGGCCTCACTGATAGCTCGCATAACAACAAACAATTTGATTGATGACAAGCCAAACTGCAATTTAGGCCCCGTAGATTCAACCCCGATGCCTTGCGAGGACTTGAGATGACCACTGCCGCGCCGATCCTGCTGACCCCTGGCCCCTTGACCACATCGAACCGCACGCGTCAGGCGATGATGGTGGATTGGGGGTCCTGGGATGACCGTTTCAATGCCCTCACTGCCAGCGTCTGCGAGCAACTGCTGGCGATCCTTCACGGCACCGACAGCCACCATTGCGTGCCCCTGCAAGGCAGCGGCACCTTCGCCGTCGAAGCCGCCATCGGCACCCTGGTGCCGCGTGACGGCAAAGTCCTGGTGCTGATCAACGGCGCCTACGGCAGGCGCCTGGCAAAAATCTGCGAAGTACTCGGCCGCGACTTCAGCACCTTTGAAACCGCCGAAGACCAGCCCACCACCGCCGCCGACGTCGACCGCCTGCTGCGCGCCGACACGGCCATCACCCATGTCGCGTTGATCCACTGCGAAACCAGCACCGGCATTCTCAACCCGCTGCCGGAGATCGCCCAAGTGGTCAAGGACCACGGCAAGCGCCTGATCATCGACGCCATGAGTTCCTTCGGCGCGCTGCCGATCGATGCCCGTGAAGTGCCGTTCGATGCGCTGATCGCCGCCTCGGGAAAATGCCTGGAAGGCGTGCCGGGCATGGGCTTCGTCTTCGCCGAAAAACAGGCCCTCGCCGCCGCCCAAGGCAACTGCCACTCCCTGGCGATGGACCTGTTCGACCAGCACAGCTACATGGTCAAGACCGGCCAATGGCGCTTTACCCCGCCGACGCACGTGGTCGCGGCGCTGCACGAAGCGCTGCTGCAATACGCCGAAGAAGGCGGCCTGCCCGCGCGCCATCAACGCTACGCCGACAACTGCCAGGCGCTGCTCGACGGCATGGCAGCACTCGGCCTGCGCAGCTTCCTGCCGGCCGAGATCCAGGCGCCGATCATCGTCACCTTCCACGCCCCGCAAGATGCGCGCTACCAGTTCAAGGACTTCTACGAGCGGGTCAAGGCCAAGGGTTTCATTCTGTACCCAGGCAAATTGACCCAGGTCGAAACCTTCCGCGTGGGCTGCATCGGCCACGTCGATGCGACAGGCATGCAGGCAGCGGTCAGGGCGATCGCGCAGACACTGCAAGACATGCATGTGCTCGAACCTGCAGGAACCGGCTTGTCGGCGATCACCGGCGACGCAGTTCTTCTGTAACCCCTCATTTTCGTTCAGCGCTGGCAAGCCAGCTTCTACAGGATTTGTGTATGAACTATCAGAACCCCAACACCCTGCAGGCCGTGATCCTCGATTGGGCCGGCACCGTGGTCGATTTCGGCTCCTTCGCGCCCACGCAGATTTTCGTCGAGGCCTTTGCCGAGTTCGATGTGCAAGTCTCCATCGAAGAAGCCCGTGGCCCGATGGGCATGGGCAAGTGGGACCACATCCGCACCCTCTGCGACCAGCCGCAAGTCGCCGAACGCTACCGCAAGGCCTTCGGCCGCACGCCCACCGATGACGACGTGACCGCCATCTACCAGCGCTTCATGCCGCTGCAGATCGAGAAGATCGCCGAACACTCGGCGCTGATCCCCGGTGCCCTCGACACGATCGCACGGCTGCGTGTGCAAGGTATCAAGATCGGTTCCTGCTCCGGTTACCCCAAGCAAGTGATGGACAAGGTCGTCGCCCTCGCCGCCACCAACGGCTACATCGCCGACCACGTGGTGGCCACCGACGAAGTGCCCAACGGTCGACCATGGCCAGCCCAGGCCCTGGCCAACGTAATCGCCCTGGGCATTGATGATGTCGCCGCCTGCGTGAAGGTCGACGACACCGTGCCGGGCATCCTCGAAGGCCGTCGCGCCGGCATGTGGACGGTGGCCCTGACCTGCTCCGGCAACGCGCTGGGGCTGACCTACGAGCAGTTCCGCGCACTCGACGCCGCCACGCTGGCCAGCGAACGCAAGCGCATCGAGGCGATGTTCAAAGGCTCGCGCCCGCACTACCTGATCGACACGATCAACGAGCTGCCGGCAGTGATCACCGACATCAACCAGCGCCTGGCCCGCGGTGAAATGCCGCAAAGCCACTGATCGAGGTCAAGACAACGGCAATCGCGCCAGGCAAAGCGCTCAAAACCGGCATACAGTTAAGTCACTGCGTCACCCAAGAACGCAATGTTGTCCAGTGATGAAACTGTACGGGTGGCGAGGGAGTTTGCACCCGCCCCACCGGTTTGCCCTGATGAGTGAGGAACACAGCGATGCCGTGGAAAAATTCCGATACGCGTTACAGCACCATGTCGATCGCGTTGCACTGGTTGATGGTGGTGCTGCTGGCGGTGGTCTACGCCTGCATTGAGCTGCGCGGCCAGTTTCCCAAGGGCAGCGGCGCGCGGACGCTGATCGTCGAGATGCACTTCATGTTCGGCCTCACCGTGTTTGTGCTGGTGTGGCTACGCCTGTTTGCGCGCAGCCTGGGGGTGGCGCCGAAGATCGTGCCGGCGCCGCCGCAATGGCAAACCCTGCTCGCCACCCTGATGCATATGGCGCTGTATGCCTTGATGATCGGTATGCCGATTGCCGGTTGGTTGATCGTCAGTGCCGAAGGCCATTCGGTGATGTTCTACGGCATCGAGTTGCCGCCGCTGATTGCCGAAAACAAAGCGCTGGCCAAGGAGATTGAAAGCTGGCACGTGCTGTTCGGCAAGATCGGCTACTGGCTGATCGGGCTGCATGCGCTGGCGGGGATCGCTCATCATTACATCCTGCGTGACAACACGGCGTTGCGCATGATGCCCGGCAAGCGAGGGAGCATTCAGTAACGCCATCGACTGCTGGATCACACTCGCGGATGCCCTGAGCTCAACGATGGGAAACCCCGGCGGCCTTGCAAGCCGCCGGTGTGGACAAAGATCAGGCGCGTACCGCAGACGAAGCGGCGGGCTTCAATCTGCTGCTTCAACGCCAGCAACGCCTTGCCGGTGTAGAGCGGGTCCAGCGGCAGGCCACAGGCTTGCTCGGTGGCGTCGATAAAGGCCAGCAACTCCGGATCAACCTTGGCAAAGCCGCCCCGGCTGGCCTCCACCAATTGATAATCGTCCTGCACCAGCGCCTGTACCTGCTGCGCCACCCCGTGGTCATCGGGCACCGCCAGCGCGCCATACACCGGATGCGCGCCCGCCTCCGCCAGCACCAGTCCCGCCAGCGTGGTACCAGTGCCCGCTGCCAGCCACCAGCCGTCATAATCCGCCCAACCGATGTCGCTCAATTGCGCGCGCACCTGCTCCACCAGTACCGCACAGCCCAACGCTCCCGCCAGGCCACCGCCACCTTCGGGCACCGGGTGCAGGTGTGGATACTGCTCGCGCCACGGTCCCCAGAAATCCGGCGCATGCCGCGCGCGATAGCCGCCATAGCCCAGCCAGTGCAACTGCATGCCGAAGGCGTTGAGGTCGAGGACGGTGGGGGTGTCTTGCGCATGGCCACGCAGCAGGCCGACGGTGGCAAAGCCAAAGCGCTTGCCCGCCGCCGCCAGCGCATGCAGATGGTTGGAATGCGCGCCCCCCAGGCTGATGATCCCACTGGCGCCAGCAGCCCGACCTTGCGCGAGGTGCTCGGTGAGCTTGAACCACTTGTTGCCGCTGATCAGCGGGTCGATGCGGTCCAGGCGCAGCACGGCCAGCTCGACGCCGTCCAGCCAATCGAGCTGCACAGGTTCAAGCGGAGCGTAGGGAAGCCAATCGAAGGGGCCCATCGGGGAGGGTCTGCATGCAAAAAGGGGCGGTAGTCTACCACCGCCCCTTTCGTCGTCTTACAGCTCGGCGGCGAGGCGCGAGCCCTGGTTGATGGCGCGCTTGGCATCCAGCTCGGCCGCCACGTCGGCGCCACCGATCAGGTGCACGTTCTGGCCGGCCGCAACCAGGCCGTCCTGCAGTTCGCGCAGCGGGTCTTGCCCGGCGCAGATGACGATATTGTCGACCGCCAGCACCTGCGGCTCGCCCTCGGCACCGATGCGGATATGCAGGCCCTGGTCATCGATCTTCAGGTACTCGACGCTGTTGAGCATCTGCACCTGCTTGTTCTTCAGGCCAGTACGGTGGATCCAGCCGGTGGTCTTGCCGAGGCCATCGCCGACTTTGGAAGTCTTGCGCTGCAGCAGGAACACTTCACGCGCCGGGGCATGCGGTTGCGGCTTGATACCGGCCACACCGCCACGCGCCTGCAACTGGGTGTCGATGCCCCACTCCTTCCAGAATGCTTCGCGGTCCAGGCTGGTGGACACGCCCTGGTGCACGAGGAATTCCGACACATCGAAACCGATACCGCCGGCGCCGATCACCGCCACGCGCTTGCCGACCGGCTTGCGCTCAAGGATCACGTCCAGGTAGCTCAACACCTTGGCGTTGTCGATGCCGGGGATCGCCGGTGTGCGCGGCGCGATGCCAGTCGCGAGGATGATCTCGTCATAACCGCCCGCCGCCAGTTGCGCGACATCCACGCGGGTGTTGAGGCACAGCTCGACGTGGGTGGTATGCAATTTGCGCTTGAAGTAGCGCAGGGTTTCGAAGAACTCTTCCTTGCCGGGCACGCGCTTGGCGATATTGAACTGGCCGCCGATCTCGCTGGCCGAGTCGAACAATGTCACCTGATGGCCGCGCTCGGCAGCCACGGTGGCTGCCGCCAGGCCCGCAGGACCGGCGCCGACCACGGCGATCTTCTTGATCTGCTTGACCGGCAGGTAGTTCAGCTCGGTTTCGTAGCAGGCGCGCGGGTTGACCAGGCAGGTGGTCAGCTTGCCGCCAAAGGTGTGGTCCAGACAGGCCTGGTTGCAGCCGATGCAGGTGTTGATTTCGTCCGCGCGCCCGGCGGCAGCCTTGTTGACGAACTCCGGATCGGCCAGGAACGGCCGCGCCATCGAGACCATGTCGGCATCGCCCTCAGCGAGGATCTGCTCGGCAATCTCCGGCGTGTTGATACGGTTGGTGGTGATCAGCGGAATCTGCACCGCTCCGCGCAGCTTGGCGGTGACTTTGCTGAACGCGCCACGCGGCACCTTGGTGGCGATAGTCGGGATACGCGCTTCGTGCCAGCCGATACCGGTGTTGATAATGCTCGCACCGGCCTGTTCGATGGCCTTGGCCAACTGCACGATTTCTTCCCAGGTGCTGCCGCCTTCAACCAGGTCGAGCATCGACAGGCGGAAGATAATAATGAAGTTCGGGCCGACGGCTTCACGTACGCGGCGCACAATCTCCACCGCCAGGCGCATGCGGTTTTCGTAGCTGCCGCCCCAACGGTCGGTACGCTGGTTGGTGTGCGCGGCGAGGAACTGGTTGATGAAGTAGCCTTCAGACCCCATGATTTCCACGCCGTCGTACTCGGCAACCTGGGCCAGCAGCGAGCAGGTGACAAAATCCTGGATCTGCTTCTCGATGCCCTCCTCGTCCAGCTCCTTGGGCTTGAACGGGTTGATCGGCGCCTGGATCGCGCTGGGCGCCACCTGCTTGGGGCTGTAGGCGTAACGGCCGGCGTGGAGGATCTGCATGCAGATCTTGCCGCCCGCCTCGTGCACGGCCTTCGTCACGATCTTGTGCTTCTGCGCCTCTTCGTCGGTGGTCAGCTTGGCCGCGCCGGCATACACCCCGCCTTCATCGTTCGGGCCAATGCCGCCGGTGACCATCAGGCCGACGCCGCCACGCGCACGCTCGGCAAAATAAGCGGCCATGCGTTCGAAGCCGCCGGGCTTTTCTTCCAGGCCAGTGTGCATCGAGCCCATCAGGGTGCGATTGCGCAAGGTGGTAAAACCCAGGTCCAACGGGGCCAGCAGGTGCGGGTAGGCAGCAGCGGTCATGGTACAGCTCCACAACGGATCATCACGGGACGTGGCGCACTCGAACGGTGTGCCATCGGTTTATGTCCCACAGACTAAGAGCCCGCCCGCCGGCGCTCAATGACTGAAACTGACAAGTTATTGATCCAAATGCACAGCGCCCCTTGGCAAGCGGGTGCATGGGCCCTACCCTAGTCGGCGAACCCCGCACTCGGTCTGTTGTCTGTTGCCCCATGCGTAAACTTTTAGCTTTTACCGTCACCATGGCCCTGGTTGCCGCCATCGCCGCGTATCTGGTCTGGACCCAGGAGCGCCCCGTGGCGCATTACCTGTCGGACCTGCGCATCACCCTCGCCGTCAACGAAGGCCTGCCTGCCGACCGCGGCAACTTGCTGGGCATCCAGCCTGAGCTGTTTCCCGCCGACTACCAGAGCCTGGAACGCCTGCACCTGAAGCTCGCGGCCTACCTGCAAAAAGCCCGTGACCAGGGGCTGATCAACGACAAGACCATCGTGGTGCTGCCGGAACACATCGGCACGTGGCTGATGCTCACCGGCGAAAAGAACGAGGTGTATCAGGCCCTGCACGTGAAGGATGCGATGAACTGGCTGTCCGTCAGCAACCCCGTGCTGTTCCTGCGCGCCTGGATCAGCGCCACCGGCGACAGCCGCACCGACGACGCCTACCTGCGCATGAAGGCCAAGGGCATGGCCCGCGACTATCAGTTGCTGTTCGGCGGCCTGGCCAAGGAATTTGGCGTGACCCTGGTGGCCGGCTCCATCACCCTGCCCAACCCCAGTGTCAGCCAGGGACAACTGCAAATCGGCTCGGGGGCGCTCTATAACGCCAGCGTGGTCTTCAATGCTGACGGCTTGCCGCTCGGCGATCCGCAGCGCCAGCTCTACCCGATCTACGATGAACGCGGTTTTATCCAACCGGGTGACGAAAACGTCGTCAGCGTGGTCGACACCCCGGCCGGCCGCCTGGGTGTGCTGGTCGGCAGTGACAGCTGGTACCCGGACAACTACCGCAAGCTCAACGAGCAAGGCGCGCAACTGATCGCGGTGCCCGCCTTTGTGCTTGGCCGCGATACCTGGGATCGCCCATGGCGCGGCTTCAAAAGCGTGTCGACGCCGACCGAAATCAGCCTCAAGCCCGAAGAGCTCAGCGAAGGTGAGGCGTGGCGTCGCCTCACGCTGATCAGCCAGTCGCCCGTCAGCCACGCCACGGCCGGCATGAGTGTATTCCTGCGCGGGCAGTTCTGGGACCTGGGCACCGCCGGCCACAGCTTTCTCAGCAACAACGGGCAGATCAACGCCGACGGCGAGGCCCGTGGCGCACGCCTGTTGAATATCTGGCTGTGAAACCGGTCCGGCTGGGGGATCTGTCGGTGGGCTTCGTGCACACCCTGGCAGACGCCATCCACAGTCACGGCCTCGACCCCCAGCCGCTGCTGCTGCAATACGGCCTGGACCCGGCGCGTCTCGCCGAGGCCGGCGCACGCTTGTCGATCCCACGCTACATGCGCCTGGGCCACGCGGCCATCCAGCTCACCGGCGACCCCGCCCTGGGCCTGCGCATGGGCCAGCTCAGCCGCCTGAGCCAGGCCGGGCTGGCCGGGGTCACCGCCGCCCAGGCGCCCAACGTGCGCGAGGCCGCCCGCACGCTGACACGCTTCGAGGCGTTGTACGGCTCCAACTATCGCGGGCAATCGAGCTTTCACGAAGACGCCGAAGGCGCTTGGCTGCGCTTCTATTCCATCAGCCCGTACAACGCCTATAACCGCTTTGTGGTGGACTCGATCATCGCCGGCTGGCTGCACCAATTGTCGGGCCTGGCCCAGCAACCGGTGCAGGCGCAGAAGGTCGAGATCGAATTCGAAGCGCCCGACTACAGCGAGCAATACAGCATGCTGGGCGATAGCCCGATCCAGTTTGGGGCCGAGGTCAATCAATTGCGCTTGAGCCAACCGACCCTGGCGCTGCGCAATCCACAGCACTGCCCGAGCACCTGGCAACTGTTGCTGCAATTGTGTGAACGCGAACTGGAGCAGTTGACCCGCACCCGCAGCCTGCGCGAGCGCATTACCCGTTTGCTCGGGCCGATGCTCAATGGCGGCCGGGAACCCGACCTGGAAGAAGTGGCGGCACGCTTGAAGCTGCCAACCTGGACGCTGCGCCGTAAACTGGCCGAAGAAGGCACTCAGTTTCGCGCGATTCTCAACGATACCCGTCGCGATTTGGCCATGACCTACATTCGCGATACGGAACTGGCGTTCGGCGAAATCGCCTACTTGCTCGGCTTTGCCTCGGCCCAGGCGTTTCAACGCGCCTTCAGGCGGTGGAACAACCAGACCCCAGGGGAATTTCGCCGCAGTCAGCGGCATTCCGCCTGAAGTCGGTCTTACAGCTCTGTTGCATCGTCTGCGGGTTCCAGCGGGTCCAACTCAATCGCGTGGTACTCGAGCAGTTCTTCCTGGTAATCGTCCATCGTGGACTCCTTGTTTGATTGAAAAGCGGCTGCAGATAAATGACCTGCACTACCAGCCTAAAGTGCCGTGATGACGAAAAAAAGTCGATGCGATGACGTTCCTGCACGTGCAGATTAAACGTAGCAGCGTCGGGCTGATTTAGCACCTCGCCGTTGAGGTGCGATTGCAATCATTGCAAATGCAATCATATTTCCAGTAGGGTACGAGCCTCTGTTGCCAGGAGCCTTGCCCCATG
The DNA here is from genome assembly GCF_025466155.1 of Pseudomonas sp. 13B_2.1_Bac1. Classification (NCBI taxonomy): domain Bacteria; kingdom Pseudomonadati; phylum Pseudomonadota; class Gammaproteobacteria; order Pseudomonadales; family Pseudomonadaceae; genus Pseudomonas; species Pseudomonas sp. 13B_2.1_Bac1. The sequence continues at coordinate 173,597 of NZ_JANLOH010000057.1, read as the reverse complement.
CCCGTCTCTACCGCCAACGCCGCGCAGCTGTGCATCAACGCGCTGACCACGACCGAACATGCGCGCAGCTCACCGCTGTATGCCGTGATGACCATGGCCAACACCCTGGAATTGAGTCGCCAGGCCTGGGTGATCCGTGGCCAGTCGCGCTCCCGGCGCGTGAGTAATTGGCCGAGTTGGTTCGCGCGCAACACCGGGGAAAAGCCGCTGTTGTACCTGCACAGCGCCATGTCATCGGCGCAGCTGAGTGCGCTGTCGGACGAGACCGCGCAGCGCGGCATCTTGTGCAACGACATCGAGAACCAGCCCTCGCCCTGGCCCCGGGGCGCGCAGCCTTCGCTGCCGTTGTGGCTGGCCACCAACCCGCGCTGCACCCCGTATGACCCGGCCTCGGGCGACGAAGCGCGGGCGATTGTGCTGGCGGGGTTGCGCGCGTTGTACGTCGACGGCCAGCCGGGGTTCTATTACCTGGCCCTGCACGACCATGAAAGCGCGGTGCCGATGGCGGAGCAGGCGCGTGAGGATGCGCTCAAGGGCATGTACCCGATCCGGCGTGAAGGCGCGGATGTGCGCCTGCTCGGCGCGGGCCATGCACTGGAAGCGGTGGTGCAGGCGGCGCGCCTGCTGGAGCAGGACTGGAACATCAGCGCACAGCTCTGGAGTTGCCCCAGCTACACACGCCTGGCCCGCGAGGCAGCGGCCGCTGAACGCTGGAATCGTCTGCATCCGGGCTCGCCCAAACGCAGCTGTCACTTGCGTGATTGCCTGGCGGGAAGTCGCGCACCGGTGGTTGCCGTCACCGGCTATCCGCAAGCGATCGTCGATCAGTTAAGGGCGCATGTGGATGCACGCTTCGTGGCGTTGGGCGCGGGGTCGGTGCAGGCGGCGGCGCCGAGTCAGTATTGGATAGTGGTATCGGCGCTGAGGGCGTTGGCGGATGAGGGGCGGATCGACGCGCTGCACGTACAGGCCGCGATGAACCGCTATGCATTGAAATGCGCTTGACGGCAGGCCGGCACCTACACGGTTTCTTCGTGGGGCTTCAGGTTTTGCGGCGACTGCGGGTCTGGACGCCCGCGTCCATCGCCAGCCCGGCAGTGCGTTCCAGTGCGTCGGCGAAGGCCTGGCGCTGCTCCGGCTCGATCTGCGACAGGAATAACTCGTCCACCGTGCTTTCGTAGATCGTCCACATTTTTTTGCGCAGCACCCGGCCGGCGTCGGTGATCGAGGCAAACGCCGCGCGGCCATCACCGTCGGAGCGCGAACGCAGCACCAGGCCGTCCTTTTCCAGGCGGTCCACCAGGCGAGTGAGGTTGTAGCGCTCGATGGCCAGCACGTCGGCCAATTCGTGCATGCGGCGGGTACCGTCGGGGCCGCTTTCCAGGCCCCACAGCGCGTCGTACCAGGCATAGGGCGGCAGGTCGGCCGCGGCCAGGCGGCGCTCGATTTCACGGATGACCGTCCTGTGGGCCCTGACAAAGCGGAACCAGACATCAGGCTCTTTCGACGACATGCAACACCATCCGGGGAATTTCAAGAAGGTTGCAATAGTAGCTCATCCCGCGCTAGATTCGGTCATGTAGTTGCAATTGCAATTACTTTTGACGGCACTCCCACAAGGAGACCGCCACTTGAAATCCGCCTACCCTGGAGCCTCCCATGACCCCGAACAACGCAGTCCGCCGCGATGACGATCCACAGGAAACCCGCGAGTGGCTGGAGTCCATCGAATCGGTGCTGTCCACCGAAGGCCGCCCGCGCGCCCACTACCTGATCGATCAATTGCTGGATTTCGACGTGGCGCGGCATGGCGACTTCTACGGGCGCGTTACCACGCCCTACGTCAACACCATCCCGGTGGACCGCCAGTTGCCCTACCCCGGCAACCTCGCCATTGAGCGACGCACCAATGCGTTTATCCGCTGGAACGCCATGGCCATGGTGTTGCGTGCAGGCAAACACTCAGGTGTGGGTGGGCATATCGCAACTTATGCGTCAGCCGCCGTGCTGTACGACGTAGGCTTTGACCACTTCTTCCGTGGCCGTACCGACACCTTCGACGGCGACCTCGTGTATATCCAGGGCCATTCCTCACCGGGCATCTACGGGCGCGCTTACCTCGAAGGCCGTATCAGCGAAGCCCAGCTGGACAATTTCCGCCGCGAGGCCGGTGGCGACGGTATTTCGTCCTACCCTCACCCGCGGCTGATGCCGGACTTCTGGCAATTCCCCACCGTGTCCATGGGCCTTGGGCCGATCACTTCGGCCTACCAGGCGCGCTTCATGCGCTACCTGGAACTGCGTGGCCTCAAGCAGCACCAGGGCCGCAAGGTGTGGGCATTCCTCGGTGATGGCGAAATGGACCAGCCGGAATCCCTGGCCGCCATCTCCCTGGCCGGTCGCGAGAAACTCGACAACCTGATCTTCGTGGTCAACTGCAACCTGCAGCGCCTCGACGGCCCCGTGCGTGGCAATGCCAAGGTGATCCAGGAGTTCGAAAGCCTGTACCGCGCCGCCGGCTGGAACGTGATCAAGGTGATCTGGGGCGGCGGCTGGGACGCGCTGCTGGAAAAAGACCAGAGCGGCCTGCTGCGCCAACGCATGATGGAATGCGTGGACGGCGACTATCAGAACTACAAGTCGCAGAACGGTGCCTACGTGCGCGAACACTTCTTCGGCAAATACCCGGAGTTGCTCGCACTGGTTGCGGATATGTCCGACGACGAAATCTGGAAACTCTCACGCGGCGGCCATGACCCGGACAAGGTCTACAACGCCTATGCGGCAGCCGTTCGCCACACGGGACGCCCGACGGTGATCCTGGCGAAAACCGTCAAGGGCTTCGGTATGGGCGAAGCCGGCGAAGGCCAGAACATCAACCACCAGCTGAAAAAAATGGGCGCAGACGCCGTCAAGGCTTTCCGTGACCGTTTCGACCTGGACGTGGCTGACGATCAACTCGACGCAATCCCCTACCTCAAGCCTGCCGCCGACAGCGAGGAAGCACGCTACTTCGCGGCACGGCGCCAGGCGTTGGGCGGCTACGTGCCAGCGCGGCACGCGGCGGTCCAAGCGTTGCAGATCCCCGAACTGAGCGCCTTCGCCACCCAACTCAAGGACACCGGTGACCGCGCGATCTCCACCACCATGGCTTTCGTGCGCATCCTCGGCACCCTGCTCAAGGACCCGCACCTGGGCAAGCTGGTCGTGCCCATCGTGCCGGACGAGTCACGGACCTTTGGCATGGAAAGCCTGTTCCGCCAGATCGGCATCCACTCGGCCGTCGGCCAGCTCTACACGCCACAGGACGCCGGGCAACTGAGCTACTACAAGGAGAGCAAGGACGGACAGATCATGCAGGAAGGCCTGAATGAATCCGGCGCTATTTCCTCATGGATCGCGGCGAGTACGTCCTACAGCAACCACGGCCTGATGACCGTGCCGTTCTATATTTTCTATTCGATGTTCGGCTTCCAGCGCGTCGGTGACCTGGCGTGGGCTGCTGGCGATGCACGGGCACGCGGCTTCCTGCTCGGCGCCACGGCCGGGCGCACCACGCTGATGGGTGAAGGCTTGCAGCATGACGATGGCCACAGCCACATCCTGTCCTCGGTGATTCCGTGCTGCGTGTCCTACGACCCGACCTTTGCCTACGAGCTGGCGGTGATTATTCGCGAAGGCATGCGGCGCATGTACGTCGAACAGGAGGACATTTACTACTACATCACCCTGCTCAACGAAAACTACCCGCACCCGGCGATGCCGGACGGAGTGGAAGACGGCATTCTAAAAGGCATGTACCGCCTCAGCGGTGACCCCAAAGCCCAGGTGCAACTGATGGGCAGTGGTTCGATCCTGCGCGAGGTCATCGCCGCCGCCGCCCTGCTCGCCGAGGATTTCGGCGTGCAGAGCGCCGTGTGGAGCGTGACCAGCCTCACCGAATTGCGCCGTGACGGGCACGCGGTTGAACGCTGGAACCTGCTGCATCCGGACAGTGAGCCGCGCGTGAGTTACGTCGAGCAATGCCTGCAAGCGCACACGGGGCCCGTGGTGGTCGCAACGGACTACATGAAGTTGTTCGCCGATCAGATCCGCCCGTTCGTACCCGCTCGACGCTTTGTCGCGCTGGGCACCGATGGCTTCGGACAATCGGACACCCGGGAAACGTTGCGCGCATTCTTTGAGGTGGACCGGCACTTCATCGCGCTGGCGGCCCTCAAGGCGCTGGCGGATGACGGCGTGATCGGTCGGGACAAGGTCAGTGAAGCGATCAAACGCTACGGGATCAACGTCGACAAGGTCGATCCCGTAGCCGTTTGAGTTACTGCGCGGGCGTCGGCAGAGGGGGAATCGCCTCTGTCGGCGGCGGCAGGTCGGGGGTAGTCGCTGCGGGTGCAGGTTCGGCCTGCGGCGCAATCGGTGCAGCCTCGGGAGCCGGCACCACCGGCTCAGAGGCCGCTGGCGCAGCCGGTTCTTCCTTCGGCGCCTCGACCTTTTCGGCGGCTGGCGGTGTCTTGGGTTCCGGCACTCCGAGGTCAGCCTTGGGCTTCTCGGGAATATGCTCGGCCTTCTTCACTTCCTGCGGCAGGAACACGTCCACCAGCGCAAAGTAACGGTCGTAGAACTTCGGCGCAGAGACTGTCTCGCTCGCGACCTTGACCATCGAGTCATCGGTGGAGCCAATTGGCATCGACACCGACCCCAACACTCCCACACCCAGGCTCGCGGAGTTGTTGACCTTCTTCAGCGCATAGCGATCCTGCAAGGCATTGGCGAACATCGTCGAGTGGTTGTTGCCTTTGCCATCATCGGCGCACACCACGTTGAAGCTGATCTGCAGATGGGTCTCACCGGTCTGCTGGAAGCTCTTGTTGCCGACCACCAGTTTCGGATCGTTGCTGGTGATGATGTAGCCCTGGCTCAGCAAGGCCCGGCGTGCGGCTTCGCAAGCCGCTACATCGGTGACCGGATAATCCCGGGAAAACGTACCGGAGTCGTCGAAATTCTCATGTTCATAAATAGCGGTCTTGGGTGACGAGCAGCCCGCGGCGCCCGCCAACACCAGCGCCAACCCGAGGCTACGCAAGTGAAATGATGTCGACATTGAAAATCCTGAGGAAAACAGTCCGGGCGGTATTGTGCAACAGAACGCGTGCTTGGCGCGCGCATTCCTGTCGGTAAAACGTCACAGGCCTACACGACAGCTGCCGTGGGAAAAAGCCCGGCGCACATATGATCAATAAACACGCGTAATTTCGCCGAGGCATGGCGACTTGATGGCCATAGCATCCAGAAACTGCCCCGGTGTTCGAGGTAGTCATCCAGCACCCGTTGTAAACGTCCCTGCGCCACGGCCTGGTTGACCATGTAGTCCGGCAGGCAGGCTATGCCCAGGCCCTCGTGCACCACATGGTTGAGCGACTCGATGGTGGTGCTGACCAACGGTGTACGCAAGGTCGGCTCTCCAGTGCCCGGCGCAAGGCGCAGCGGCCAGTGCTCGAGTTTACCGGTGGCGCAGAACTTGTGGCGCAGGCAAGCATGTTCGCTCAGGTGGTGGGGCTGCAGCGGCGTGCCATGCTGCTGGAAGTAAGCCGGGGTGCCCACCAGCACCAATTGGTAATGCCCCAGGTGGCGCGCCATCAAGCGCGAATCTTCCGGCTTGCCGGTGCGAATCACCGCATCGAACCCTTCCTCGATCACGTCCACCATGCGGTCGGAAAAATCCACATCCAGCTCTATGTCCGGATAAGCGCGCATGAAGTCGCTGAGCACCGGCATCAGCAGGCCCCGCACTTGCGGCACGCTGATGCGCAGCTTGCCGCGGGGCGTTGCGCTGACCTCGGTCAGCTCGCGCTCGGCGGCCTCCACCTCGGCAAGAATGCGCCGTGATCGCTCTAGAAACAGCGAGCCTTCGCTGGTCAAGGTGATACTGCGGGTGCTGCGATGAAACAGCCGCACGCCGAGGCGTTCCTCCATGCGTGCAATGCTTTTGCCCACCGCTGAAGAGGACACCCCCAGCACGCGACCGGCGGCGGTGAAACTGCGCGTTTCCGCCACCTGCACGAAAACCGAGAGGCTGCCCAAGCTGTCCATGATCACGCCCTTTTTGATTACGGACGCCTGAGTCCGATAAGTTCGGAACCTTAGCCTGTTTTTCCGACGTGCACAGCCCCCTACTCTGGCGCCTTGCCCTTTTGCATGGATAGAGTTTGATGACCGCACTCACCGATTCCCCACCCGTTACCCAGCGTGACGCACTGCCGCTCGGCGGTTTGCTCGCATTGGCCTCGGCAGGCTTTATCACCATCCTCACCGAAGCCATGCCCGCCGGGCTCCTGCCGCAGATGGGCGAAGGCCTCGGCGTGTCGCCCGCGCTGGTCGGCCAATTGGTCACGCTCTACGCCTTGGGCTCGTTGCTGGCGGCCATCCCGCTCACGCTGCTGACTCGCGGCTGGCGGCGACGGCCATTGCTGCTGATTGCCATCGGCGGCTTTGCCCTGGTCAACAGCGTGACCGCGCTCTCCAGCCATTACGGACTGACGCTGGTAGCGCGTTTTTTTGCCGGGGTCTTCGCCGGGCTGCTCTGGGCACTGCTGGCCGGTTATGCCAGCCGGATGGTTGCCCCGCACCTGCAAGGCCGAGCGATCGCGATCGCGATGCTCGGCGCACCGTTGGCCCTGTCCCTGGGCGTACCGGCCGGTACCCTGCTCGGCACGCTGGTCGGCTGGCGTCTGAGTTTTGCGATCATGACCGGGCTGACACTGGTGTTGCTGGTCTGGGCGCGCTGGCAGCTTCCGGACTTTGCCGGCCAACCCGCACAGCAGCGCCTGGGTCTGCGCCAGGTACTCAGGTTACCCGGCATTCGTCCGGTGCTGTGGGTGACCTTTACCTACGTGCTGGCCCACAACATTCTCTACACCTACATCGCCCCACTGTTGGTGCCGGCCGGGATTACCGCCGACGTCGACCGCGTGCTGCTGGTGTTTGGCTTGGCCGCATTGCTGAGCATCTGGCTGGCTGGGGTGCTGATTGACCAGTGGTTGCGCACACTGCTGCTGATCAGTTGTGCGCTGTTTGGCCTGCTCGCCGTGGCCCTGGCATTCTGGATCAACGTCCCCGCCGTCATCTATGTCGCAGTGGCCTTATGGGGCCTGGCGTTCGGCGGACTGCCGGCCTTGCTGCAGACCGCACTCGCGAAGTCAGCGGGAGCGTCGGCGGACGCTGCGCAATCGATGCTGGTGACCGTGTGGAACCTCGGCATAGCCGGCGGCGGCCTGGCCGGCGGCGTATTGCTGCAGGGCTGGGGCGTCTCGGCCTTTGCCTGGGCGGTGGTACTGCTGATGCTGCTGGCCCTGGCCGGCGCCTTAAAGGCTGCGCCCCAGCAACTGGCCCGGCCAACCCTCCAGGTTGAAGGTTGAGATTCGCGTATAGCCGCACGACTCATAAAAACCCACCAGGTCACCTGTGCCGCCGGCGTAGCAGTCCACCCGCAGGCGCGTGACACCGGCTGCGCGCGCCTGGTCATCGGCGAATGCCAACAGGCGCCGCCCCAGGCCGCGTACACGGGGGTCGCGCGCGGCGATCAACAATCGCACATACACCTCCGGCTCGGTCGCCGCTGGCACATAAGGCATCGGCTCGCCCAGCACCAGTGCAGCCAGGATCTGCCCCGTCGGGGCCTCTACCACCCAGGCACCCGGCAGTGCGCAGGCTTGCGACACTTGCGCGACTCGACGGGGCGAGGCCGACCAGGGCTCAGTGCCCCATTGATGGTTATTGCCCAGGCGTGCAAACCACTCAATCACCTCGTCAAACACCTGCAGCACCGCGGGAACATCCGCCTCAGTGGCGCGACGGATCACCCAGCCTTCCTGTTCCTGAATCAACACGCGTGAACCTCCTTGCTCGACGATTGCGAACCCCCAGTCTAGCGCACATAAAAAAGCCCCCGGTCATTGCTGGCCGGGGGCTTTCTTATTCAAACCGCCATCAGTACTTCTTGATGTCGGCCTTGGTTTCCAACTGCTTGCGGTACGCCGCGAAGTCCTGCTGGCCGACACGGGAAGCGAGGAAGCGGCGGTATTGCGCTTTTTCTTCGTCCGATGGGGCTGCGGCTTCATTGACGCCGTTCAAGCGCACGATCACCAGGCTACCGTCAGCCAGGGTCACGGTGGTAAAGGTCGGCTTGTCCTTGGCCGCAGGCTTGGGCATGCGGAACAGGGCTTGCAGCACGGCCGGGTCAATCGCTTCCTGGCTACGGGTAGCCGCTTCAGTGACTTTCCAGGCCTGACCATCGATCGGTTGGTTCAACGGGGTCTTGCCATCACGCAGGCTGGCGATCAACTCGTCGGCATGCGTCTTGGCAGCGGCGCTGGCGCGCTCCTTGATCATCTGTGCACGGATCGGCGCAGCAACGCTTTCCAGCGGCAGTTGCGCAGGTTTGCGGTGCTCTTTGGCACGCAGCACGATGATGGTTTCCGGGTCGAGTTCGATGGCGCTGCTGTTGGCACCTTCATCCAGGACTTCCGGGCTGAACGCAGCGGTGACCACGGCACGGTTGGCCGCAACGCCTTCGCCACCTTCACGGCCAAACGGCGCGGAGGTGTGCACGGTCAGCTTCAGGTCGGACGCTGGCTGGGCCAGGTCAGAGGCTTCGAATGCCGCATCTTCCAATTGCTTGGTCGCTTCGACAAAACGCTGCTCGACCTGCTGGGTCTTGAGCTCGCGGGTCAGCTTGTCCTTCAGGCTGGCGAACGTCGGTACTTGCGGTGCTTCAACGCCCAACAACTTGATCAAGTGCCAACCGAAGGTGCTGCGCACCGGCGCCGAGACCTGGTCCTTGTTCAACGCGTACAAGGCGGTTTCGAAGTCCGGGTCGTAGACGCCGGGGCCGGCAAAGCCGAGGTCGCCGCCATTGTTGGCCGAACCTGGATCCTGGGAGTACTCCTTTGCCAGGGCTTCGAACGACTCGCCCTTGGCCAGGCGCGCCTGGATTTCCTCGATCTTGGCCTTGGCTTGCGCGTCGGTGACCTTGTCGTTGACTTCAATCAGGATGTGCGCCGCACGACGCTGTTCAGCGAGGTTGGCGGTTTCTTTCTGATAGGCCGCCTGCAACTCCTCGTCCTTGACCGCAACCTGGTCGAAGAAGGACGACTTCTTCAACTCCAGATAGTCGATGACCACCTGGTCCGGGGTCATGAACTCCTTGGCGTGCTGGTCGTAGTAAGCCTTGACCTCGTCGTCGGTGAGTTTCACCGCGCCAGGGTTGGCCTTGATGTTGACGGTGGCGAAATCGCGGGTCTGCTTCTCCAGACGGGCAAAAGCGTTCACCTCGGCGTCGGTCACGAAACCGCTGCCGGCGATGCCTGCGCGAACCTGGCCGATGAGCATTTCCTGGGTCAGCATCTGACGGAACTGCAGTCGGCTATAGCCCAGTTGACGAATCACCTGGTCAAAGCGTTCGGCACTGAACTTGCCGTCCACCTGGAATTCCGGTGTCTGCAGGATGACCTGGTCCAGTGCTGCTTCAGAGAAGCCGAACTTGGAATCAGCCGCGCCTTGCAGCAGCAGCTTGCGATCGATCAGACCCTTGAGGGCGGCGTCGCGCAGCAGTTTTTCGTCGAGCAGCGAAGCATCGAAATCCTTGCCCAGCTGTTGCATCAGTTGGCGACGTTGCATGTCGACAGCCTGGCTCAGTTCGGTCTGGGTGATTTCTTCACCGTTGACCTTGGCCACGTCCTGCTTGGTGTTGGTCGAAGCCTGAAAAATAGCCTCGATACCGGTGAACGCCATCAAAGCGACGATGATCCCGATAATGGTCTTGGCAATCCAGCCTTGTGAATTGTCCCTGATATTTTGCAGCATGCGTCCCCCAGAAACGGTTGAACTTCAAAAATTGGCAACCGTGGAGCGTGGGTAGAGTCCGGATAGAAGAAAGGCGCATCCGAGGATGCGCCTTCTCGTAACTGGCGGAGCGGACGGGGGTTTGAACCCACACCCCCGGCGTGGCGACCCGATGGATACGTGGGTCAGCTGCCGCTCCGCTGCCAGGCCAGACCTGCGTCCGACCCGGGTAGGCAAAGGCTTGATCGAAGCTTAGTTAACGGCTTCTTTCAGGGCTTTACCGGCTTTGAAACCTGGTTTCTTGGCAGCAGCGATTTGCAGTGCTTTGCCAGTCTGTGGGTTACGGCCAGTGCGAGCTGGGCGGTCAGTCACAGAGAAAGTACCGAAGCCTACCAGTACTACGGAGTCGCCGGCCTTCAGAGCGCCAGTGACGGATTCGATTACTGCATCCAGCGCACGGCCAGCAGCAGCTTTCGGGATATCAGCGGATGCAGCGATAGCATCAATCAGTTCCGACTTGTTCACTCTAAGTCCCCTTATATATCTATTGAGTATGATTCTAAGTTTTTTGGTGAAAGCAAAAACCAGTGCTGAATGGCCTACAGACACTTAAGAGCCGCTTTATAACAAGGGCTCTAAAAAGCTGTCAAGGAAGCCCCCAGGCTTCAACACATTAATGCGTGCTAATTCTTTCCTTGGAATCAGACTCGCGCTTTTCGTCCTTAGCGACTATCTCCGGAGCCACATCCGGCAAGGGCTCCGGCGCGTATTGCAGCGCAATTTGCAGGACCTCGTCAATCCATTTAACCGGTTTAATCTGAAGATCCTGCTTGATGTTGTCAGGAATTTCCTTCAGATCGCGAACATTCTCTTCAGGAATGATCACGGTCTTGATTCCACCCCGGTGCGCAGCGAGTAATTTCTCTTTCAAACCACCGATAGCCAATACCTGGCCACGCAGGGTAATTTCCCCGGTCATGGCGACATCGGCGCGCACCGGAATACCGGTCAATGCCGACACCAGGGCCGTGCACATGCCTACGCCTGCGCTAGGGCCGTCTTTGGGCGTAGCCCCTTCCGGCATGTGGATGTGGGTGTCGTGCTTCTCGTGGAAGTCCAGGGGGATCCCCAGGCTCCTTGCGCGGCTGCGCACCACGGTCTGCGCGGCGGTAATCGATTCGACCATCACATCACCCAGCGAACCGGTCTTGATCAACTGGCCCTTGCCCGGGATCACTGCAGCTTCGATGGTCAGCAATTCGCCGCCCACCTGGGTCCACGCCAGGCCAGTCACCTGCCCTACCTGGTCCTGCTGCTCGGCCAGGCCGTAGCGGAATTTACGCACGCCCAGGAAGTGCTCCAGGGAGTCGGCCGTGACCTTCACCGAGAAGCGTTTTTCCAGCGCATGTTCCTTGACTGCCTTGCGGCAGATCTTCGCGATCTGGCGCTCAAGGCCGCGCACACCGGCCTCGCGAGTGTAGTAACGAACGATGTCGCGGATCGTCTCGACCTCGAATTCGATCTCGCCCTTCTTCAGGCCGTTGGCCGAAATCTGCTTGGGCGCGAGGTATTTGACGGCGATGTTGATCTTCTCGTCTTCGGTGTAACCCGGCAGACGAATCACCTCCATCCGGTCCAGCAGCGCTGGCGGGATATTCATCGAGTTGGAGGTGCACAGGAACATCACGTCGGAGAGGTCGTAGTCGACTTCCAGGTAATGGTCGTTGAAATTGTGGTTCTGCTCGGGGTCGAGCACTTCGAGCAATGCCGAGGCCGGATCGCCGCGCATGTCGCTGCCCATCTTGTCGATTTCATCGAGCAGGAACAGCGGGTTGCGCACGCCCACTTTCGTCATCTTTTGAATCAATCTTCCTGGCATCGAACCGATGTAGGTACGGCGATGACCACGGATTTCCGCTTCGTCACGCACGCCACCGAGGGCCATGCGCACGAATTTACGGTTGGTGGCATTGGCAATGGACTCGGCCAGGGAGGTTTTACCCACACCAGGCGGCCCTACCAGGCACAGCACCGGGCCACGAATCTTCTTCACGCGCTTTTGCACGGCGAGGTATTCGAGGATGCGCTCTTTGACTTCTTCGAGGCCGTAGTGGTCGGCATCCAGGATGTCCTCGGCGCGCGCCAGGTCCAGGCGTACCTTGGTCTGAGCCTTCCACGGCACTTGCACCAGCCAGTCGATGTAGGAGCGAACCACAGTGGCTTCGGCGGACATCGGCGACATTTGCTTGAGCTTGTTCAGCTCGGCATTGGCCTTGGTCAGCGCGTCTTTCGGCAGGCCGGCGGCATCGATACGCTTTTTCAGCTCTTCGATTTCGTTGTGGCCTTCCTCACTGTCGCCGAGCTCCTTCTGAATGGCCTTCATCTGCTCATTCAGGTAGTACTCGCGCTGGCTGCGCTCCATTTGTTTCTTCACGCGACCGCGGATGCGCTTCTCAACCTGCAGCAGGTCGATTTCGGCATCCAGCAGCGCCAGCACGTGTTCGACACGGGCCGGCAGGTCGATGATTTCGAGGATGTCCTGCTTCTGCTCGATCTTCAGCGCCATGTGCGCAGCCATGGTGTCGACCAGGCGGCTTGGCTCATCGATGCTGTTAAGCGAAGACAGCACTTCAGCCGGGACTTTCTTGCCCAGCTGCACATACTGCTCGAACTGCGAGAGCAGGCTGCGGACAAAGACTTCGGATTCGCGCTCAGGGGCTTCGACTTCGTCGATCAGCGCCACTTCGGCGCGCAGGTGGCCGTCCACCTCCATGAAGCGCTCGACCGCACCGCGCTGCTCGCCTTCGACCAGCACTTTGACGGTGCCATCGGGCAGTTTGAGCAGTTGCAGTACGGTGGCAATGGTACCGACGCGATACAGGGCATCTTCGCCTGGATCATCATCGGCAGGATTTCTCTGGGCCAACAGCAGGATCTGCTTGTCGCCCGTCATCGCGGCCTCGAGGGCTTCGATAGACTTCTCGCGCCCCACGAACAGCGGGATAACCATGTGCGGATAGACGACGACATCACGCAACGGCAGGAGAGGCAATTCGATGGTTGTCTTCATGATTTCGCCTCTATGACAGTTGAAAAGTAAGCTTGAAACCAAGATGGGGGCTGCGTGTAAAAAAAACAAGCTCAATGCTGGCAGTTACACGCAGTAAAAATCTTCATGAAAAACAAAGGGGCCCCTAAAGGCCCCTTGTTTGTACCGAAACTGCGAAACGCTTACGCGTCTGGCGCAGCCTTGGCAGCCGGCTCACTGTTTTCGTAGATATACAGTGGCTTGGACTTGCCTTCTATAACGCTTTCATCGATCACCACTTTACTCACCTCGGACTGCGAGGGGATTTCGTACATGGTGTCGAGCAACACGCCTTCGAGAATCGAGCGCAGGCCACGTGCACCGGTCTTGCGCTCCAGTGCCCGCTTGGCCACCGATTTGAGCGCGTCGGTACGGAACTCGAGGTCTACACCTTCCATTTCGAACAGCTTCGCGTATTGCTTGGTCAGGGCGTTCTTCGGCTCGGTGAGGATCTGAATCAGGGCAGCCTCATCCAGCTCGTCCAACGTGGCCAGGACCGGCAGACGGCCGACGAATTCCGGGATCAGACCGAACTTGACCAGATCGTCAGGCTCGACTTCACGCAGGGACTCGCCGACTTTCTTGCCTTCTTCCTTGCTGCGCACTTCTGCACTGAAACCGATACCGCCACGGGTGGAACGCTGCTGGATAACTTTCTCCAGACCCGAGAACGCACCGCCACAGATGAACAGGATGTTGCGCGTATCAACCTGAAGGAATTCCTGCTGCGGATGCTTGCGGCCGCCTTGTGGCGGTACGGAAGCGACCGTGCCTTCAATCAGTTTCAACAGGGCCTGCTGCACGCCTTCACCGGAAACATCCCGGGTGATCGACGGGTTGTCGGACTTGCGCGAGATCTTGTCGATTTCGTCGATGTAGACAATACCCATCTGGGCTTTCTCTACGTCGTAGTCACATTTCTGCAGCAGTTTCTGAATGATGTTCTCGACGTCCTCACCCACGTAGCCAGCCTCGGTGAGGGTGGTTGCGTCGGCGATGGTGAACGGAACGTTCAGCAGGCGAGCGAGGGTTTCTGCAAGCAGGGTCTTACCCGAGCCTGTAGGACCGATCAGCAAGATGTTGCTCTTGCCGAGTTCGACTTCGTCGCCTTTCTTGTCACGCTGGTTCAAGCGCTTGTAGTGGTTGTACACCGCTACGGCCAAAACCTTCTTTGCACGCTCTTGACCGATGACATACTGGTCAAGGATGCCGCTGATTTCTTTAGGCGAAGGCAATTTATGCGCGCTGCTTTCGGCCTGTGCTTCCTGCACCTCCTCACGGATGATGTCATTGCACAGGTCGACGCACTCGTCGCAGATAAAGACCGAGGGGCCGGCAATCAATTTGCGTACTTCATGCTGGCTTTTGCCACAGAAGGAGCAATAGAGCAGCTTGCCGTTGTCCTCGCCGTTGCGGGTGTCAGTCATTCGTTCGATCCAAATCCGATAGGCTTGCAACACAAGATGAAGGCTTATGCGGGCTTTTTCAAGCCCGCCGATGATCGGACATGCCGACCAGCCCTATTTTGAGCGGCTTATATTAAGCGGGGCGCTTTTCGATCACTGCGTCGATCAACCCGTAATCACGCGCGACTTCGGCGCTCATGAAGTTGTCGCGGTTGGTGTCGCGCTCGATTTCTTCCAGGGTGCGCCCGCTGTGCTTGGCCATCAGCGTGTTGAGACGCTCGCGGATGAAGAGGATTTCCTTGGCGTGGATTTCGATGTCCGACGCCTGGCCCTGGAAACCGCCCAGTGGCTGGTGAATCATCACGCGCGAGTTCGGCAGGCAGAAACGCTTGCCGTGGGCCCCTGCGGTGAGCAGGAACGCGCCCATGCTGCAGGCCTGGCCGATGCAAGTGGTCGATACATTCGGCTTGATGAACTGCATGGTGTCGTAGATCGACATGCCCGCCGTCACCGAACCGCCAGGTGAGTTGATGTAGAGATGGATGTCCTTGTCCGGGTTTTCCGCTTCAAGGAACAGCAGTTGCGCACAGATCAGGTTGGCCATGTAGTCCTCTACCGGGCCCACCAGAAAGATCACTCGCTCCTTGAGCAGGCGCGAGTAGATGTCGTAGGCGCGTTCGCCACGAGCGGACTGCTCGACAACCATCGGGACCAGGCCGCCTGCGGCCTGGATATCAGAGTTCTGCTGAATATAGGAATTACGGAACATGCTCTGCAGTTACTCCCAAATAGTCATGTCTTGAAAACGCATAAGCCAGCGCGAGGCTGGCTTATGGTTGAATTTCCAACGAGTTGGACAATCAGTCGGCTTGTGCTGCTTCCGCCGGTTTGACTGCTTCTTCGTAAGAGACCGCTTTGTCGGTCACCTTAGCCTTCTGCAGAACAGTATCCACAACTTGTTCTTCCAGCACAACCGAACGTACTTCGTTCAGCTGCTGGTCGTTCTTGTAGTACCAAGCCACGACCTGCTCAGGTTCCTGGTAGGCCGAAGCCATTTCCTGGATCATTTCACGAACGCGATCTTCGTCAGGCTTGAGGTCGAACTGCTTGACCACTTCAGCCACGATCAGGCCCAGCACGACGCGGCGCTTGGCTTGTTCTTCGAACAGCTCGGCCGGCAGTTGGTCAGGCTTGATGTTGCCACCGAACTGCTGCACAGCTTGCACGCGCAGGCGGTCCACTTCGTTGGACAGCAGGGCCTTAGGCACTTCGATCGGGTTGGCGGCCAGCAGACCGTCCATGACCTGGTTCTTAACCTTGGACTTGATGGCCTGGCGCAGCTCGCGCTCCATGTTCTTGCGAACTTCGGTGCGGAAGCCTTCGATGCCGGTTTCCTTGATACCGAATTGAGCGAAGAATTCTTCGTTCAGTTCTGGCAGCTTAGGCTCGGAAACGCTGTTGACGGTCACGGTGAACTCGGCGGCTTTGCCAGCCAGGTCCAGGTTCTGGTAGTCAGCCGGGAAAGTCAGGTTCAGAACGCGCTCTTCGCCCGCCTTCGCGCCAACCAGGCCGTCTTCGAAGCCAGGGATCATGCGGTTGGAACCCAGCACCAGCTGAGTACCCTTGGCGGAGCCGCCAGCGAACACTTCGCCGTCAACCTTGCCAACGAAATCGATGTTCAACTGGTCTTCGTTCTGGGCGGCACGGTCGACCACTTCGAAACGGGTGTTCTGCTTGCGCAGGATTTCCAGCATGTTGTCCAGGTCGGAATCAGCTACTTCAGCGCTCAGGCGCTCGATAGCGATACCTTCGAAACCTGCCACTTCAAACTCTGGGAACACTTCGAATACGGCAACGTATTCCAGGTCCTTGCCCGCTTCCAGGGACTTCGGCTCGATCGAAGGCGAGCCAGCCGGGTTCAGCTTTTGCTCGACAACTGCTTCATAGAAGGAAGCCTGGATCACGTCGCCTACCGCTTCCTGACGCGCATCAGCACCAAAACGGCGCTTGATTTCGCTCATTGGCACTTTGCCTGGACGGAAACCAGCGATCTTGGCCTTTTGGGCAGTCTGCTGCAGACGCTTGTTGACCGCAGTCTCGATACGCTCTGCCGGCACGGTGATGCTCAGGCGGCGCTCGAGAGCAGTAGTATTTTCAACAGAAACTTGCATGGATATTCCTCGTTGCACAGACGTTAGCCGGCCATTTCCGACCCCAATCAAGGGCATGCATTCTAGTGGGTCAAACTCAAGAAGTCACCCTACTGAGAATACGCCCGGAAACAGCCGGCAATTTATCGGTACGAAGGCACTGATGTACCTCGCCCCGGTGACAAATACAGCCCATCACGCCAGGGCTCTGCGCCGCCCCTTCTATATATAGAAGAAGTCGTCATCCATCTCCCTGACGGCCAACCCTCAAACAGGGCCAGCAGGCAGCGCGGCATCATCGAGACACATAAATACGACGAAACGCCTGCCCTTGCGACCCACTACCTGCAGCCGCCGAATATTCGAACCGCTAAAACCAAAAAAGGCGCCAGACTGTTAAATCTGGCGCCTTTCGAATATGGGGTGGACGAAGGGGATCGAACCCTCGACAACGGGAGTCACAATCCCGTGCTCTACCAACTGAGCTACGCCCACCATATTGCGTTAACAAAGAAACCAAACCACTTCTTTGTCGAGCCTTACCCACCTGACGGAGGGACAAAGCTTTTATTGGTGCGGATGAAGAGACTCGAACTCTTACGCCTCGCGGCGCTGGAACCTAAATCCAGTGTGTCTACCAATTCCACCACATCCGCGCTTGAAGCTCTTAAAGCAAAGGCGCCAGATGATTAATCTGGCGCCTTTCAAAATATGGGGTGGACGAAGGGGATCGAACCCTCGACAACGGGAGTCACAATCCCGTGCTCTACCAACTGAGCTACGCCCACCATATAGCGCTACTTGTGCCAAAGCTGCCTAATGGCGCACCCGGCAGGACTCGAACCTGCGACCATCCGCTTAGAAGGCGGATGCTCTATCCAGCTGAGCTACGGGCGCCTGATTAATCTGTACTCTTTAAGGATTACAAACTAAGTGCTTCCAGCCTTGCAGAACAACAATCCTGCTCGACCTTCTTAACCAGTGCTAGGCTGTGCCCGACAAGTGCGACGAATAGTATAGAGGGTCCTGAAACCCGTCAAATCTTTTTTGAAAAAAATTCATTTTATTTAAGGGGTTAGGCCAATTTGCAGACCAAGCGCCTTTGCCCTCACGGCTTGGCATGCGAGAATGCGCGCACTTTTCTTCCCCCTCTCGATGGTTAATCACGCGTAATGACTGCACAACTTATCGACGGCAAATCAATCGCCGCCAGCCTGCGCCAGCAGATCGCCAAACGAGTCACCGAGCGTAGCCAGCAAGGCCTGCGCACGCCTGGCCTCGCGGTGATCCTGGTCGGCAGCGATCCTGCCTCTCAGGTTTATGTCTCGCACAAGCGTAAAGACTGTGAAGAGGTCGGCTTTATCTCCAAGGCCTACGACCTGCCTGCCGACACCACCCAGCAGGCGCTCACCGACCTGATCGACGGTCTCAACGATGACCCGAGCATCGACGGCATCCTGCTGCAACTGCCGCTGCCTGAGCACCTGGACGCCTCCAAGCTGCTCGAGCGCATTCGCCCGGACAAGGACGTCGACGGTTTCCACCCGTATAACGTCGGCCGCCTGGCCCAGCGCATCCCGTTGCTGCGCCCGTGCACCCCCAAAGGCATCATGACCCTGCTGGAAAGCACCGGTGTCGACCTCTATGGTCTCGACGCCGTCATCGTCGGCGCCTCCAACATCGTTGGCCGCCCAATGGCGATGGAACTGCTGCTGGCCGGCTGCACCGTCACCGTCACCCACCGTTTCACCAAGGACCTTGCCGGCCACGTCGGCCGCGCGGACCTGGTCGTGGTCGCTGCCGGCAAGCCGGGCCTGGTCAAGGGCGAGTGGATCAAGGAAGGCGCGATCGTCATCGACGTCGGCATCAACCGCCAGGAAGACGGCAAGCTGGTCGGCGACGTAGTCTACGAGACTGCCCTGCCCCGCGCCGGCTGGATTACGCCGGTACCCGGCGGCGTTGGCCCGATGACCCGTGCCTGCCTGCTGGAAAACACCCTGTACGCGGCAGAGTCGCTGCACGACTAATAACCAGCCGTGCTGAAAAAGCCCTGTGTTATCGCAGGGCTTTTTATTGCCCGCAATAAAACCTGTTTTTTCTTTGTTTTTAAGTACTTTCGTCTGGTTTTAGAAGAACATTCGACAGTCTCTCGTCCATACTCCTAAAATGTAACGGCATTTGTCATATAACCCGTTCCAGAACGGTATTTCCTTACTTTTTTAGCGAGTTCATCCGCGTGAAAATTCGTCTTTCTATTGTCAGCCTATTGTTTGCGTTCACAGGCACCTTCGCGCACGCCGCCGAAACCACCCAGGCCCCGCGTGATACGTCCAAACTGCAAATTGCTTCCGGCAGCGCCATGCTGGTGGATCTGCAGACCAACAAGGTCATTTATTCCAGCAACCCCGACGTGGTGGTGCCCATCGCCTCGGTGAGCAAGCTGATGACCGGCCTGATCGTGCTTGAAGCCAAGCAGAACATGGATGAATACATCGACATCAACATCACCGACACCCCGGAGATGAAAGGTGTATTCTCGCGCGTGAAGATCGGCAGCCAGATGCCGCGCAAGGAAATGCTGCTGATTGCCCTGATGTCCTCGGAAAACCGCGCAGCCGCGAGCCTGGCGCATCACTATCCGGGCGGTTACGCGGCCTTTATTGCCGCCATGAACGCCAAGGCCAAGGCCCTGGGCATGACCAGCACCCACTACGTCGAGCCGACGGGCCTGTCGATTCATAACGTGTCGACCGCCCGCGACCTCAGCAAGCTGTTGGCGTATGCGCGTAAATTCCCGATGCTCAGCCAGCTGAGCACTACCAAGGAAAAGACCGTAGCGTTCCGCAAGCCCAACTACACCCTCGGTTTCTCCAACACCGACCACCTGATCAACCGCGCCAACTGGGACATCAAGCTGACCAAGACCGGCTTCACCAACCAGGCCGGCCACTGCCTTGTGCTGGTGACCAGCATGGGTAACCGCCCGGTATCGCTGGTGATCCTGGATGCCTTCGGCAAATTCACCCACTTCGCCGATGCCAGCCGTATCCGCAATTGGGTCGAGACCGGCAAGAGCGGCTCGGTGCCGGACGTGGCATTGCGCTACAAGGCGGACAAAAACCTCAAGAACCGTCCGAACGCGGCAGAAGCCAGTCGTTGACCGCACCTTGATGTGAGCGCTGGCTTGTGTGGGCTGGTTTGTGTGGGAGCTGGCTTGCCTGCGACAGCATCACCGCAGTGTCACTGCTCCCCCTCAGTGCCTGCATCGCGGGCACGCCCGACTCCCACGCAAGCCGGTTCTCACTGAATATCTGCGGTTACTTTTTTTCCGCCAGCACCTTGAGCGCCTGCGCCGCCGCCTGCTCCTGCCCGGCCTGGGCCGTGGCGTTGGCAGCATCTCGCCAGCGTTTAGCGTCGACATTCGCCGGTAACTGGCTTGGGCGCTGGGTGAGGATTGCCCAATGCCCGGCGCTGCTCCACTTCGATTCAAAATCGCTGAAGCTCATCAACAGCCGCCGGTCCATGCCTGAGCGCAGCAGTATCGTGCTCTTCTGCTGGTTGAACCCGACCACGACCACGTAGTGCGCGTCAGACCACAGCCCGCCGCCAATGCGCGCCATCACCGGGTAACCCGCCGCCACCTGCGCCAGCACCGCCGTCAGCTTGGCATCCAACGGGTACACCATCAGGCCGTACTCACGTGCCAGCACCTGCATGTTGCGTTCAAGGTCGGCTTCACCGCCCGGCAAGTGCAGCGGCTTATCCAGCAAGCCTGGTGTCATGACAATGCCTTGTTGCGACAGCATGCTGGCTAATGCCGTAGGACCGCTCTGATAAGCCTCGCTGCGAAATGTCGGCACGCCATTGAGTTCGACACGCTCGGGCAGGCCCGGCAATTTCGAGGGATGGCTGGAACAGGCCGCAAGCCCTATGGCAACAGCCAGCAACAAAGAGGTTTTAACGTTCGAGCGTAACCGCAATTTTTTACTCTCTTGATCAATGGCCGGTGAAGGCCCTGATCATAGGACGCTCTGCCACACGGGTATAGCCCACAGGCGCAGTAAAGGGTCAGTGATAGAGCAAAGAAGTTGGTTGGACACGACCATTGGTCAATAGCAGGCAACCGCCAGGTAGCTAGACTGTCCATTGAGAAGACTGTGTGTGCCCCCTGAGGGGCGAAAGGAGGCCCGAATGAGCCTTGCAACGACGATTTTCCTGTTGATCTGCGGTTGGCTGGCGGTAGCCGGCGCCATGTTGTGGGGGGTGCTGCGCATCACCCGTCGGCACCATCACCCCCACGTCAAACCCGCGGCGCCCGCCAAGCCTCACAAGGCCGCGGTGCGCCACGCCTAGCCAGGCATGCAGTTGAAGTCCTGAGTGGCGGCAACTTCCTTGCCGTGACCATCCTTGAGCGAGGCGCGCACGGTAGTGCCCAGACTCGACTCGACCAGGGTGTAATGCTCACCGGCCTTGAAGTTTTTATATTCGACACGCCCCTGGCAATCCTGCTGATTGTCGTCGCCTGGCTCCTCCTCGAATAACGTCACATCCAGCCGATGATCCCCCGGGGTCACCTCGAAGAAGCGTCCGTCACCCACACGCTTGCCGTCCACGCGCTCGGCCATCAGGTCGTTCGGCGCTTCCTCCTTCAAACCAATCCAGGCTTCGCTCGGGTCAGCCTTGGGGATCGGGCCGGCACACGCCGACAACAACAGTACGGCACCAAGTGCAGGAATCAACAACAGTGGTTTAAGTGACATGGCAGGGCTCCAAAGGACATCAGTAAAAATACGCGGCGAAAGGTGTCGCCTCCGATGGGCTACAAGCTTGGGGAGCCATCCTTTGTAGAACAAATGAATACATATGAAACGATCTTCAGCCCTTAACTAAATGTTCCTTCACCTGGCTGAAAGGTGCGTGTTAGGTGGGTCGGGCAAGACTGCCGGGGTTTGCAATCCTGCTCCTCTGGAGGTTCACGCATGCTCGGGCTGGTAAAGACCGCACTGCAAAAGCCGTACACGTTTATCGTGTTGGCCATATTCATCTGCATCATCGGGCCGATGGCGGCCCTGCGTACCCCCACTGATGTTTTCCCCGATATCGGCATCCCCGTGGTCGCCGTGGTGTGGCAGTACAACGGCCTGTCGCCGGACGCCATGGCGGGCCGGGTGATCTACACCTACGAACGCTCCCTGAGCACCACCGTCAACGACATCGAACACATCGAATCGCAATCGCTGCCCGGCATGGGCATCGTCAAGATTTTCTTCCAACCGGGCGTCGACATCCGCACGGCCAACGCGCAAGTGACGGCGGTTTCACAAACCGTGCTGAAGCAGATGCCACCGGGCATCACGCCGCCGCTGATCCTCAACTACAGCGCCTCCACGGTGCCGATCCTGCAAATGGCGTTCTCCAGCCCCAGCCTCTCGGAAGCCAAGATCCGCGACCTGGTGCAGAACAACATCCGCCTGCCCTTGAGCGCCCTGCCCGGCCTCGCCATGCCCACGCCAATGGGCGGCAAGCAACGCCAGATCACCCTCGACCTCGACCCCCAGGCGCTGGCCGCCAAAGGCTTGTCGGCACAGGACGTGGGCAATGCCCTGGCCCTGCAGAACCAGATCATCCCGGTGGGCACCGCCAAGCTCGGTCCCAACGAGTACACGATCCTGCTCAACAACAGTCCCAAGGCGATCGACGAGCTCAACGACCTGCCGATCAAGACTGTCGACGGCGCGCTGATCACCATCGGCCAAGTGGCCCATGTGCGTGACGGTTCGCCGCCGCAGACCAACATAGTGCGCGTCGACGGCCACCGTGCGGTGCTGATGCCGGCGTTGAAAAACGGCAGCATCTCGACCCTGTCGATCATCGACGGTATCCGCCAGATGCTGCCGCGCATCAACGAAACCCTGCCGCCGTCGCTGAAGACTTCGCTGCTCGGTGACGCCTCGGTATTCGTCAAGCAATCGGTAGGCAGCGTGGCCCAGGAAGGCATCATCGCCGCGCTGCTGACCAGTGCGATGATCCTGCTGTTTCTCGGCAGCTGGCGCTCGACGCTGATCATCGCCGCGTCGATTCCGCTGGCGGTGCTGTCGGCCATCGCGCTGCTGGCGGTCAGCGGGCAGACCCTCAACGTGATGACCCTCGGCGGGCTGGCGTTGGCCGTGGGGATCCTGGTGGACGATGCCACCGTGACCATCGAAAACATCAACTGGCACCTGGAGCAAGGCAAGGCGGTGAAGACCGCGATTCTCGACGGCGCCGCGCAGATCGTCGGCCCGGCGTTTGTCTCGCTGCTGTGCATCTGCATCGTGTTCGTGCCGATGTTCCTGCTGCAAGGCATCGCCGGCTACCTGTTCCGGCCAATGGCGCTGGCGGTGATCTTCGCCATGGCCAGTTCGTTCATCCTCTCGCGTACCCTGGTGCCGACCCTGGCGATGTTCCTGCTCAAGCCGCACGTGCCGGAGCAAGGCGCAGGGCATCATCCGGAAGACCAATTCATCAACCACCACGAAGGTGAGCAGCACCGCAAACCACGCAATCGCGCGCTGCAAGCGGTGTTGAATTTCCAGCAGGGATTCGAGCGTCACTTCTCGAATATCCGCGACACCTACCACGGCCTGCTGTTGTTGGCGCTGGGCAATCGCAAGCGCTTTATCGTCGGCTTCCTGGCCTGTGTGCTCGCCTCGTTCCTGTTGCTGCCAAGCCTCGGCCAGGACTTCTTCCCGGCCACCGACGCCGGCGCCCTGGCGCTGCATGTGCGCTTGCCTCTGGGCACGCGCATCGAAGAAAGCGCGGCGGCCTTCGACCGGATTGAAGCGCGGATTCGTGAAGTGATCCCCGCTGAGCAACTGGACACCATCGTCGACAACATCGGCATTCCGCTGAGCGGCATCGACATGGCCTACAGCAGCAGCGGCACCATCGGCCCGCAGGATGGTGATATCCAGGTCACCCTGAAAAAGGATCACGCGCCGACCGCCGACTTCGTGAAGAAACTGCGCGAAGCCTTGCCGCAAAGTTTCCCCGGCAGCCACTTCGCGTTCCTGCCGGCGGATATCAGCAGCCAGATTCTCAACTTCGGTGCGCCGGCGCCGCTGGACGTGAAGATCTCCGGGCGCAGCGATGAAGAAAACCGCGCCTACGCCGTGGAGCTTGAGCGTCGTCTGCAGCATGTACCGGGCATCGCCGACCTGCGCATCCAGCAGTCCACCGGTTACCCGTCGCTGCAGGTGAATGTTGATCGCATGCGGGCCAATGGCCTGGGCATCACCGAGCGCGACGTAACCAACAGCATGGTCGCCTCCCTCGCCGGCAGTTCGCAGACCGCGCCGACCTTCTGGCTGAACCCGGCCAATGGCGTGTCGTATTCGATCGTCGCCGCGACCCCGCAGTACCGTCTCGACAGCCTGCCGTCGCTGGAAGCCTTGCCGGTTACCGGTGCCGATGGCCAGTCGCAGATCCTCGGCGGCGTGGCGAGCATATCGCGCGTGCAAAGCCCTGCAGTGGTGACCCACTACAACATCGAACCGACCCTGGATTTGTACGCCAACGTCCAGGGCCGCGACCTCGGCGGTGTCGCCCGCGACGTGCAGAAAGTGTTGGATGACACCGCGTCCATGCGCCCCAAGGGAGCGGTGATCAGCCTGCACGGGCAGATCGACGCGCTGCATGAGGCCTTCAGCGGCCTGAGCTTCGGCCTGCTCGGCGCGGTGGTGCTGATCTACCTGCTGATCGTGGTCAACTTCCAGTCCTGGGCCGACCCGTTCGTGATCATCACCGCGTTGCCGGCGGCGCTGGCAGGGATCGTGTGGATGCTGTTCCTCAGTGGCACCTCGCTGTCGGTACCGGCCCTCACCGGCGCCATCCTGTGCATGGGCGTGGCCACCGCCAACTCGATCCTGGTGGTGAGTTTCTGCCGCGAACGCCTGGCCGAACATGGCGACGCCCTGAAGGCGGCCATGGAGGCCGGTTACACGCGCTTCAGGCCGGTGTGCATGACCGCCCTGGCGATGATCATCGGCATGTTGCCGCTGGCCATTTCCGAGGAGCAGAACGCCCCGCTCGGCCGGGCCGTGATCGGTGGCTTGATCTTCGCCACCATTGCCACTTTGTTGTTTGTTCCCGTGGTCTTCAGCCTGGTCCACGGTCGTCACTCTACTCGCGCAGCTGCTGGAGAAACCCCACATGTCGTCTGATCACAAACCCTCGCGCAAGCGTCTGATGCTCATGGGTGTCGGCGGCCTGACACTGGCCGCCCTGTTGGTCGCCAACGGCCTGCATGCCCGCACGATGCACGAACAATCGGTGACCGCGTGGACCGAAACCGCCGCCATCCCGCAAGTGATGGTGTTCCAGCCGCAGCAGAACGCGGCCGGTGACACCCTGCGCCTGCCCGCCCACCTCGACGCCTGGAGCAAGGCGCCGATCCACGCCCGGGTCAGCGGCTACTTGAAGGACTGGAAAGTCGACATCGGCAGCCAGGTCAAGGCCGGGCAAGTCCTCGCCGAAATCGACAGCCCCGACCTCGATCAGCAATTGGCCCAGACTCACGCCCGCCTGATCCAGGAACAAGCCAACGCACGCCTGGCAGAAACCACCGCCACGCGCTGGCGAAACCTGTTGGCGAGCCACTCGGTGTCGCGCCAGGAGGCCGATGAAAAATCCTCCAACGCCGCGGCGGCCAAAGCCAACGCCGAGGCGGCTGCGGCCGATTACGCTCGGCTGTCGGCCCTGGAAAGCTACAAGACCATCCGCGCGCCGTTTGCCGGCACCATCACCGCCCGCAATACCGATATCGGCCAATTGATCAAGGCCGATACCGACAGCGATCCGGAGCTGTTCAACATCGCCGACACCCACCAATTGCGCCTCTACGTGCCGGTGCCGCAGAACTACGCGGCGGTCATCCACCCCGGACTCGAAGCCGAACTGACGGTGCCCGAGCACCCTGGCGAGCACTTCAAGGCGCGCCTGATCGGTGACTCCACCGCCATCGACCGCCGCTCCGGCACGCTGCTCGCGCAGTTCGTCGCCGACAACCCCAACGGCGAATTGCTGCCCGGTGACTACGCCGAAGCGACCTTGCCGATTCCAGCGGATACCCATGGCGTGAGCATCCCGGCCAGCGCGCTGATCTTCCGCGCCCAAGGCACCCAGGTGGCGGTGCTGGACGCACAGAACCACGTGCACTTGCAGGACATCCATATCGGCCTCGACCTCGGCGAGCGCCTGGTGATCGATCAAGGCCTGAAACCCGCCGACCGTATCGTCGACAACCCGCCCGACGCCCTGAGCGAAGGCGACCCGGTGCAACTCGCCGATGCCTCCGGAGGTGCGCATGCGCCCAAGGCTTAAGCCCCTCGCGGCCCTGATACTGCTGGCGTTGCAAGGTTGCTCGATGGCGCCCACCTACACAGTGCCCACGGTGGACCTGCCGGCCGGCTACCGCGAACAGACCAGCGACGGCCCGTGGCACAGCGCGCAACCGTCCGATCAATTGGCCCCCGAATGGTGGAAGCTCTACAACGATGCACGCCTGGATGGCCTGCAACAGCAGCTGCTCAAGGCCAACCCGGACCTGGCGGCAGCGCTGGCGCACTTCGATGCTTCCCAGGCGTATGCCAGCCAATTGCATGCGGGGCTGTTCCCGCAGATCACCGCCAGTGCGCAGCCGTTGCGCCAGCGCCAATCCGACTCACGACCGCTGCGCGGCGACACGCAGCCCTCGGTGTACAACAGCAACACGGCAGGATTTTCCCTGAGCTACGACCTCGACCTGTGGGGCAAGATCCGCAACCAGGTCGCGGCCGGTGATGCCCAGGCGCAAGCCTCCGGCGATGACCTCGCGGTGGCGCGGCTGAGCCTGCAACATCAACTCGCGAGCCTGTATGTGCAGCTCAACGGGCTGGATGCACAGAGCCGGATTCTCAACAGCTCGCTGGAGGATTTCAGCCAGGCCCTGCAATTGACGCGCAGTCGTTATGAGGGGCAGATCGCCTCCGAGCTGGACCTGACCCGCGCGCAGAATCAACTGGCCGAAGCCAAGGCGCAACTGGATGAAGTGCGCGGGCAACGCAACCTCACCGAGCATGCCATCGGGGAGTTGGTGGGGGTGGCGGCCAGTAACTTCACGTTGCCGCCCAGCCAGCAGTTGATTGCCCTGCCGGGGATCCCGTCGCAGCTGCCGAGCCACCTGCTGCAACGGCGTCCGGATATCGCGGCGGCAGAACGCCGGGTGTTTGCCGCCAACGCGAATATCGGCGTGGCCAAGGCGGCGTGGTACCCGGATTTCAGTTTGACCGGGCTGATCGGCGGCCAGACGCAAGGGGTTGGCAACCTGCTGTCCGCTGGCAATCGGTATTGGGCGCTGGGGCCGCTGGTGAATCTGCCGATCTTTGATGGCGGACGCCTGAGCGCCAATGAACGCCAGGCCAAGGCCGAGTTTGAAGAGGCCTCGGCGCAGTACCGCAGCCATGTATTGAAAGCCGTGCGCGAGGTGGAGGACAACCTCGCGCAACTGCGGGATTTGCAGCAGGAAGCACAGGATGAGCAAGCAGCGGCAGATGCGGCGCAGCATACCCAGGCCCTGGCGATGAACAGCTATCAGGCGGGGGCGGTGAGCTACCTGGATGTGGTGACCGCGCAGACGGCGGCGTTGCAGGCACAGCGGACATTGCAGGCGGTGCAGACGCGGCAGTTACAGGCGAGCGTGGGATTGGTAACGGCGTTAGGCGGCGGCTGGCAACCCGACGCCTGAGCCCTGAGCGCTCCCCTGTGGTGAGCAGACCCGCCCTGTGTTGCCCGTGGTGAGCAGGCTTGCCCTGCGTTGGGCTGCGAAGCGGCCCCCAATCCAGACATGAGTTCTTTCAGGAAGAACCTCAGCGTCTTCACTGGGGCTGCTTCGCAGCCCAACGCAGGGCAAGCCTGCTCACCACAACAGCCGACTTCGAGTTCGGCGACGAAGATTGCGTCGTGCCCTGCTCCGCTGTTGCAGGCGAGTGTGGGGTTGGTGACGGTGTTAGGCGGCTGGCAATCCGGCGCCTGAGCCCTGATCGCTTCCCTGTGGTGAGCAGGCTTGCCCTGCGTTGGGCTGCGAAGCGGCCCCCAATCCGGACATGAGTTCTTTCAGCAAGAACCTCAGCGTCTTGACTGGGGCTGCTTCGCAACCCAACGCAGGGCAAGCCTGCTCACCACAACAGCCGACTTTCAGGCAGCGAGTCTGCCGCTGGCAATCGCCGCCGACGCCGCCACCATCGCCCGCAACAACACCGCACAGCCCGCCGCCAGGTCATCCGGCGCGGCGTTCTCGATTTCGTTGTGGCTGATCCCGCCTTCGCACGGTACGAAGATCATCCCCGCCGGGCCGAGTTCGGCGACGAAGATTGCGTCGTGCCCTGCCCCGCTGACGATGTCCATGTTCGACAGGCCCAGGCCATTAGCGGCGTCGCGCACAGCGTCCACGCAGCCCTTGTCGAAGTACAGCGGGGGGAAGTCGGCGGTGGGTTCCATCTCGAAACTCAGGCCGTGCTTGGCACAGGTCTCATCGATCACTTTACGCACCTGGGTAATCATCGAATCCAGGCGCGCCGGTTCCAGGTGACGAAAATCCAGGGTCATGCGCACTTCACCGGGAATGACATTGCGTGAGCCCGGATAGGCCTGCAGGCAACCGACGGTCCCGCAGGCATGCGGCTGATGCCCCAGCGCCGCCGCATTCACTGCCGCCACCACTGCCGCCGCGCCGACCAGGGCATCCTTGCGCAGGTGCATCGGCGTTGGCCCCGCATGCGCTTCGACACCGCGCAGTTTCAGGTCAAACCACTTTTGCCCGAGGGCGCCGAGCACCACGCCGATGGTCTTTTTCTCATCCTCGAGAATCGGCCCTTGTTCGATGTGCGCTTCGAAATACGCGCCGACCTTGTGGCCGCTGACCTCCCGCGTGCCGGCATAGCCAATCGCGTTCAGCGCATCGCCAACGCTGACGCCGTCCACGTCGACCTTGGCCAGGGTGTCCGCCAGGCTGAATTTCTCGGCGAACACCCCGGAGCCCATCATGCACGGCGGGAAGCGCGAGCCTTCCTCGTTGGTCCACACCACCACTTCAAGCGGCGCCTCGGTTTCCACCTTGAGATCGTTGAGGGTACGCAGCACTTCCACGCCCGCCAGCACGCCGAAGCAACCATCGAACTTGCCGCCGGTGGGTTGGGTATCGATATGGCTGCCGGTCATCACCGGTGGCAGGTTGGGATTGCGTCCGGGGCGGCGGGCGAAGATATTGCCGATACCGTCGATGGTCACCGTGCAGCCGGCATCTTCGCACCACTGCACGAAGAGGTCGCGGGCCTTGCGGTCGAGGTCGGTGAGGGCCAGGCGGCACACACCGCCCTTGGGGGTGGCGCCGAGCTTGGCCAGGTCCATCAGCGACTGCCACAAGCGATCGCGGTTGATGTGCTGATGGGTCGATTGCAGAACGTCGAGGGCAGCGTTCATGGGGATCTCCTCAGGCTGTATTTGTTATGAATAGACTCGATTCCAACCATGGAATGGGGTCAAACATGTGGAAGCGGGCCTCTCGCGAAGAGGCCGTGACAGTCGCCGCATATGTCGCCTGCAAGACCGCATTCGCGAGCACGCCCGCTGCCACATTTGGATTGCATTTCAACGCCTTTACAGTGGGGATTTGGCCGTAACCGGACTGATGCCACGCTTGGCATTCAGGCCGTAATACAGCAAACCGCCCAACGCCGAGCCGGTGAACCAGCCGTAGCTGTAGAACCAGCTGAATGCATCGCTGCCCAGCGACAGCAAGGTCAGCACCACCGGCACGCCGAAAGCGATAAAGCCACTCCAGTTCCACGCCGGGTACACGTCGTCGCGGTACAGGCCGGCCAGGTCCAGCTGCTGCCGCCGGGTGATGAAGTAGTCCACCACCATGATCCCGGCGATGGGGCCCAGCAGGCTCGAGTAGCCCAGCAGCCAGTTGGAATACACGGTTTCCAGGCTGACGTCGGAGACAATCAGGCCGAGCTTTTTCAGCAGTTCATGGCCCATCAGTGCCAACCCGACCAGCCCGGTGAGGATCACCGCCGTGGTGCGGTTGATCAGCTTGGGGGCGATGTTCTGGAAGTCGTTGGTGGGCGAGACGATGTTCGCCGCCGTGTTGGTGGACAGCGTGGCGATGATGATCAGCGCCATGGCGATGGCCACCCACACCGGGCTCTGGATATGGCCGATCAGGGTCACCGGGTCGGACACGCTGACGCCCACCAGTTTCACCGAGGCGGCGGTCATGATCACGCCGAGGGCGGCGAACAGGAACATGGTCAGCGGCAGGCCGAAAATCTGCCCGAGGATCTGGTCCTTCTGGCTCTTGGCATAGCGGCTGAAGTCGGGAATATTCAACGACAACGTGGCCCAGAAACCCACCATCGCAGTGAGGCCGGCCATGAAGTAACCGGTGAGGCTCGCCCCTTCAGGCCGCTTGGGTGGAATCGCCATCAGCTCGCTGATCGACACGTTCGGCATCGCCCACACCAGCAGGCCGATCCCCACCGCCACCAGCAACGGCGCCGACAGGGTTTCCAGGCGCTTGATCGACTCGGCGCCGCGCAGCACCACCCACAGGTTGAGGGTCCAGAAGATCATGAAGCCGATCACTTCACCGGTGCCGCCGAGGGATTTCCAACCCTCGAAAATCGAGCCGAGAAACAGGTGGATTGCCAGCCCGCCAAACATCGTCTGGATACCGAACCAACCGCAGGCCACCAGCGCGCGAATCAGACACGGCACATTGGAGCCGAGGATACCGAAGGACGACCGCAGCAGCACCGGGAACGGAATACCGTATTTGGTACCAGGGAACGCATTGAGGGTCAGCGGGACCAGCACCACGATATTGGCCAGCAGGATCGCCATCAGCGCCTCGCCCACCGACAAGCCGAAATACGCGGTGAGCACGCCGCCCAGGGTGTAGGTCGGCACGCAGATCGACATGCCCACCCACAGCGCGGTGATGTGCCACTTGTTCCAGGTGCGCTCATGCACCTTGGTCGGTGCCATGTCGTGGTTGTAGCGGGGGCTGTCGAGGACGTCGGGGCCGGCGTCGAGTTCGTACAGGCCGTTGCGTTCAATGACTTGCGATCTGTTCTGTTGCATGGCCGCTCCACGGTTTTTTCGAATTATTGTTGCTCGCCTGCACTTCAATGCAGGCGGCCGGAGTACCTCGTGAACAACATGACATCACGGGTCCGGCCAGCCGCCACTGCACTCAATAACCGTGCCGACAACCGTAACCGAACCCACACCGCTTATATAACGTGCTGATGTTAATCAGCTTTCCGATTGCGCCTTCGGTACTTGCCGCGTTACTCAGGCTAAATAACGTGGAAGTTGCCCGAACGATCAGGACTCAATCTGGTGCACCACAATTATTTTTATTTCCCACCGCCGTCAAGCGGCATATCTCAAGCGTCTGATTTGCAATAAGAAATGTTGCTCAATTTACGAACCTGTCAAGTGCGTCAAAATGGTGAGACGCCGCTACATTTTGGTGAATTTGATATTTTATCGTTATAAATCAGTTACTTATTTAAGTTATAAGCTTAAGAAAAATCTTCTTGCTCAATCGAAAAACTCGGGCTAGTTTCTATTCCTGTCACCGATGACAGGAATTAACCGACCATCGGCAAGCAGCATTACAACACTTAGAACTGGCACAAGCCGGTCAAGCCTGTGAGGAACTCGACATGTCGCTGTTGATCCGTGGCGCCACCGTAATTACCCATGATGAAAGTTATAGAGCCGACGTGTTATGCGCAGGCGGTCTAATCCGCGCTATTGGCACTGATCTGGATATTCCCGCCGGCACCGAGATACTCGATGGCAGCGGCCAATACTTGATGCCCGGCGGCATCGATCCCCACACCCATATGCAACTGCCCTTCATGGGCACCGTGGCCAGTGAAGACTTTTTCAGTGGCACGGCGGCGGGTCTGGCGGGGGGCACCACGTCGATCATCGACTTTGTGATTCCCAACCCGCAGCAGTCCTTGCTGGAAGCCTTTCACCAGTGGCGCGGCTGGGCAGAAAAGTCGGCGGCCGACTACGGTTTTCACGTCGCGATCACCTGGTGGAGCGAGCAGGTGCGCGAGGAAATGGCCGAGTTGGTCAGCCACCACGGCATCAACAGCTTCAAGCACTTCATGGCCTACAAGAACGCGATCATGGCGGCCGATGACACCCTGGTCGCCAGCTTCGAACGCTGCCTGGAACTCGGCGCGGTGCCCACCGTGCATGCGGAAAACGGCGAGCTGGTGTACCACCTGCAGCGCAAGCTGATGGCCCAGGGCATCACCGGTCCGGAAGCGCATCCGCTGTCGCGGCCGTCCCAGGTGGAAGGCGAGGCAGCCAGCCGCGCCATCCGCATCGCCGAGACCATCGGCACGCCGCTGTACCTGGTGCATGTGTCCACCCAGGAAGCGCTGGATGAAATCACCTACGCCCGTGGCAAGGGCCAGGCGGTGTACGGCGAAGTGCTCGCCGGCCACCTGCTGCTGGACGACAGCGTCTACCAGCACCCCGACTGGCAGACCGCCGCCGGCTACGTGATGAGCCCGCCCTTCCGCCCGCGCGGGCATCAGGAAGCCCTATGGCGCGGCCTGCAGTCGGGCAACCTGCACACCACCGCCACCGACCACTGCTGCTTCTGCGCCGAGCAGAAAGCGGCTGGCCGTGACGACTTCAGCAAGATCCCCAACGGCACCGCCGGTATCGAAGACCGCATGGCGCTGCTGTGGGACGAAGGGGTCAACACCGGGCGCCTGTCGATGCAGGATTTCGTCGCGCTGACCTCTACCAACACCGCAAAGATCTTCAACCTCTACCCGCGCAAAGGCGCGATCCGTGTAGGCGCCGATGCTGACCTGGTGCTGTGGGACCCGGAGGGCACCCGGACCATTTCGGCAAAGACCCATCACCAGCAGGTCGACTTCAACATCTTCGAAGGCAAGACCGTGCGCGGTGTGCCGAGCCACACCATCAGCCAGGGCAAGCTGGTCTGGGCCGATGGCGACCTGCGCGCCGAGCGCGGTGCCGGGCGCTATGTCGAGCGGCCGGCGTATCCGGCGGTGTTCGAGCAACTGAGCAAGCGGGCCGAGCGTTCCAGGCCCACTGCTGTGAAACGCTGAAAGCGGCCTTCGGCCGATCGCGGGCAAGCCCGGCTCCCACATTTCCTGAAGTGTGAACACATTCAAATGTGGGAGCTGGCTTGCCTGCGAAGAGGCCGGCACAGGCAACAAAAAAACGATTGCCCATCAGAGGCAGCACCTCAATAACCGTGAGGCCACTACCGTGATCCAGACCCTGACCCACCTCCCCCATCCTCATGAAGATGGGCCGACACTCGCCAGCCATTTCACCGACCTGGCGCCGCCGCTCAACGCCCGCCAGGCCCAGCTGGAAGCCTCGCGCTGCCTGTATTGCTACGACGCGCCGTGCGTGAATGCGTGTCCCAGCGAGATCGATATCCCGTCGTTCATCCGCAATATCCACACCGAAAACGTGCAAGGCGCGGCCCAGAAGATTCTCTCGGCGAATATCCTCGGCGGCAGCTGTGCGCGGGTCTGCCCCACGGAGATCCTGTGCCAGCAGGCCTGCGTGCGTAACAACGCCGAAGAGTGCGCCCCGGTGCTGATCGGCCTGCTGCAACGCTACGCCATCGACAATGCGCACTTCAGTGAACACCCGTTCCAGCGCGCCGCACCGACCGGCAAGCGCATCGCCGTGGTGGGCGCAGGGCCTGCCGGTCTGGCCTGCGCCCATCGCGCGGCGCTGCACGGCCATGACGTGGTGATTTTCGAAGCCCGCGAAAAAGCCGGCGGCTTGAATGAATACGGCATCGCCAAATACAAACTGGTGGATGACTTCGCCCAGCAGGAACTGGATTTCCTCCTGCAGATCGGCGGTATCGAAATTCGTCACGGCCAACGCCTGGGCGACAACCTGACCTTGAGCGAACTGCACCAGCAATTCGACTCGGTGTTCCTCGGCCTCGGCCTGGCGGCAAGCAAGCAGCTGGGCCTGCCGCATGAGGACGCCCCCGGGCTGCTCGCCGCCACCGACTACATCCGCGAACTGCGCCAGGCCGATGACCTCACTCAACTGCCACTGGCCGATCGTTGCATCGTGCTTGGCGCCGGCAATACCGCGATCGACATGGCCGTGCAAATGGCCCGCCTCGGTGCCCGCGATGTCAACCTGGTGTACCGCCGTGGCCTCACTGACATGGGCGCCACTCACCACGAGCAAGACATCGCCAAGGCCAATCAGGTACGCCTGCTGACCTGGGCGCAGCCCGAAGCCGTCTTGCTGGACGATCAGGGCCAGGTACGCGGCATGCGTTTTTTGCGCACGCGCATGGAAAACGGTCGACTGCAGCCTACCGGCGAAACCTTCGAGCTGGCCGCCGATGCCATCTTCAAGGCCATCGGCCAGGGCTTCGACAACGGTGCGCTGCAGGATCCACTGGCCCAGCAACTGCATCGCGTGGGCGAGCGGATCTTTGTCGATGAACAGCTGCAAACCAGCATTCCCGGGGTCTATGCCGGCGGCGACTGCGTCAGCCTCGGCCAGGACCTCACCGTGCAGGCGGTGCAACACGGCAAGCTGGCCGCCGAAGCCATGCACGCCCAACTCATGCTGAATGTGGAGGCTGCGTAATGGCCGATCTCTCGATTGTGTTCGCCGGTATCAAGGCCCCCAACCCATTCTGGCTGGCTTCCGCGCCGCCCACCGACAAGGCCTACAACGTGGTCCGCGCCTTCGAAGCGGGCTGGGGCGGCGTGGTGTGGAAGACCCTGGGTGAAGACCCGGCGGCGGTCAATGTGTCGTCACGCTACTCGGCGCACTTCGGCGCCAACCGCGAAGTGCTGGGTATCAACAATATCGAACTGATCACCGACCGCTCGCTGGAGATCAACCTGCGGGAAATCACCCAGGTGAAAAAGGACTGGCCCGACCGCGCGCTGATCGTGTCGCTGATGGTGCCGTGTGTTGAAGAGTCCTGGAAAAACATCCTGCCGCTGGTGGAAGCCACCGGATGCGACGGCATCGAGCTGAACTTCGGCTGCCCGCACGGCATGCCCGAACGCGGCATGGGCGCGGCGGTGGGCCAGGTGCCGGAGTATGTGGAACAGGTGACCCGCTGGTGCAAGACCTATTGCTCGCTGCCGGTGATCGTCAAACTCACGCCGAACATCACCGACATCCGTGTGGCGGCGCGTGCGGCGTATCGCGGGGGTGCGGACGCGGTGTCGCTGATCAACACCATCAATTCCATCACCAGCGTCGACCTGGAGCGCATGGTCGCGCTGCCGGTGGTCGGCACCCAGAGCACCCACGGCGGCTACTGCGGTTCAGCCGTGAAGCCGATTGCGCTGAACATGGTCGCCGAAATCGCCCGCGACCCGCAGACCCAGGGCCTGCCGATCTGCGGCATTGGCGGCATCGGCAACTGGCGCGATGCAGCAGAATTTGTCGCCCTCGGCTGCGGCGCGGTGCAGGTGTGCACAGCGGCGATGCTGCACGGGTTCCGCATTGTTGAAGAGATGAAGGATGGGCTGTCGCGGTGGATGGACAGTCAGGGTTACCAGAGCCTGCAGGAGTTTTCCGGGCGAGCGGTGGGCAACACCACGGACTGGAAGTACCTGGACATCAACTATCAGGTCATCGCCAAGATCGACCAGGCCGCCTGTATCGGCTGCGGGCGTTGCCATATTGCCTGTGAGGACACTTCGCACCAGGCCATCGCGAGCTTGAAGTTGGCCGATGGCACGCACCAATACGAGGTGATCGACGATGAGTGCGTGGGCTGCAACCTGTGCCAGATCACCTGCCCGGTGGCGGACTGCATCGAGATGGTGCCGATCGAGACGGGCAAGCCGTTCCTGAATTGGACGCAGGATCCGCGCAACCCCTACCGGGAGGCGGTGTAGCCCTTTATATGATCGTTCCCACGCTCCGCGTGGGAATGCCTCACTGGACGCTCTGCGTCCGCGCTTGGAACGCGCAGCGTAGGAACGAGCATCACGGCTCCAACCCGATCCCACGCAAAATCACACTGGTCACCGTCTGAATCGCCTTTTCGAACTGCATGTCCGACAGCGGCTGGTGATCATTCAGAATCTTCACCTGATGATCGAAGTCGGCGTAGTGCTGGGTCGACGCCCAGATCATGTACAGCAGGCTCGACGGTTCCACTGGCAGGATGCGTTTGTCCTCCACCCATTGGCGAATTTTCGCTTCCTTCATCTTGGCCCAGTCGTACAGGCTTTCATCCAGCGCCTCACCCAGTGTCGGCGCGCCGTGGATGATTTCGTTGGCCCAGACTTTCGAGCCATACGGCCGCGTGCGCGAGCGTTGCATCTTGGCGCGGATGTAGCTGCTGAGCACGACGCGAGGATCATCGAAGGTCTCGAAGCTCAGTGCATCCTGCTTCCACACTTCCAACAGGTCGAACAGCACCGCGCTGTACAGCTCGCTTTTGGTGGTGAAGTAGTAATGCAGGTTGGAGCGCGGCAGTTGCACTTCTTCGGCGATGTCGGCCATGGCGGTGCTGCCATAGCCCTTTTCGGCGAAGATTTTCTCCGCCGCCAGCAGGATTTTTTCGACGTTGACCCGACGAATTCCACTCTTGTGATTGCCCATAAGGGCTCCCTGACAACAACTTGGCTTAAAGACTACCATCGGCTCTAGATCGCGGCGACAGGCCACAATGAAACTTCTTACGCGAAGCTTTCGCGCATAAATAGGATTGGTTAGGATCGCGATCCCTATGAAGGATCATTGCCATGAGTATTCGACCTCGCCTGGCCACCGACGACCCCGTGCTGGGCGCACTGTGGGAGCGTTCGGTGCGGGCTACCCATGACTTCCTCCCCGAGGATGACATCCAGCGTTTGCTGCCGCTGGTGCGCGACACTTACCTGCCGATGCCGGCACTCGACACGTGGGTGTTCGAGGATGACGCCGGCATCGCCGGCTTCATCGCCACAGGCGGACACAATGTGGAGATGTTGTTTATCGACCCCGACCGCCGTGGCCAGGGCATCGGCCGCCAACTGCTGGACCACGCCCGCGCCCGTCACGATACCCTCACGGTGGACGTGAACGAACAGAATCCGCAGGCCGTGGGCTTCTACCTGCACTATGGTTTCATCCAGGTCGCGCGCTCGCCGCTGGATGGCGAAGGCAAGCCCTTTCCCTTGCTGCACATGGCTCTACCGACTCCTCAACCCTGAAGGTACTGAACAATGCTGATCAAGAACACGTTGACCGCCGTCGCCCTGCTCGCCTCGCTGCTGGGCGCCTCGGCGGCGTTCGCGCATGCCCACCTCAAGAGTGCGACGCCAGCGGCTGACAGCACCGTTGCCGCGCCTGCCGACCTGCGCCTGAGCTTCAGCGAAGGTGTCGAAGCCACGTTTACCAAAGTCTCCCTGAGCAAGGACGGCACCGAAGTCGCGATCAAGGGCCTGGAAACTCCCGACGCCGACAAGAAGACCCTGGTAGTCACCCCTGCCGCCCCGCTGGCAGCCGGCAATTACAAAGTGGTGTGGAATGCCGTGTCGGTCGACACCCATAAGAGCAACGGTGAATACAGCTTCAAGGTCGGCCAATAACCCATGGCAACGCTGCTGGTGCTGTGCCGTTTTTTGCATTTCATCGTCGTGCTGCTGATGTTCGGGGCCTGTGCATTCAGGCCCTGGCTATTAGGCTCTGGAGCGCAACCGACACTGGACCGGCAACTATTGCGCATCACACGCGCCCTCGCCTGGCTGGGCCTGGGCTCCGGCGTGGCGTGGTTGCTGTTGATCACCGCGAGCATGGCCGGCAGTTGGCAGGCAGCTCTGCAACCGGCCACCGTGCAATTGGTGCTGGGCAAGACCTTCTTTGGCCAGGTGTGGATCTGGCACCTGTTGCTGAACCTGTTGCTGGTGATTGCGCTGCTCAAACCCTGGCCCGCCCTGCGCCTGCCGTTGACCGCCCTGCTGCTGGCGACCCTCGCCCCGGTCGGCCATGGCGCCATGCTCGATGGGCTCAGCGGCCAATTGCTGATCCTCAACCAGGTGGTGCATCTGGTCTGCGTGGGCGCCTGGCTCGGTGGATTGTTGCTGCTGGTGTTGATCCTCAGGCAACCGCAACGGCCCAGCCTGGAACCGATCCTCAGGCGTTTCAGCGGCGTCGGTTATGGCCTGGTCGCCGGTTTGCTGGTGACGGGCTTGATCAACGTGCGCGTGCTCACCGGGCAACTGTGGCCCACGCCGTTGTTCAATGGCTTCGCGCTGATCCTGTTGATCAAGGTGATGCTGGTCCTGGGCATGTTGGCGCTGGCCTTGCTGAACCGATTGCGCCTTGATCGCGGCGAACAGCACCTGGGCAGCTTGAAAGCCAGCGTGATGCTGGAATGGTTACTGGGTGTTTCAGCAGTAGCCGCCGTTTCCCTGCTGGGCACCCTTCCGCCAATGGTCATGGCCAACTGAATCCAGGGCGGGCTCGTGTCTTACTCGATCAAATGTGGGGGCTTGCCCGGGGTATGGCCGGGCCTTGCGCGGCCGGTGTGGGCTCCGCATTCCCCAAGGAGGGAGCGGGCTTGCCCGCGAAAGCGCTGGTTCAGTCGATATTTCCGGTGACTGATACACCGCCTTCGCGGGCAAGCCCGCTCCCACATTTTTTGATCGGTGTGGGGCTCGGGGTGTGGTTGCGCGGTTGAAAT
This sequence comes from Pseudomonas sp. 13B_2.1_Bac1, assembly GCF_025466155.1. Lineage (NCBI taxonomy): Bacteria > Pseudomonadati > Pseudomonadota > Gammaproteobacteria > Pseudomonadales > Pseudomonadaceae > Pseudomonas > Pseudomonas sp. 13B_2.1_Bac1. Next base: position 135,338 of record NZ_JANLOH010000057.1, on the reverse strand, counting down.
CGCCAAGCCTTGCGCCGCATCCCCCCTGTGGGAGCGGGCTTGCTCGCGAAAGCGCTGGTTCAGTCGATATTTCCGGTGACTGATACACCGCCTTCGCGGGCAAGCCCGCTCCCACATTTTTGATCGGTGTGAAGCCTGGGGTTTGGTTGCGCGGTTGAAATCGCCAAGCCTTGCGCCGTAAGCATGGACGACCCATTCCCCAATGTGGGAGCGGGCTTGCCCGCGAAAGCGCTGGTTCAGTCGATAATTCCGGTGACTGATACACCGCCTTCGCGGGCTTGCCCGCGAAAGCGCTGGTTCAGTCGATATTTCCGGTGACTGATACACCGCCTTCGCGAGCAAGCCCGCTCCCACATTTTTTGATCGGTGTGGGGCTCGGGGTTTGGTTGCGCGATTGAAATCGCCAAGCCTTGCGCCGCAAGCATGGACGACCTATTCCCCAATGTGGGAGCGGGCTTGCCCGCGAAAGCGCTGGTTCAGTCGCTATTTCCGGTGACTGACACACCTCCTCCGCGAGCAAGCCCTCTCCCACCCGGCCAGTGTACGTCTCGGCATAATCACGCAGTCATCGTATAACTTCTGCTTGACACCCCTCGAAAACCTCGCAAATATTCGCTCCAATGTTGTACGACGACGTACGACAAATAATAAAAACAACAAAAAGGGAGCTTCACTGTGAGTCAATTCGCCCGCAATTCCTCCGCGCGTATCGGCCTGATCGGTCTTGGCAGCCTGGCATTGACCCTGCCCCTCGGTGCCCAGGCAGAAGGTTTTCTCGACGACGCCAAGGCCACGCTCAACCTGCGCAACGCCTACTTCAACCGCAACTTCACCAACCCGACCAACCCCCAGGCCAAGGCCGAAGAGTGGACGCAGAACTTCATTCTCGACGCCAAGTCCGGCTACACCCAGGGCGCTGTCGGCTTCGGGATCGACGTGCTGGGCCTGTACTCGCAGAAGCTCGATGGCGGTAAAGGCACCGCCGGCACCCAACTGTTGCCAACGCACGACGATGGCCGCCCCGCCGACAACTTCGGGCGCCTGGGCGTAGCGCTGAAAACCAAGCTGTCGAAGACCGAATTGAAAGTCGGCGAATGGATGCCGGTGCTGCCGATCCTGCGCTCCGACGACGGCCGCTCGCTGCCCCAGACCTTTCGTGGCGGCCAGGTCACCTCGAATGAAATAGCCGGCCTGACTCTCTACGGCGGGCAATTTCGCGGCAACAGCCCGCGCAACGACGCGAGCATGGAAGACATGTTCATGAACGGCAAAGCGGCGTTCACCTCGGACCGCTTCAACTTCGGCGGCGGCGAATACACCTTCAATGACAAACGCACCCAGGTCGGGGTTTGGTACGCCGAACTCAGCGATATCTACCAGCAGCAGTACATCAACCTGACCCACAGCCAGCCGGTCGGCGACTGGACCCTGGGCGCCAACCTCGGCTTCTTCAACGGCAAGGAAGACGGCAGCGCCCTCGCCGGCGACCTCGACAACAAGACCGCCTTCGCCCTGCTCTCGGCCAAGTACCTGGGCAACACCTTCTACGTGGGCCTGCAGAAGCTCACCGGCGACAGTGTGTGGATGAAGGTCAACGGCACCAGCGGCGGCACCCTGGCCAACGACAGCTACAACGCGAGCTACGACAACGTGAAGGAAAAATCCTGGCAGGTGCGCCATGATTTCAACTTCGTGGTCCTCGGCAGTCCCGGGCTGACCATGATGAACCGCTACATCAGCGGCAGTAACGTGCACACCGGGGCGATCACCGACGGCAAGGAATGGGGCCGCGAATCGGAACTGGCCTACACCGTGCAAAGCGGCGCGCTGAAGGACCTGAATCTGCGGTGGCGCAATGCGACCATGCGTCGGGACTTCAGCAACAACGAGTTCGATGAAAACCGGATCTTCATCAGCTACCCGATCTCCCTGTTGTAACCCGCGGATACACTTTAGGTAGGCGCGCGCTTGCCGGCGATGGCAGCTCAATATTCACCACCGACCGTGGGGCCACCCTCGCTGGCAAGCCAGCACCGGCAAGGAAGGCGTGTGTTGACAAGCCAGGGAATCAATCACGATACTTCCACCTAGTCATACGACAACCTACAACAACAATGGAACCCCCATGACCACGACCACCTCCACACCCGTTCCATTCAACCGCCTGCTGCTCACCGGTGCCGCCGGCGGCCTGGGCAAAGTCTTGCGCGAACGCCTGCGTCCGTACGCCAAGGTGCTGCGCCTGTCGGACATCGCCGAGATGGCTCCGGCCGCGGATGCTAGCGAAGAAGTGCAACCTTGTGACCTCTCCGACAAACAAGCGGTGCACCACCTGGTGGAAGGCGTCGATGCCATCCTGCATTTTGGCGGGGTGTCGGTAGAGCGCTCGTTCGAGGAAGTGCTCGGGGCGAATATCAGCGGGATTTTCCATGTCTACGAAGCCGCGCGTCGCCACGGCGTGAAGCGCGTGATCTTCGCCAGTTCCAACCATGTGATCGGCTTCTACAAGCAGGGCGAAAAAATCGACGCACATTCCCCGCGTCGCCCGGACAGCTACTACGGCTTGTCCAAGTCCTACGGCGAAGACATGGCCAGTTTCTACTTCGACCGCTACGGCATCGAGACCGTGAGCATCCGCATCGGCTCCTCGTTTCCGGAACCGCAGAACCGCCGAATGATGCACACCTGGCTGAGTTTCGATGACCTGACCCAACTCCTCGAACGCGCGCTGTATACACCGAATGTCGGCCACACCGTGGTCTACGGCATGTCGGATAACCTCGACACCTGGTGGGACAATCGCTACGCCGCGCACCTGAGTTTCGCTCCCAAGGACAACTCCGAAGTGTTTCGCGCCCAGGTCGAAGCCCAGCCACCGGTAGCCGCCGATGACCCGGCCAAGGTCTACCAGGGCGGCGCGTTCTGCGCGGCGGGGCCGTTCGGTGACTGACGCCAGACCAACCCAAGGGAATGAGTGGCCATGACTGCAGAATTGATTGTCGACGCCCGCAGTGCCGTGGGCGAATGCCCGGTGTGGGTGCCTGAAGAAAACGCCCTGTACTGGGTGGATATCCCCAATGGCGGCCTGCAGCGCTGGAGCGCCGCGACCGGGCATATCGCCGCGTGGAAAGCCCCGCAGGCACTCGCCTGCATCGCGCGCACCAGCGCCGGCAACTGGGTCGCCGGCCTGCAAAGCGGCTTCTTCCAGCTCACCCCGCACAACGACGGCAGCCTCGACACCACGCCCCTGGCCGGTGTCGAGCACCCGCGTGCGGACATGCGCCTCAACGATGGCCGCTGTGATCGCCAGGGCCGCTTCTGGGCCGGCAGCATGGTGCTGGACATGAGCCTGAACGCGGCCGAGGGCATCCTCTACCGCTTCGCCACCGGCAGCGCACCGCAGGCGCTGCTGGATGGGTTCATCACCCTCAACGGCCTGGCCTTCAGCCCCGATGGCCGCACGATGTACGCCTCGGACTCGCACCCGCTGGTGCAGCAGATCTGGGCCTTCGACTACGACACCGAGACCGGCACGCCGTCCAATCGCCGCGTATTCGTCGACATGCACCAGCACCCCGGCCGCCCCGACGGCGCGGCAGTGGATGCCGAGGGCTGCTACTGGATCTGCGCCAACGACGCCGGGCTGGTTCACCGCTTTACCCCCGACGGTCGCCTGGACCGCTCCCTGAGCGTGCCGGTGAAAAAACCCACCATGTGCGCCTTCGGCGGCAGTCGCCTGGACACCCTGTTCGTCACCTCGATCCGCGACGACCAGAGTGAGCAGTCACTGTCAGGCGGCGTGTTCGCCCTCAACCCCGGCGTTACCGGATTGCCGGAGCCCACCTTCATCCTATAGCTGCATTGCTGTGCCTTGAATACAACAATAACAAGACGGAGACACACCCCATGGACTTCAAACGCACTTTGCTCGTCGCTGCACTTCCCCTGACGTTCCTCTTCACCGGCGCGGCCCACGCGCTGGAAATCAAATTCGCCGACATCCACCCCGCCGGCTACCCCACCGTGGTTGCCGAAGAAAACATGGGCAAGGCCCTGACCAAGGAAAGCAACGGCGAACTGACCTTCAAGTACTTTCCGGGCGGCGTCCTGGGTTCCGAGAAGGAAGTGGTCGAACAGGCCCAGGTCGGGGCGATCCAGATGACCCGCGTCAGCCTCGGCATCGTCGGCCCGGTGGTGCCGGACGTGAACGTGTTCAACCTGCCGTTCGTGTTCCGCGACCAGGCGCACATGCGCAAGGTCATCGATGGCGAGATTGGCGACGAAATCCTTGCCAAGATCACCGACTCCGAATTCGGCCTGGTGGCCCTGGCCTGGATGGACGGCGGCACGCGCAACCTCTACACCAAGAAACCGGTGCGCAAGATCGAAGACCTCAAGGGCATGAAGATTCGCGTGCAGGGCAACCCGCTGTTCATCGACGCCTTCAATGAAATGGGGGCCAACGGCATCGCCATGGACACCGGCGAGATTTTCAGTGCCCTGCAGACCGGGGTGATCGACGGCGCGGAAAACAACCCGCCGACCCTGCTGGAACACAACCACTACCAGAACGCCAAGTACTACACCCTCACCGAACACCTGATTTTGCCCGAGCCCATCGTGATGTCGAAAATCACCTGGAACAAGCTCACCCCCGCGCAGCAGGTCATGGTGAAAAACGCCGCCAAGGTCGCCCAGGCCGACGAGCGCGTGCTGTGGGACAAGAAGTCCGCCAGCAGTGAGGAGAAACTCAAGGCCGCCGGCGTCGAGTTCATCACCGTCGACAAAAAACCGTTCTATGACGCGACCGCTCCCGTGCGCGCCAAGTACGGCCAGGCGTACGCCGACATCATCAAGCGCATCGACGCCGTCGAGTAATCACCCTCCTCCTCCAGCAAGGCCAGGCGCGGTCGGCATCGACGCGCCCGGTTACGGTGAACGCCATGAAGAATTTGCTGCTGCGCATCAACGATCGCCTCTACATGACCTGCATCTGGGTCGCCGGCCTCTCGGTACTGGGAGTGGCATTGATCATTCCCTGGGGCATTTTCGCCCGCTACATCCTCGGCACCGGCTCCAGCTGGCCGGAACCCACCGCCATCCTGTTGATGCTGGTGTTCACCTTCATCGGCGCCGCTGCCAGCTACCGCGCCGGCGCGCACATGTCGGTGGCGATGATCACCGACCGCCTGCCGCCGCGCCAACGCCAGGTAGTCGGCATCGTCTCGCAACTGTTGATGGCGACGATCTGCCTGTTCATGACGATCTGGGGCAGCAAGCTGTGCCTGTCCACCTGGAACCAGTTCATGAGCGCCATCCCGACCCTGCGCGTGGGCATCACCTATATGCCGATCCCGATTGGCGGGCTGCTGACCCTGGTGTTCGTGCTGGAAAAACTCCTGTTGGGCGACCAGAGCCAGCGGCGCGTGGTGCGCTTTGACCTGGTAGAAGAAAGCGAAGGGGCAGTTTGATATGGATGCGTTGATTCTGTTGGGCAGCTTTATCGCCTTGATCCTGATCGGCATGCCGGTGGCCTACGCCCTCGGGCTGTCGGCGCTGATTGGCGCGTGGTGGATCGACATTCCGTTCCAGGCCCTGATGATCCAGGTGGCGGGCGGGGTGAATAAATTCTCGCTGATGGCGATCCCTTTCTTCGTCCTGGCCGGGGCGATCATGGCCGAGGGCGGCATGTCGCGGCGGCTGGTGGCGTTTGCCGGTGTGCTGGTGGGATTTGTGCGCGGTGGCCTGTCGCTGGTGAACATCATGGCCTCGACGTTCTTCGGCGCGATCTCCGGTTCGTCGGTGGCCGACACGGCCTCGGTCGGCTCGGTGCTGATCCCGGAAATGGAGCGCCGTGGCTATCCACGCGAATTCGCCACCGCGGTGACCATCAGCGGCTCGGTACAAGCGCTGCTGACCCCGCCCAGCCATAACTCGGTGCTCTACTCGCTGGCCGCCGGCGGCACCGTTTCCATCGCCTCGCTGTTCATGGCCGGCGTGGTCCCGGGCTTGCTGATGAGCGCGTGCCTGATGGTGCTGTGCCTGATCTTCGCGAAGAAACGCGATTACCCCAAGGGCGAAGTCATTCCCTTGAAGCAGGCATTGAAAATCTGCGCCGATGCACTGTGGGGCCTGATGGCCATGGTGATCATCCTCGGCGGCATCCTCTCGGGTATTTTCACTGCCACCGAGTCCGCCGCAATCGCGGTGCTGTGGGCGTTCTTCGTGACCATGTTCATCTACCGCGACTACAAATGGAGCGAGCTACCGAAGCTGATGCACCGTACGGTGCGCACCATTTCCATCGTGATGATCCTGATCGCCTTCGCCGCCAGCTTCGGCTACATCATGACCCTGATGCAGATCCCGGCGAAGATCACCACGATGTTCCTGACCCTGTCGGACAACCGCTACGTGATCCTGATGTGCATCAACATGATGCTGCTGTTGCTCGGCACGGTGATGGACATGGCGCCGCTGATCCTGATCCTCACGCCGATCCTGTTGCCGGTGATCCTCGGCATCGGTGTCGACCCGGTGCACTTTGGCATGATCATGCTGGTCAACCTCGGCATCGGCCTGATCACCCCGCCGGTGGGTGCGGTGCTGTTCGTGGGTGCGGCGGTGGGCAAGGTCAGCATCGAGAAAACCGTGAAGGCGCTGCTGCCGTTCTATGCCGTACTGTTCCTGGTGTTGATGGCGGTGACCTACATTCCGGCGTTGTCGCTGTGGCTGCCAAGCGTGGTGCTATAACGCTCTGCGTAGGAATACAGCCTGTGACGCCCACCCCAGCAGGCGCCGGCAAGCCAGCGCCTGCAGGCAGCTTTCATTTCAAGGTGAACCTGTGATGCTGGAACTCAGAGATGACCTGACCGTGCTGACCCTGGCGCCCGCCGTGGGGGGCAGCATCGTCAACTGGAGCGTGCGCGCCAGCGGGCAGCCGCTGCTGCGGCATAGCGATGAGCAGGCGATCGCTACCGGGTTGCCGGGCAAGCTGGGGTGCTATCCGTTGGCGCCCTGGTCCAATCGGATTGCCGAAGGCGGTTTCGACACCCCGGATGGCTGGCTGGCGCTGACACCGAACAGCCCGCTCGACCCGCTGCCGATTCATGGTTCGGCCTGGCAGCAGGTGTGGCAGGTGGTCAGCCAGTCGGCGGATGAGGTGGTGCTGGCGGTGGAGTGCGACACACCGTTTGCCTATCGCGCCGAGCAGCGGTTTCGCCTGAGTGGCGGCGAGTTGAGGATCGAACTGCGCGTCACGCATCTGGCCGACAAGGCCGCGTGGCATGGGTTGGGCTTGCATCCCTACTTACCGCGCCGGCCGGCCACGCGCTTGCAGGCCAACGCCGAGCAGGTGTGGATGAGTGATGCATCCAAGCTGCCGACGGGGCTCGCTCCGCTGCCGGCGGACTGGGATTTCCGCCAGCTCAAGGCGCTGCCGGAGCGCCTGGTGGACAATGGCTTTTGCCAGTGGGACGGGCAGTGCCGGATCGAGCAGCCGGAGCTGGGCTATGCGCTGGAATGCCGAGCCACCGGCGCCGACTACTTCCTGCTGTTCTGCCCACCGGGGCTGGGATTTTTCTGCATCGAACCGGTGAGCCATCCGGTAAATGCGCATCACCTGCCGGGACGGCCCGGGTTGAAACTGTTGGAACAAGGCCAATCGACTCAACTCGATTTCAGCCTGAAATACCTTCCCCTGTAGGCGCCCGGCTTGCCGGCTCCTACAGGGTGGCTGGGGTGGTCAGGGCGGGCTGTTTTTCAGGCGCCCTGCCGTGTCGATACTCACCACCACCGACAACCCCGGCCGTAGCCGCTCGCTCTCGGCCTGATCCGGGTCCACGGTAATCCGCACCGGTACACGCTGGGCGATCTTCACGAAGTTGCCGGTGGCGTTGTCCGCCTGCAACAGGCTGAACTCCGAGCCGGTCGCCGGGGAAATATGCTGCACCGTGCCGCGAAACTTACGGTGGTTGAGCGCATCCACGGTGAAGGTCACCGGCTGGCCGACCTGCACATTGTCCATCTGGGTTTCTTTCATATTGGCGATCACCCACAACTGGTGGGGCACCAGCGCCATCAACTGCGCGCCGGAATTGACGAAGGCGCCTAGGCGCACGCCAATCTGCCCCAGCTGGCCGTCACGCGGCGCGGTGATGCGGGTGTTGGACAAATCAATCCGCGCCAGCTCCACGGCCGCCTCGGCACTGGCCACCGCCGCCTCCAGGGAGCCGCGATTGACGATCACCGTCTGCAGGTCCTGCCGCGCGATCTCCAGGCTGGCCTGGGCCTGGGCCACGGCGGCGATGGTCTGCGCATTCGCGGCACGGGTCACGTCCAGCTCGCGCTTGGACACCGAACCGTCGCTGATCAGTTCTTCATTGCGGCGCAAGTCGGCGGTGCTCTTGCGCGCCTGGGCCTGGCTGTCCACCAAGGCGGCCTGGCGCAGCTTGATGGTGGCTTCGGCACTGTTGCGTTGCTGCACCACATTGGCCAGCGAAGCCTTCTGCACCGCCAGTTGCGCCAGCGCCTGGTCGAGGCGCTGCTTGTAGATGCGGTCATCGAGGCGCACCAGCAGGTCGCCCGCCTTGACGTACTGGAAGTCCTGCACCGGCACTTCGAACACATAACCGCTGAGCTGCGGGCCGATGATCGTCACCTGGCCGCGCACCAGGGCGTTCTCGGTGGTTTCCACGGCGCTGCTGAACGGCGGCAATTGCCAGGCATACAACACGATCAGTACGCCGACGATGGCAATCGCGGCGAAGCCCAGCGACGAGATGATGCGCACCCGCAGCGAGCGCGGCTCAGTCACGCTCGCGCCGGGCGGCGCGGTGCCTTCCGGGGTGGAGGCAATGGCATTGGTGGTCGTGGTAGTGGTCGTTTCGGTCATGAAGTGGCGCCGCTGGGTTGAACGGAAGGGGCTGCTGCCTTGGTGGTGCTCATCAGCCACAGACTGCGGATAAAGATCCAGATCATGGTGAGGATAGCGATGATCGCGATCAGCATGAACACATCGTTGTAAGCCATCACATTCGCCTCACGCGTGGCCGCCGTGGCCAGGCTGCGAATGCCCATGAGGTTGCGCAATTCCGGGTCGGCGATCACCCCGCCGTAGGCCGAGCCACCGCTCTGCACCCGCGCAGCCACACGCGGGTCGAGCAGGGTCAGGTGCTCGACGATCATGCTCGAGTGAAACTTCTCGCGCACGATCTGGAAGGTGCCGAGCAACGCTGCGCCAATCAGGCCGCCGAGGTTCTGGCAGATCCCGAACATCACCGAGAAACTCACCAGGTTGCGCGGGTTGGTCAGCACGTTGCGGGTGCCCAGCACCATGGTCGGGCCCAGGAAGAACGTGCCGCCAAAGCCTAGCAGGAACTGGCTGATGTACATGTTCTGCGGCCGGGTCAGGTTGCTGGAGAAACTGTCCATCACCGACCCCACGGCCATCAGCGCCAGCGAAATGATCAGCGGCATCAGCAGGTGCGCCGGGTTGATCGTCAGCGCACTGACCACCAGCCCGGCAATCGCCCCGGCCAGCATCACCACGTACAGGGTGTGCATCTGCTCGTAGCTCATGTTCAACATCTGCATGAACCCCACGGCGCCGGTGGACTGCTCCGACAGCACCATGCGAATCAACACCACGGCCAGCGCCAGGCGGATCATCACCCCACTGCCGAGCCAACGGGTCATCAGCAACGGGTTGGCGCGATTATGTTCGATCGCCAGGCCGGCCATGATCAGCACCAGCGAACAGGCCGAGGCGACGCCGATCCACGGTGCTTCCAGCCACCAGTCGATGCGCCCCAGCGACAACACGGCGCAGAGCAAGGCGACCCCGGTGGCGAGGATGCCGAAGGTCAGGAAGTCGAGTTTTTCAAAGGTCTTGAAGCGGTCGCCAGGCGGCAACTTGAGCAGGAACACGCACCCCAGGCAGATCAGGGCCATGCCCAGTTCGAACAGGTACAGGCCACGCCACTCGGCGATTTGCAGCAAATCCTCGGAGAACAGCCGCGCCAACGGCAGCGCCAGTTGCGCGGTGCCCAACCCCAGCACCAGGGCTTTCATCCGCCATTTGGCCGGGAACGCCTGGATCATGTAGTACAACCCCAGCGAACTGAGCGCCGCGCCGACCATCCCGTGCGCCGCCCGCACCGCGATGGCCGAGCTGAGGTCATTGACGAACAAATGGCCGAAGGTCACCAGCGCATACAGTACCAGGAACACCTCGGTGAACGCGCGCAGGCCGAACTGCTGGCGAAACTTCACCAGCAGCAGGTTCATGCACACGTTGGTCATCACATAGGCGGCGGGCAGCCAGGCCATTTCCGCCGTTGTCGCGCCCAGGGCACCTTGCAGGTATTGCAGGTTGGCGATGACCAGCGCATTGCCGAGCCCGCCGGTAATCGCCACCAGCACGCCGACCAGCGCAAACAGCCAGCGTTTGTGCGTGGGGTGCAGCGGCGTCGACGGCGAGCCAGGCAGGCTCGGTCGCTCGTGGGGCTGCCAGGTGTGGGGGGTGTATTTGTCCATTCGGTGACCTAGATGACCCGGCGGGGGACGCCGGTAAAACCATTACTCAGGGAGTAGTAAACCTGAGCGGAGTTCATCTTGCCATCTCGAGGGTGCAATTGATCCCGGCAGCGCGCCCGCCAGACAAATGCAGGCGCAGATTCCAGCTCAGATCCAGCCGAGCCAACTCCAGTACGTGGCGGCGAAGATCAGCATGAGGCCATAGCCGAGCAGCGTCACCAGAATCCCCACCTTGGCAAACTGGCGCGCCGTGAACGTGCCGGTCCCCAGGCACACCATGTTCTGCGGCGCATTGATCGGCAGGATAAACCCGTAGCTCATCACAAACCCGAGCAGCATGGTCATCCCCAGGCGGCTGAACTCACCCGGCAAGGTCTGCAACACCGCGATCAGGATCGGCAACAACGCCGAGGTCAAGGCCGTGGCACTGGCAAAGCCCAGGTGGATCACAATCAGGAAGGCCCCGAGGATGGCAAATACGCCCAGCGGCCCGAGCTGATCCAACCCGGTGTGCGTCACCACCTGCGCGCCCAGCCACTGCCCGGCCTGGGTGGTCAGCAGCGCCGTACCGAGGCTGATGCCGACACCAAACACAATCACCGTGCCCCACGGAATACGCGACTGCACATCCTTCCAGGTCATCACGCCCAGCCCCGGCAACAGCAGGAACACCAGGCCTGCGTAGGTGGTCGAGGTGGTGTCGAAACTGTGCAACCGGCCCTCGGTGGCCCACGCCAGCAACAGCAGCACCGAGACACTCAACAGGCGCTTCTGCGGCCCGGTCATCGGCCCGATGTCCACCAGCGACTGCGCCACGGCCTCCTGGCCGCCGGGGATGCTGTCGGTTTCCGGCGGCAGCAACTTGAGCACCAAAAACAGCAGCACCGCCGACATGATCACCGCCCACGGCGCGCCGGCGATCAGCCAGTCGAGCCACGACACGCGCTGGCCGAGCATCTTGTCCATGAAGCCGACCGTCAGCAGGTTCTGTGCCGCGGCGGTCTGGATGCCGACGTTCCAGATGCTGGTGCCCTGCGCGACCACGATCATGATCCCGGCGGCAATGTTCGAACGCTTGTCGACGCCAAAGGCGGCAATCACGCCCATCATGATCGGCACCACGCAGGCACTGCGCGCGGTGGCGCTGGGCACCACCAGGCTGAGCAAAATGGTCACCGCAATCGCCCCCAACAGGATGCGCCGGGTACTGGTGCCGATGCGGCTGAGGGTGACCAGCGCGATACGCCGATCCAGGCCGGTGTGGGTCATCGCTGCGGCAATGAACAGCGCCCCCGCCACCAGCGCCAGCGCCGGGTTGGAGAAGCCGGTCAGCGCCATGCTGATCGCCGGGCTGGAGCCGATCAGGTGCGCAGGGTCCTGCAGCGACGGCGCGGTGCCGAGCAAAAACGCCATCAGCGAAGTGATCATGATCGCGCTGGCTTCATAGGACACCGCCTCGGTGATCCACACCACCACGGCAAAGGCGAGGATCGCCAGCATCCGGTGCCCGGCCACCGGCAAGTCCGCCGGCAGCGGCAACAGCAGCACGCCGACCATCACCAGCACGGCGACCACCAGGCCCAGGGGCAACTTGAAGGATGCAGCGGTTGTTGCGGGGGCGTTCATGCGGTACTCCGTAGGCCTTCCATTCAGGCCGGGAGCATGGCGCATAAGGTCGCAGGGTGTGTTGACGGGTATCAACGCGCCGGGCGTCAGGCGAGTAATTGGCTCAATACCGCGCGCAACTTGCCGGGCTTGACCGGTTTGTTCAGCAGCGGCGCTTCCAGGCGGCGCAGCGCGCGTCGGCACTGGTCGGTGCGATCGGCGGTGATGATCACCGCCGGGATCTTCTGCTCGAAGTGCTCACGCAGATGCTTGACCACCGTACAGCCGACCACCCCATGGTCAAGGTGATAGTCGGCCAGGATCAACTCCGGCGCCCTGCCCTGCAGCGCCAGCAAAGCGCCCGCCTGATCAGTTGCGGTGACCACCTCGCAGCCCCACTGGCCGAGCAGCGCGCGCATGCTTTCGAGGATGCTCACTTCGTTGTCGATCACCAGCAAGCGCCGCCCCGGCAGCGGATTACCGGTGGTAGGCGCGACGGGCAATTGGCTGATCGCCAGTGGCATTTCGTCGCTCAGCGGCACCTCGATACTGAACATCGAACCGCGCCCCGGCCAGGACCGCACCGCCACCGGGTAGCCGAGAATATCGGCGATACGCTCGACAATCGCCAGGCCCAGCCCTACCCCCTTGCGGTCCGACGCACGACCGACGTCGAGCTGGTTGAATTCCAGAAAGATCGAACCCAACCGATCCGCCGCAATCCCGCGCCCGGTGTCCCACACCTCCAGGCGCAGGCGATCACCGCGCCGGCGCGCGCCAAGGAGGATGCAGCCCTCATCGGTATAGCGGCAGGCATTGCTGAGGAAGTTGCGCAAAATCCGCGTCAACAGCCGCAAGTCGGTACGGATCGCGTACCCGCCGGTACGCGCGCGCAGGTTGAGGCCGGCCGCCTGGGCCACCGACTGGAACTCCGAGACCAGCGGCGCAAACAATTCATCCAGGCGATACAGCGCCACGTCCGGCTTGACCGCTGCCTGGTCGAGCCGCGAGATATCCAGCAGGTCGGTGAGCAAGTCCTCGGCGCCCTCCAGGGCCTGGTGGGTGCGTTCCACCAGTACCTGCTCGACGCTCGGCAAGTTGCGCTCGCGCAAGGTCGAGATCAGCAGCCGCGCGGCGTTCAGCGGTTGCAGCAGGTCATGGCTGGCGGCGGCGAGGTATTTGTCCTTGCTGCGATTGGCGGCCTGGGCGGCGTCACGGGCGTCGCGCAGGTCCTGTTCGATCTGCTCGCGCTGGGCGATCTGCTGTTGCAGGTTGAGGTTGGCCTCCAGCAGCTCGTCGGTGCGCGCGGCGACCCGTTGCTCCAGTTCGTCGTTGAGGCGGATGTAGCGATTGCGCTCGGCCTCCAGCTCGTCGAGCCGCGCGGTGAGTTCCGGGTAATGGCTCTTGCGCGCCGACTGGTCGCCCAGCCCCAGCAGCCCGGCCAGGGCGCGCTGTTGCGCGTCAGAGAGCTTCGCCATAGACGACCTCGACATCACGCTGGCTGGACTCGCGCGGGTTGGTGAGGATGCACGGGTCATGCATCGCATGCTGGGACAGAAACGGGATGTCGGCCACGCGCACGCCGTGCAGGCCGAGCGTCTCGTTGAAACCGATCGCGTGCTTGAGCGCAATCAGGTGCTCTACCAGCCGCGCGCAGATCTGCCGATGGTTGAGGCCACGGCAGTCGATGCCGAAGGTCTCGGCAATCACCTTGAACCGCTCCGGCGCCGAGCTGTAGTTGAACGCAACGACGTGCTCTACCAATACCGCGTTGCATAGGCCGTGGGGCAAGTCGAGGAAGCCGCCCAGGCTGTGGGACATGGCGTGCACCGCCCCGAGGATCGCATTCGAAAACGCCAGCCCGGCCTGCATGCTGCCGAGCATGATTTTCTCGCGCAGGGCAATATCGCCGGGGTTGGCGATCATCTGCACCAGGTTGCCGTTGATCAGGCGCATGGCCTCGAGCGCGTGAGGGTCGGTAAGCGGGCCATGCCCGGTGGACACGAACGCCTCGATGGCATGCACCAGCGCGTCGATGCCGGTACAGGCGGACAGGAACGGGTCCATGCTCGCGGTGGTTTCCGGGTCGATCAGCGACACGTCCGGCACCACCGCCTTGCTGACGATGGAGAACTTCATGCGTTCCTGTTGGTTGGAGATGATCACGAACTGCGACACGTCCGCCGAGGTGCCGGCCGTGGTCGGGATCAGGATCAAGGGCGGGCTGGGCACGCGAATGGTGTCCACGCCTTCGAACTCGAGGATGCTGCGCCCATGGGCGACCACAATGCCGATGGCCTTGCCGCAGTCCATCGGGCTGCCGCCGCCGATGGCCACGATCACGTCGCAATGATTTTCGCGGTACACCTCGGCGCCGAGCATCACTTCTTCGACGCGCGGGTTGGGCGATACGGCGGTGTACAGGCAGTAGTCGATACCGAGGGCTTGCAGGCTGGCTTCGACATCGGCGACCCAGCCGGCGGCAATCACGCCGGGGTCGCTGACCACCAGCACCTTGCGCGCGCCGAAGGTCTTGGCGTAATTGCCGACGTTATGCCGGCAGCCGGCGCCGAAGATGATTTCAGGCGAGACGAATTTACGCAGGAGGCTCAGGTTTGGGCTCATTGGAAAGCCTGTTGTTATTATTTTTGGGAGGTGCGCTTCACACTAACCCATTCGGGAGCGAATGCAATCAGACCAAAGGGTCATTCCCCATACGACCATCGCGCTGGTGCGAACGCCAACATAGACGTCGTCTTCGTAAACCGCCCCACATCCGGAACATAAAAATCGAAACGTGTTGTAGTGCAGCCCCCTCTTCCGATCCAGATACTGCCCCTGAAACTACAGGTTCCGTTCTCCAATGTAGCGAGGCTCACGCACCTCCTCCAGCGTGTTGCCCCATGGCATAAAGGAGACAGCTCTATTTGAATTAACAATATTTTAATAAAAGCTGTCGCCGTTATTCTTCCCCTTGGTCTTCTTTGGCTAGCGTTTTTCAATACAGCCTACGCCAGAATTTCCACTGTAGTTTGGCCCTCAAACGTTCGAACGACGGTGCGATATATATCAGTCCAAGTATCCTCTGCCGGCCTTTTGAGACGATGTTTTGCGCCAAACACGTAAACGGTATCGCCAAGAGAGATTTTTTCTTTGATGTGCTGTGCTGAAAGTAAAACTGAAAATTGATGTAAAAAAACCATAGGTTGACCCTGATGGTACAACCATGCCGGCTCCCCCACCCATACGGGGCTCTCTTTTAAACAGAGAAATTCATTTTCCAACCGTTCCGCTAGCCATTTCTTTTTATTCTTTGGCGCGCCCTGCTCAACGTATTCATCGTAAAGCCGTTGGGCGAAATCCTCGGCTCCATCGGCGTCCATCGAGGCGGATTTCTTTTCAGCAACAGCCATAGCCGCGCCCCAGAAAACGTGAAAATCAGTCAACTCACTCATGTTCTCTCCTCTGAGTATTAGTTTTCGGGTGGCTTGGAACATATCGTTGAGCGGGTCATGAGCGATTCTCACTCTCTGTTCTGGCTGTCGATCATTCGGCGGAGACGGTGGTAGCGGTAAAGCTTAGTCTTTGCCGGGGGCATCGAATTACCCAGCTAAATTACGCGATTGGGTTGTAGAAGGGCGCCAGAACGAAAAATCAACATACGTGGAATCAAATAAAAATTCAGGTATTTTTTTGGCCTTTCTTTGAAAGCTCTTTCTTTTCCGATGGAATAAGCCGCATCAAAATGTTGAAAAGCCTCGTCCTCCTCGTAAAGTTCGAGACAAACCATACCCAAATCCATCAATGGCCCGGTATTCCGTTGGGAACTTCTGCCAGCGAGTGCAGCTTGAGCCCAATACTTAGATTTTTGAAATCACCGTTATCAAAGTAGAAGTTGTAAAGCGAGCCCGCAATCCATCCGGTCAATAGCTTCCAGCCCAATTTGGGCTCTGGGAGTAGCTCCCACGCTTGAATATAAGCAGCAAGCGCCTGAGTTTTTTTGCCCTCGTCGTCCAGCTCGTTTCCACCCTCTACGATGGAACAAATTTTCGCATCTAGATCTGGACTTTCTTCAGATAGGTCTTCCATAGGTAACGCCCTCAGTATCTATTTACTACGAGGCGGATATCGACAAGCGCTACGACGGCCCGACGACGTTGCGTTGGTCAATCGATATTCAGTAGTTCATTGGGCGCAATGACATTCACGTCAGGTCTAACCATTAAGATAAGGTGATAGAAACGCCTCAAAAAAAAGTTTGCTTCTTTCCTTTGGAAAGCAGAGAGCTGCATCAGTTTCCGAGATTAGATACATGTAATAGTCATAGCCAAAGTGAAATTCACAGCTGGCAGACTTCAGCTTGCACCAGATTTTTTCTCTCAAAATAGCTTTGAGGACTGGAGCTAGTTGATCGACCTCAATGCTCTGCCCTTCCGCGTAAGGTTCACCCTCTGAATTAATTTCAAGATTGCTAATTATCAAAATTGAAACACCCAAGCATTGGCAAATTGCAATGACCGTTTCTACATAGTTAGTTTCGGTGAGTAGGTACTCTTCTTCCGACACGCTTTTTCCAATGTCAAAGAAGCTCGTCCACTCGCTATTTAAGCACTCGTTACCCTGGGGATCGTACTTCGTTATCCGGTAAGAATATTTCATCGTTCTAATCACCTACCCGATTGAGATTTTCGTCAAATGTACCCGACCGAGTCCTCTTAGACCCCAAATTTTTGACGCTGTCGGCTGCTTTCCAAAAGCCGCCGTTATGTTTATCTACGTCTGGAGTAATGTACTTAAGCTTGATCGGGGCCTTGCTGTTCAAATATACCGGCTGGCCGTGCGACCGCTCATTGGTTTTTTTATATCTAAGCCGCCTTGCCCTCTCGGCGTGTATGCAACTCAGGCCCTTTGGGTCCACCCACCCTATCGGGTTAGGCCCATATTGATAGAGGTTCAGCCCCCCTGCTAACCCAACCGGATCCGGCGTCGTAAACCGCCCCACCTCCGGATCATAAAACCGGAACGTGTTGTAGTGCAGCCCCGTCTCCCGATCCAGATACTGCCCCTGAAACCGCAGGTTCTGTTCTTCAATGTAGTAGGGCTCGCGCACCTCCTCCAGCATGTTGCCCCACACCCGATAAGTCGCGTGCCAGACGTTGTGCCCGTCGGCTTCGGTCAGTTGCTCCGGCAGCCCATTCAGATCGTTGTGGTAATAGCGCACGCGCTGGTGTTCGCCCTTTCCGTCGACTCGGGCAAGCGGCGCGTAGCCTTCATCCTCATAGAGGTAGAGGCTGGTCTGGCTATGCCGATGTTCCTGCAACAGGCGCAGGCCGTCCCAGTCGAAGCGGGTTTCGCCCTGCGGATAACCGTAGCTGTCGTATTCGGTTTTACTGATGCGTCGGCCGAGTGGGTCATAGCGCATTTTTACCCGCGTTTCTCGCCCGTTTTTCTGGCTATGCACTTCGATCAGGCGGTGTTCAGCGTCGTAGGCGAAGCGTTGCAAGCCTCTGAGGGTGCTACGTTTTTCGATCATCCGACCAAAGCCGTCATAGCGGTAGCGCTTGTCCTGGTAGGTCAGCAACTGGTTGTGCCTCACTAATCCGGCGCCAGGCTGGAGCCCATTCAGCAAGTTGGCGGCTGCATCGTAGGCGAAGGTTTCCTGCTGGCCTTGCGTACTGTCCTGGGTAGCGATAATCCGACCGGTCGCGTCGTAGTGCAGCAGGTGGCGTCGGCCCTCTTCCAGGCGGCCGATCAGGTTGTCGGCCGGGTCGTATTCGAAGGTTTTTTGTTGGGTGGGCGGCAGCTGCCGGGGTTGGCCTGTTGGGCTACGTTTACGCGAGCGCAATCGGCCGCAGCGGTCGAACTCGCTGCGGGTGGTGATCTGCCCTTGGGTGCGCAGCACTTCGCGGTGCAGGCGGTCGCGTTCGACGTCGCTGATGACGTGGCCGTCGAGGTTGAGCTGGTGCAGGTGGCCGCTGCCGTAGTACAGGCGATTGAGCCAGCGACCGTCGGGCAGTTGCGTCTGGATCAGGTTGCCGAGTTCGTCGTAGTGGTGGTTCAGGCTGCCCGCAGCGCTGTGTTCGGTGAGCAGTTGGCCAAGTGGATCGTGGACGAAGGCCAAGGTCTGGGTAGTCTGGTCGTTGCCGGTGAAGGTGACGCTGGTGAGTTGGTCCAGGGGGTCGTAGGTGTAGTCGGTGCGACCATCATCGGTCACTTTCGCCCGCAAGCGCCCGGCTGCATCGCGCTCCAGGCGATGCACGATAGAAGAGCCCTCGTTCACGGGCACGTATTCGATCGCTGCCAGGTTATCCAGCGCATCGTAGGCATAGCGCTGTGCGCTGCCATCGAGGCCTCGCTGTTGGGTGAGTCGGTCGCCGTGATCCCAGGCAAAGCGGTAGCGCTCACCGTTTTCATTGGTCAGGATTTGCAGGCGGCCGTAGGCGTCGTGGCACAATTCGATCTGTCGGCCTTGGGCATCGACGCGCTGGCGGACCTGCCCACGGCGGTCGTATTGGTAGCGGGTGATATGGCCGGCAGCATCGGTGTAGGCGATCAACTGGCCGCTGGTGTCGCGCAGATAATGCTCGATATGCCCATAGGGCCTTTCGGTTTGCAGCAGGCGGCCCTGGCTGTCGTGTTGATAGCGCTGCCGCTCACCCGCCGCATCGATCACGACGTGCAAATGGCCCCGACGGTCGTACTCGAAGCGCGTGGGATAGCCCGAACAATCGACGTACTTAATCAACTGCCCGGTTTCGTTCCAGCGCAGGGTTTTGCGCTTTTCTGCGGCGTCGATGATTTCTACCACTTGGCCAAACCCGTCATAGCGATAGCGGGTGACCTGCCCCAGCGGATCGGTGTCGCTGACACAGTTGCCACGCGGGTCGTATTGATACTGCCAGGCGTGGCCGGCGGCATCGGTCTCCACCAGCGGCAGCGACCAATGCCCCAACCACACCGTGGATTCGGCGCGCCCCAACGGATCTTGCGTCTCGCACAGGTTGCCGGAGGCGTCGTAACCGAACGTCCACTGACCGCCCTGAGGATCGGTGGCACCGAGCAACTGGCGCTCGTCATTCCATTCAAATTGCCAGGTTTGGCCGAGGCTGTCGGTATACGCGGTGATCTGGTACTGCGGGTTCCATCTGCGGATGCTGACCCGCTGCAAGCCATCGGTAATCCGCGTGGTTCCGGCGTGTGGGTCATAGTCGAACTGGTAGTCGTCGCCCTCGTCGGTCCAGTGTCGGACCACGCGCCATTCCGCGCCCTCCACACACGCCCATTGGTAAAAACAACGTAGCCCGGTGGGCCGTTGGTGCTCGACCATGCGCTGGCCGTTGTCGTAGGCGAAACGGCGCTGTACATGCCCGGCAGCGTCGCGAACTTCAGCCAGATTGCCATCAGCGTCATAGCCATAGCTGGCGAGGATTTCGCGGCTGTGATCAGGGAACAGGCGTTCAATCTGCTCGACCCGACCGGACCATTGCTGGCTGTAGCCCAGTTCGATTCGCACATCGTTCAAGGGATCGCGTAACTGGCTCAGGCGGCCTTGGGCGTCATAGTCGAGGAGGATACGGTTGTCATTGCGATCCCCCAACTGGCTCAGACGCAGGTGCGACGGATTGCCTGGCGTTGGTTCGAACAACCGATAGCGCCCGTCGACACTTTCAATCAGCAACTGGCCGTTGCTATGGCGCCGCACGCTCAACCCCTCTCCGGCGCTGAACACCGCACCACCCAGCGGGATCACGCCCATGTCGATCTGGCGAGCCTGCTCATCGGTATAGACCAGTCGTTCACCACCTTCGGGATGCGCGCCAATGTCGACGCGGACTTCATAAACCACGCTCCAACTGGCGCCGAACAGACCGTAACGACGTTCATCCAGGCTGCTGTAATAGCGCTGCCACTCGATCGGCAGCAGTCCTGGCAAAGCGAAGTCCAGGTCGTCTTCACCGTCGAGGACCTTCGCGCCCGTGGCGCTGTGCACCGGGTTGGGCGAACCCGCGACCGCTGCAGTCACCACATTGCTTACCTGGCTGCTGCCCCACGACACCAGCCCGCCTACCGCCATGCACGGCAACTTGCTGAAGAACTTCGCGCCCCCGCCGCGCAACGCCAGCAACGCCGTCACCGCCAACCCCACGCCTGGCGTCTTGCCGCTGCGAATCTCACGCACCACCACGGGCGCGCCACCGATGATCACATTCGGCGAAATCTGTACGTTTCCGACCTTGGCTTCGCAGGTGCTCCGATCCCCACTGCGCACGGCGGGTTGACCATTGATAAAGACCCGGCTGGAGCCCTCCGCCAGGTATTGCTCCGGCATTGGCGGGTGTTTAGCGCAGTCGATCTTATCGGCAGGACAAGGCACAGCGCCTGCCACCGGGACAGCCACCGTAGGGCGCCATAGCTGAGAGAAAAAGCCTTCGGCGATATCCAGATAAGACGGCTCACCACTTGGCGCCGCGATGACATCCGAGAGTTTGCCGGCCGCCCGCGCGGCGGGTTTCCCGTTGATGAAGACGTTGGGCGAACCGCTGCTGATGAAGGCGTCGATGACCGGAGGGAACAGCGTATTGGCAAAAGACTCACATAATCGTGAGAGGCCTTTATCCGCGCCGGTTTGACTCATGCCGACGCCGACCACCACCCCCACGACGGCGCCCAGTACAACGCAGCCAAGGCCGCCCGTTGCCACGGTGAAGCCGGCTGCGGCAACAACAGCGGCTGTCGCCAAGGCCGTCATGGTCACGTTGGCGGCAATCTCCAGGACGCCGCCTAACACGTCGGTGAGCATTGAACTGTGCAGAAGCGCGTCACCCTCGCGGGCGGCCCACAGCGTGTCAGTCATGCGTAACGATCCGTGTCTGAAAAGACCAAGATCAAATCACGCGATTGTGTCCTTGCTCAGGTGAGACTTTCCGAGGGAGTTGTAGGACTGATCCCAAAGACCAGTTGAGCACCGGCCAGCGCGAGGCTGGCCGGAGATGGATCAGCGGCTGGCGAAGTACATGGTCACTTCGAAGCCGATACGCAGGTCGGTGAAGGCGGGTTTGGTCCACATGGGGAGAATCCTCTTGTTGTGCCGGAAGATTCCGGTAAGGGCATTAATGCATGGGGGGATGGGGGTGCGAATGCTACTTTCGAACGAAGCGGCGCCTGCATTGGTGGCGGGTGTACGCGGATCACAATGTGGGAGGGGGCTTGCTCCCGATAGCGGCATGTCAGTGCCATAAATATTGACTGACGCACCGCCATCGGGAGCAAGTAGAATCGTCGCACCGCCCTCCCACAGGAGACCACATTGCAGTCAGAGGGTCAGAAGAAACCCAGCGGGTTGATGTCGTAGCTCACCAGCAGGTTCTTGGTCTGCTGATAGTGGTCCAGCATCATCTTGTGGTTCTCACGCCCCACACCCGACTTCTTGTAGCCACCGAACGCCGCGTGCGCCGGGTACAGGTGATAGCAGTTGGTCCACACCCGACCCGCCTTGATCGCGCGGCCCATGCGGTAGGCCCGGTTGATGTCGCGGGTCCACAGCCCGGCGCCCAGGCCGAACTCGCTGTCGTTGGCAATCGCAAGTGCCTCGGCCTCGTCCTTGAAGGTGGTCACACCCACCACCGGGCCGAAGATTTCTTCCTGGAACACGCGCATCTTGTTATGGCCCTTGAGCAGGGTCGGCTGGATGTAATAGCCGCTGGACAAATCCCCCTCCAAGCGCTCGGCCGCGCCGCCGGTGAGCAGCACCGCGCCCTCCTCCTGGGCGATTTTCAGGTAGGAGAGGATCTTGTCGAATTGCTGCTCGGACGCCTGCGCGCCGACCATGGTCTCGGTGTCCAGCGGGTTGCCACGCTTGATCTTGACGATCTTCTTCATCACCTCGGCCATGAACGGTTCGTAGATCGACTCCTGCACCAGCGCCCGCGACGGGCAGGTGCACACTTCGCCCTGGTTGAAGAACGCCAGCACCAGGCCTTCGGCGGCTTTTTCGATGAATTGCGGCTCGGCCTGCATGATGTCTTCGAAGAAAATATTCGGCGACTTGCCGCCCAGCTCCACGGTGGACGGAATGATGTTCTCGGCGGCGGCATGCATGATGTGTGCGCCCACCGGAGTCGAGCCGGTAAAGGCGATCTTGGCGATGCGCTTGCTGGTGGCCAGTGCCTCGCCCGCCTCGCGGCCAAAGCCCTGGACGATGTTCAGCACGCCCGGCGGCAGCAGGTCGCCGACCAGCTCGGCAAACACCATGATCGACAGGGGCGTCTGCTCGGCCGGCTTGAGCACGATGCAGTTGCCAGCAGCCAGGGCCGGGGCGAGTTTCCACGCGGCCATCAGCAGCGGGAAGTTCCACGGAATGATCTGCCCGACCACGCCCAGCGGCTCGTGGAAGTGATAAGCGGCGGTCAGCTCGTTGATCTCGGCGGCGCCGCCTTCCTGGGCGCGTATGCAGCCGGCGAAATAGCGAAAATGGTCGGCCGCCAGCGGCACATCGGCGTTGAGGGTTTCGCGCACGGCCTTGCCGTTGTCCCAGGTTTCGGTCACGGCCAGCACTTCGAGGTGCTGCTCGATGCGGTCGGCAATCTTCAGCAGCACCAGGGCTCGGTCCTGGGCCGAGGTCTTGCCCCAGGCGTCGGCGGCGGCATGCGCAGCGTCGAGGGCCTTGTCGATATCGGCGGCGGTCGAGCGCGGGAATTCGGCGATCGCCTCACCGGTGACCGGCGAAGTGTTGGTGAAATACTCACCATTGACCGGCGCGACGAACTCACCGCCGATGTAGTTGCCATAGCGCGGCTTGAAGCTGACGACGGCGCCGGGGGTGCCAGGTTGTGCGTAGATCATGGTGAGGCCTCTGTCTGTTGTGGGTATTGTCAGGGGTTGATGCGTTGCATCTGCGTGCGTTCGTATTGCGGGTACAGATGGGTCACGCTGCGGATCAGTTCATAGCGGCTGAGGTTGATCGCCGCGAAACGTGCAGGGATCGGGCTGCGGATCAGTTCCGGCATGTCACTGCCGCGTGCAGCGGCGTCGCGCAGCAATTGATCGAGCCAGGTGAGGTAGTCGCGCATCTGCTCCAGCGGTTTGGCGTCGGTCGCCACAGGGCCGTGGCCAGGCACGATCAGGGTCCAGGGCAAGCCTTGCAGGGTGGCGATATCGCTCAGCCACACGGCCAGGCCCGGTGAGTGCGGGGTGGTGAGCGCACGCTGGTAGAACACCAGGTCACCGGCGAACAACACCCCCGTCTTCCGGTCGAGGATCGCCAGGTCCGCGCCGGTATGGCCGCGCAGCTGCAGCAGTTGCAGGTCGTGACTGCCGAAGGTCTTCACACCCGGCTGCAGGGTTTCACCGGGCAGCACCACTTCGGTGCCGCGCATCCAGTCACCGACCAGGCGATAGAGGTTCTCGGCCAGGCCGTCGCCCTGTTCATGCAGCAATGCGGTGGTGCCGGCGAGTGCGCCAATCGGCACGTCCTTGAACGCCTGGTTGCCCAGGGCATGGTCGGGGTGGTGGTGAGTCAACAGCACCTGGATCACCGGTTTGTCGGTGACTCGGGCGATGGCCTGGCGCAACGCTTCGCCGTAGCGCCGGGACGGCCCGGTGTCGATCACCACCACGCCGGGCTCGGTGACGATAAACCCGACATTGACGATGTTGCCACCATTGTCCTTGGCGAAATTGTCGGTGCTGCCTTCGAGCAACCAGGTGTTGTCGGCGATCAGCCGCGGCTTGAGGGCGTAATCCAGCTCGGCCAGCACCGGCAGGCTGAACAGGATCAGCCATAAGAGCGTCCAACGCAGGGTCATGGGATGGCCGCCTCGAACTGGCTGCCGCTGGTGTCGCGCAGGGTCAGCTGCGTGGGGCCGGTCGCCTGGATATCAAAGGCCAGGCTGGGGTTTTCGCTGACCGCGGGAAACAGCTCCAGCGTCGCCAATAACTGACCGTCGGCACCGTGGAGTTCGGCCGTGTTGATAAAGAATTCCGGAATGCCGCTGACCATGCCGTTATCCATCGGGTGCGCGACTTGCAACTTGACGCGGCTGAATTCGGCGCGCGGGTAGCGCCCGCCGAACACTTCGCCGAGGTGCTCTTCCCAACCCGCCTGGGTGCGCACCACGCTGGGTGCGGTGCAGCCGCCGCCGGCTGCATCGATCAGGGTCGAGCCGACATGCCAGAGGCCGTCCCTGGTCAGCACCGCCGCGCGCAACGGCGTGGCCTGTTCGATGCGAATCCGGATCGACAGCCACGGCAGCACACCCTCGCGGGGCTGGAAGTCGACGATATTCGGCAACGGGTTCAACTCGGCCCAGGCGAGGATTTTCACCACCTCGCCCTTGAACGCGCGGGCGTCGATTTCCAGCGGCACCTGGCGCGCATCTTCGGCGAACGGCGGGGCCAGCAGCTTGACGCGCGCGTCGAACACGAAGGGCGCATTGTCGAGAAAACGCTGGTAGTAGTAATCCCACATCACCGACGGCACCGGGTCCACGGGTGCGCCCCAGGCCAGCATCGGCAACCAGCAGATCCACCCCCCGCGCAGGCGCATGCCCTACTCCTCGACGTGCACGCTGTCGAGGTAGGTGCGCACTGCCCACAGGGCTTCCTGGCTCAGGTAGTCGGCCATTTTCGGCATGTAGACCCGGCCATCGCGCACCGCACCGTGACGCACCCGTTCGACAAACCATTCATCGCCGGCGTCGCCGACATCGAGCATGCGCAGGTCGGGTGCGATCCCGCCGGACTTGGCTTCCAGGCCATGGCAGGCGGCGCAGTTCTGGTTGTAGGCCGAGGCACCGACTTCCACCGCCTTGTCGTGCTCGGGCGAGGTGCGATAGGGGTTGGTGGCGGCCCAGCCATCGGCGTCCAGCGGCACGCCGGCGTCCTTGATCGGGGTCAGGCCCTTGGTTTCCACGGCGGTCGGTGTGACGTTGCCGTGGGCCATGACGGCACCGGCACCGAGTACCCCGGCAAACAGGCAGGCGGTCATCCAGGCGTTGCGTTTTGTTGTCATTATTTTTTCCCTCAGGAGTGCACGCAAAACCTCTTGGCAGAGGCTATGGCAACCATCTTAGGAAGCGCTCGGCGGCACCCGTATGCTGCTTTGGTGGTCGGGTTCTCATCCGTTGGTAGCAGGCCTTGTGGGGCACTGCTAAATCAGAGGCGGTTCGGGAAATTGTCCCGGCAACACCGGGACTTTTTCCGTATTCGCACACCCATGGACGTCGCACCCTGTGCAGGCCAAAACCTCCACTGGGAACTGCAACCATGACAATAAGATCGCTACCCGCCCTCTCACCCTTGAGCCTTGCCCTGCAAGCCTTTCTGCTGGTGGGCAGCCTGTCCCTCAGTGCTGCCAGCCATGCCGCTGCCGAACCTGCGAAGCAGACGCGCAACGTCACCTGGGAAGACATCGCCAACGACCACCTGACCACAAAGGACGTGCTGCAATACGGCATGGGCACCAATGCCCAGCGCTGGAGCCCGCTGGCCCAGGTCAATGACAAGAACGTGTTCAAGCTCACGCCTGCCTGGTCCTACTCGTTCGGCGACGAGAAACAGCGCGGCCAGGAATCCCAGGCCATCGTCAGCGACGGCGTGGTCTACGTCACCGGCTCCTACTCCCGCGTGTTCGCCCTCGACGCGAAGACCGGCAAACGCCTGTGGACCTACAACCATCGCCTGCCCGACAACATTCGCCCGTGCTGTGACGTGGTCAACCGTGGCGCGGCGATCTTCGGCGACAAGATCTACTTCGGCACCCTCGATGCGCGCCTGATCGCCCTCGACAAGAACACCGGCAAAGTGGTGTGGAACAAGAAATTCGGCGACCACGCCGCCGGCTACACCATGACCGGCGCCCCGGTGCTGATCAAGGACAAGGTCAGCGGCAAGGTGCTGCTGATCCACGGCAGCTCCGGCGATGAGTTCGGCGTGGTCGGCCAGCTGTATGCGCGCGACCCGGACACCGGCGAAGAAGTGTGGATGCGCCCGTTCGTGGAAGGCCACATGGGCCGCCTGAACGGCAAGGACAGCACCCCGACCGGCGACGTCAAGGCGCCGTCGTGGCCGAATGACCCGACCACCGAAACCGGCAAGGTCGAGGCCTGGAGCCACGGCGGCGGCGCACCTTGGCAGAGCGCGAGCTTCGATGCCGAGACCAACACCATCATCGTCGGCGCCGGCAACCCGGGCCCGTGGAACACCTGGGCGCGCACCGCCAAGGACGGCAACCCACACGATTTCGACAGCCTCTACACCTCCGGCCAGGTCGGCGTCGACCCGAGCACCGGCGAAGTGAAGTGGTTCTACCAGCACACCCCGAACGATGCCTGGGACTTCTCCGGCAACAACGAACTGGTGCTGTTCGACTACAAGGACAAGGACGGCAAAGTCACCAAGGCTACCGGCCACGCCGACCGCAACGGCTTTTTCTATGTGGTCGACCGCACCAACGGCAAGCTGCAGAACGCCTTCCCGTTCGTCGACAACATCACCTGGGCCAGCCATATCGACCTGAAGACCGGGCGTCCGGTGGAAAACGAAGGCCAGCGTCCGGCCAAACCGCTGCCGGGTGAAACCAAGGGCAAGCCGGTGGAAGTCTCGCCGCCGTTCCTGGGCGGCAAGAACTGGAACCCCATGGCCTACAGTCAGGACACCGGCCTGTTCTACATCCCGGGCAACCAGTGGAAAGAGGAATACTGGACCGAAGAGGTCAACTACAAGAAAGGCTCGGCGTACCTGGGCATGGGTTTTCGCATCAAGCGCATGTATGACGACCACGTCGGCACGTTGCGCGCGATGAACCCGACCACCGGCAAAGTGGTGTGGGAACACAAGGAACACTTGCCACTGTGGGCCGGCGTGCTGGCAACCAAGGGCAACCTGGTATTCACCGGCACCGGCGACGGCTTCTTCAAGGCCTTCGACGCGAAAACCGGCAAGGAGCTGTGGAAGTTCCAGACCGGCAGCGGCATCGTCTCGCCGCCGATCACCTGGGAACAGGATGGCGAGCAGTACATCGGCGTCACCGTCGGTTATGGCGGCGCGGTGCCGTTGTGGGGGGGCGACATGGCCGAGCTGACCAAGCCGGTGGCACAAGGGGGCTCGTTCTGGGTGTTCAAGATCCCGAGCTGGGACCTGAAAACCGCTCAGAAGTAACCCCTCCGAGAATGCGGGGTCGCCTTTTGTGGCGAGCGGGCATGCCCCGCGCTGGGCTGCGAAGCGGCCCCGGCATTCTTCCTTTCGCATCGGCTGCTGCGCAGTCGGTGCGACAGGTACCCCGCCACCTTCGAGGTCTCGTCATGAAATACCTGCCCTTGTTACTCCTGCTGTCCCTGCCCCTGGCCCACGCCGACGATGGCGACGACGCGCCCTTGGTGATCAACGGCTGCACCATCGCCGAACACAGCCAGTGCCCTGGCGCCAATCTCAAGGGCGCCAACCTGAGCAATCAGAACCTGAGCAAGATGAACCTGGCCGACGCCGACTTGCGCGAGGCCGATCTGCGCCACGCCAACCTCGACCTGGCCAACCTGGAAAAAGCCCAGCTGCAAGGCGCCAACCTGACCCGCGCGAGCCTGCAACAGAGCAACCTGCGCCTGGCCAATTTCACCGACGCGACGTTGATGGCGATCCAGGGCTGGGGCCTCTTCGCCCAGGGTGCGCAGTTCGAGAACGCCAACCTCAGTGCGGCCTACCTGCAGTTTGCGCGACTGTCCGGAGCCAAGCTGCACAAGGCCAACCTGCGCGCGGCGGACCTGGAAATGACCTGGCTGAGCAAGGCCGACCTGCAAGGGGCGGACCTGCGCGATGCAAATCTGCAGGAAGCCAAGTTCGGTGAAAGCAATCTGGAAAACGCCACCCTGACCGGTGCGCGCCAGCATTACGGGAATTTCCAGGACGCGAACATGGAAGGCTGCAAGGACTGCCCCACCACCTGGGATCGCTAGCACGCCGCTGACCAACATGTGGGAGCGGGCTTGCTCGCGAAAGCGCCGGGCCAGTCAGCACACCTGATACTGACACAACATATTCGCGAGCAAGCCCGCTCCCACAGGGGCCGCGTGCACCAGGTAGAGATCAGCCCGCCACTCGCACTACACCCATATCGATGCCCAGGTGGACCAGCTCGGCATGGGAACTCACCTGCAACTTACTCTTGAGCAAGGTCAGGTGGTTGGACACGGTCTTGCTGCTGATACTCAGTTGGGCCGCAATCGAGCGTGCCGGGGTGCCTTTGGCGAGCATCAGGAAAATCTCCAGCTCGCGCTGGGTCATGCCCTGCAGGCGACGGTCGGTGGGATGATAGGCCAGTTGCGTGGCCAGGTCCTGTTCGATGTAGGTGTGGCCGTCGAGGATGCGCTGCACCGCCTCAAGCATCACCGCCGGCGAGGCGTTTTTGGTCAGGTAACCGGCGGCGCCGGCGTCCAGGGCCTGGCGCACCACCGGCAGTTCCGCATGCTGGCTGAAGAACAATACGCGCAACTGCGGCAGGCGCTGGCGCAGGCGGCGGGTGGTTTCCAGGCCGCTGATCCCCGGCAGGCCGAAGCCGATGATCACCAGCGCGGGCACCGCCTCGTGCACCCGCGCCAGGGCCTCCTCGCCGCTCGCCGCTTCACGGACCACCACGCCCGGCAGCCCGTGGCGCAGCAGGCCGGCATACCCCAGGCGGACCACGGCGTGATCATCGACCAGCAGGATGTTCATAGTGCCTCCAATGGCAGCGTATCTTCCCCATGCTAGAACCCCGGGGTCTGCCGCGACCTACTACTTTGGTACTGGTTTTGCTGTCTATCGTCGCATTCCCAAGGCAGCGCGACTCACGTGTAATGGGCGCATAACGATAAGGATTGCCTTGCCATGCTGCCCGCTCGACTGCCCCTCGTGGCACTGCTGTGCCTGTTCGTCGGCTACACCTGCGCCGACACCCCACTGTTTTCCGCCGAAGGCTACCGTCTCAGCCTGTACCGCAGCCCTACGCCCGACCAATTGCCAGGCGCGACGATTGTCGACACCCAGGCCCTGCAAACCCTGCTGCGCCAAACGCCCGCTCCGGTGCTGGTCGATGTGTACCGCCGCCAGTGGCTGCAAGGCCGCTTCATCGAGGACCAGCCGCATGCCAACCTGCCCGGCAGCCACTGGCTGGCCAATACCGGCGACGGCGACCTCACGCCGGAATGGCAGGGTTATTTCGTGCGGCACCTGTACAAATACACCCACGGCGACCTGGGCCGGCCGCTGGTGTTCTACTGCCGCGCCGATTGCTGGCTGAGTTGGAACGCGGTAAAACGAGCCGCCAACCTGGGCTATACCTCTGTGTATTGGTACCGCGATGGCTTGGACGCATGGGAAGCGGCGAATCTGCCAGTGACGGCTGCAGCACCCGAACCCTTTGAATAAAAATCCACAACAAGAAGGTGAACGGCCATGTACAAAATTCTGATTGCCGACGATCACCCGCTGTTTCGCGAGGCGATCCATAACGTCATCAGCGACGGGTTCCCCGGCAGCGACGTGATGGAAACCGCCGACCTGGACAGTGCCCTCGCGCTGACCCAGGAACACGACGACCTCGACCTGATCCTGCTCGACCTGAACATGCCCGGCATGCACGGCCTCAATGGCCTGATCAACCTGCGCAACGAATCGCCGACCATCCCGGTGGTGATTGTCTCCGCCGAGCAGGACAAGCAGATCGTGCTGCAGGCCATCACCTATGGCGCCGTGGGGTTTATCACCAAGTCCTCGCCGCGCCTGCAAATGACCGAGGCGATCCAGCAGATTCTCAACGGCAATGTGTACCTGCCACCGGACATCATCCGCACCCACAAGCCCGGCACGCACCGGCGTCTCAACGAAAACCCCGGCTTCGCCCCCGAGCTGCTGCAAGCCCTGACCCGCAAGCAGCTGCTGGTGCTGGAGCGCATGACCAAGGGCGAGTCGAACAAGCAGATCGCCTACACCCTGGAGATTGCCGAGACCACGGTGAAGGCTCACGTGTCGGCGATTCTGCGCAAGTTGAATGTGCATAACCGGGTGCAGGCGATCCTCAGTGCCGGGGACATTGATTTCGGCTCGTACCTGCGTCGCTGATCCTGCCCAACTCCCCGGCCTACAGGGCGACGTGTTGGCCGAGCAAGTGACTCATCGCCGTCTTGAGCTTCATCGGCCGCACCGGCTTGTGCATCAGCGTGTGCCCCAGTTCGCGGATCTGCAGCTTCAACTCATTGCTGTAGTTGGCGGTGATCATCATCGCCGGGATCGCACGTCCGCGCCGGGCGTTGATGCGGGCGACGGCGTCCACGCCGTTCTGGTCGTGGTCGAGGTGGTAGTCGGCGATCAGCAGGTCCGCCTCGGCATGGTAGTTGTCCACTTGCCGCGCCAGGTCCTGCTCTGACAACGCCGTCACCACGCAACAGCCCCAGCCTTCAAGTAAGGTGCGCATTCCCGCGCAGATCGCCGCATCGTTATCCAGCACCCACACCCGCGCGCCCTGCAGGCGCTCCAGCAGCGGCTCGCTCATGCACGGCATCGGCAAGGACCTGGGCGCGATGGTGCTCAACGGCACCTCCACCGAAAACATCGAGCCCTGGCCCGGCCAGGACCTGACGCTGATGCGATGACCGAGTATCCCGGCGATTTTCTCCACGATCGCCAGCCCCAGGCCCAGGCCGCGATCCTGGTCCGGGCGCTGCACGTCACCGCGCTTGAACTCCTGGAAAATCTCCTCCAGCCGCTCCTCGGCAATGCCCATGCCGCTGTCCCACACCTGGATCAATACGCGCTGGTGCTGGCGTCGGCAGCCCAGCACCACGCGGCCCTTGTAGGTGTAGCGAATCGCGTTGCTGAGCAGGTTGCGCAGGATCCGCGCGAGCAGCTGGATGTCACTGTGCACCAGCGCCGAGCAGCCGACAAAATGCAACTGCAGGCCTTCGCTGCGGGCCAGCTCGGTGTACTCCGCCGCCAGGTTATCGAGCAATTCGCTCAGGGCGAACGGGGCGATATCGGCCTTGATCACCCCGGCATCCAGCTTGGAAATATCCACCAGGGTGCCCAGCAGGTTTTCCACGTCTTCCAGGGAGTTGCTCACGTTGCGCACCAGGGTTTCGCTGGGGCGTTCCAGTAATGCACTGGTAAACAGCCGCGCCGCGTTCAGCGGTTGCAAGAGGTCGTGGCTGACGGCGGCGAGGAATTTGGTTTTCGACAGGTTGGCCTGCTCGGCCTCGCGCTTGGCCTCGCGCAGGCGTGCTTCCATGCGCCGGCGCTCATCGATTTCCTTCAACAACTGGCCGTTGAGCGAGGTCAGTTCCGAGGTGCGCTGGGCCACGCGCTGCTCCAGGTGCTGATAGGCCTGGTGCAGGGCTTCGGCGGTGCGCCGGCGTTCGGTGATGTCGCGAATCAGCACGAAAATCCCCACCACTTCACCGTTGGCGAGCATGTTCGGCACATAGGAGCGCAGCATGTAGCGCTCCTGGTTATTGATGTTGGTCTCGGCGAACTCAAAGGTCACGCTCTCCCCGGCCAGGGCGCGGGCGACGTAGGCATCCAGGCGCTGGCAATGCTGCTCGCTGTGGACTTCGCGCAGGCTCTGGCCAAGCATCATCCCGCGCGGCCAGCAGTACCATTCTTCATAGACTTTGTTGGTGAACTCGTAGACCAGGTCGGCATTCAGGTAGCCGATCAGGGCCGGCACGTTGTCGGTGATCAGGCGAATCCAGCGCTCGCTGGCCTGGGCCTGCTGCGCCGCCACCTGTTCGCCGCGCAGGGCTTCGGCACGCAGCCGGGCGTTGATCAGCAGGTGGTTGCTGGCCTTGAGTTCGGCCATCGCCTGGTTCAGCGCGTCGGTGCGTTCGCGGACTTGCTCGGCCAGCACCACCGAATGCTGAAAGGTGGTGTAGGGATTGTTGCCCTGGGTCATGCCGGACTCGATGCGCTCGATCAGCGCCGCATTGATCCGCGCCAGCTTGTGGTTGTCCTGTTGCAGCCGGGCGACCTCGGCGAGCAGCTCAGCGCCGGCCACGGGCAATGGCGACCCCGGTGAAGGTCTGGTTGATGTGCATGCCATTGAACTGTTCTCCGTAGGTGTTGAACCCCATCACCCGCTGGTCACGCAGCAAGCCACCGATCTGCTCCAGGGTACCGGTGTCTTCCAGCTCCAGGCGGCGCAGGAAGCAGTCGCAGCCGATGGTCAGCAGCAGCTCGCCGAGGCGCGCGTGCAGGCCATCGAACAGGCCTTGCAGGTTCGGCAGGATCGGCCCGGGCTTCATCACGGTGAGGACGATGCCGTTTTCCACCGCGCAATAGAAACTCAGGCTCAGGTCGGCGTGCACTTGCTGGATCGCGCGCACGTAGTACTGGTCGTGGATGCGCACCGCGAGTGGGTGGGCGGCGAAGAGCCGGTGGTCGAGGTCGGCCACGGCCACGCCGATGTGCCGCGCGTACTCCTCGGCGGCGGGTTCGGCATTGAGCTCGAACACCCGGCGTGACGGGCTGTCGGCGCCGGTCACCACCAGCTTCTCGGTGCGCGGCAGGATGTGGTGGGTGGTGAAGACCTCGAAGTCCAGCCAGGTGTTGACCAGCACCACCACCGCCGCGCCGCTGTGGAAGGCGCCGTTGAAGTACACGTGGGTGTCGGTGAGGAAGTTGTCATCGCCGGCCGAACCGCCGAAGTGCGGGATGTCGCCGAGCGCCGCGCTGAGGGCGGCGAGCACCATTTCTTCACGGCTGGACAGGCCATCGAGTAAGGTCAGGGCGAAGGTATTGCCTTTGATCGGCGCCAGGGTATTGCTGCGACAGCCGCCGACCAGCCGCTCGACCATGTCCTGGGCGTTGATCAGGCTGAAGTGTTCAACCTGGTCGATGAGTTCGGTGGCAATGGAGAAGTGCGCGTGATTGAACCCCACCGCCGTGATGCAATTGCGGCCATAACCTTGGGGCGTGATCTCGCCGGCACTGGTGCAACCCACCACACGCACACTGCCAAAGCACTGCTGCAGGGCCTGGCCGAGTGCCTGGAGGTCGTAGGAAGCGGAACAGAAAAACAGCACGAACCCCAGGTACGGATGCAGCAGTTGCCGCGCCAACTCCTCGGCCGCGTGCCCGGCATCGGCGGCCTGGGACATGGCACTGACTACGCCTTCACTGTTGTGCATCGCTGGTTCCCCCTCTGAAGCATGAGTGTACGAAGGCCCGGGGGTGGGACCTATGCTACTTGGGTACTGGGTGGGGGGATGCGATGGGATGAATTGTCGTGGCGTCGCAGGCGTTTCACATCAGACCGCCGCCTTGACCAACATGCCGGCCGCCACCAGCACGCACAGGCTGGCAAACCCGACCTGCAGGGTCCGCGCGGGGATCACCGAGCACAGGCGCCGGCCGATCAACATGCCGACAATGCTCGCGGCGATGAACACCCAGCCCATCGACTCGATGCGCACACCGGCGTGGAACGCGCCGACCACGCCGATCAGCGAGATCAGGCTGATCACCATCAGCGAAGTGGCGACGATGCCGCGCATCTGCACATCGGTGAGTTGCTTGAACGCCGGCACGATCAGGAAGCCACCGCCGACCCCGAGCAGGCCGGACACGGCGCCCGTGACCGCGCCGAGTGCAGCGAGTGTCGCGCTGCACTTGGCGGTCCAGGCCAGGCGCCCGGTCTGCTGGTCGAGCATGCAGTTCTTCTGGCCCCAGGACGCGGCGCCATGGTCACTCGGCCCGGCTTCGACCTTTTCGCGCTGCAACATGCGCCAGGCCACCAGCACCATCAGCGCGCTGAACAGGCCCATCAGCAGCGCTTCCGGCATCTGGTGGGCGAGGAACACCCCCAGCGGCGAGAACAGCGCGCCGAGCAAGGCGATCAACAGCGCGGCACGGTACCGCACCAGGCCATGGCGCAGGCCGTCAATCGCACCCACCGCCGCCGCCGCGCCCACCGCCAGCAAGGACACGGGCGCGGCCTGGGTCATGCTCAGGCCCAACCCGAGCACCAACGCCGGCACGCCAAGGATGCCGCCGCCCGCGCCGGTCAGGCCCATGACCAGGCCCATCAAGATGCCTAAAACACTCGCCAGCAGCATTCAGTCCACCTTGCTCAAGCGGGTCAGCCACTCGCGCCCCTTGAGCATGCCGTTCCAGTAGAACCATGGCAGCAACGTCGCCTTGAGGAACCACATCGAACGCCGCGCGCGGGTCGGGTCGAGGGGAAAGGTCGGCAACAGCTTGCCGCCATAACCGAACTCGGCCAGCACCACCTTGCCCTTCTCCACCGTCAGCGGGCAGGAGCCGTAGCCGTCGTATTTGAGCGGCAATGGCGCCTGTTTGCGCAGGGCCAGCAGGTTTTCGGCGACCACCACGATTTGCTTGCGCACCGCGGCAGCGGTCTTGGCATTGGTGGTGCCGCACACATCGCCCAGCCCGAAGATGTGCGGGTAGCGCAGGTGTTGCAGGCTATGGGGGTTCACTTCGCACCAACCGGCGGCGTCGGCCAGCGCGCTCTGGTGGATAAACTCCGGTGCGACCTGGGGTGGCACCACGTGCAGCAGGTCGAAGGATTTCTCGACCACGGTGACGTTGCCCTCGGCGTCCTTCACGTCGAACCAGGCCTTGCGGGCCGGGCCGTCGACTTTCACCAGGTTGGCATTGAATGCCAGGCGGGCGTTGTACTTCTCCACGTATTTCATCAGCGGCGGCACGAAGGTCGCGACCCCAAACAGCGCCGCGCCGGCGAGGTTGAATTCGACGTCGATATTGTTCAGATGGCCTTGCTTGAGCCAATGGTCGCAGGACAGGTACAGGGCCTTCTGCGGTGCGCCCGCACATTTGATCGGCATCGCCGGCTGGGTAAAGATCGCCTTGCCGCCCTTCAATTGCTGCACCAACTGCCAGGTGTAGGCCGCGTACTGATAGCTGTAGTTGGAAGTCACGCCATTGCGGCCCAGCGTGTCCTGCAGCCCCTCGATCTTCTCCCAGGCCAGGCGCAGGCCGGGGCAGACGATGAGGTTTTGCCAGGTCACGCGCTGGCCGTTGTCGAGTACCAGGGTGTGTTCGTCGGGCAACAGCTCGGTGACCGCAGCCTGCACCCAGGTCACGCCATTGGGCAGCACATCGGCCAGCGGGCGGCGGGTCTTTTCCAGGTCATAGGCACCGCCGCCCACCAACGTCCAGGCCGGCTGGTAGCAGTGGTGGTCGCTGGGTTCGATCAGGGTGATGTTCAGGTGCGGGTCGCGCTTGAGCAGGCTGGCCAGCAGGCCGATGCCCGCCGAACCGCCGCCGATGACTACGATATCGCCACTGATGGTAGGGCCCCAGTGTTGGTCATTCATGGTCGATCGCCTTTCTTATACATGCACACAAGGGTCGCTGCCGGATGGCGTCACGCCCAGCTTTTCATGACCGCGCCGCAGTACAGCCCGGACAAGGTCTTCATCACTTGGATCACTTCGTGGCTGGCCAGCCCGTAGAAGATGTATTTGCCTTCCCGACGGGTGGCGACCAACCCTTCATCGCGCAAGATGCCCAACTGTTGTGACAGCGTCGGTTGGCGCACGCCGGTCATGGTTTCCAGCTCGCCGACGTTGCGCTCGCCCTGGGTCAGCTGGCAGAGGATCAACAAACGGTCTTCGTTGGCCAGCGCCTTGAGTAAGGAACAGGCCTTGGACGCCGATGCGCGCAACTGGGCGACTTCGCCCTCACTCAGAGTAGATTCCATTTGCCTCGGGTCCTTTCTGTCACTTAAGCTCAAAACATTATGTGTAAATGTAAACTGATTGTAACCACTTTTTTCTTCACCAGGGACCGCCGCCATGCCAGCGTTGATTCAAGCCTTTCTGGACGAGGCATCGTCGACCTACACCTACGTCGTGCATGAAACCGACGGTGGCCCCTGCGCCATCGTTGACTCGGTGCTCAACTACGATCCGGCTTCGGGGCGCACCGACACGGCCCAGGCCGACAAGGTCATCGCCTTCGTCCGCGAGCACGACCTGCACGTGCAATGGCTGCTCGAAACCCACGCGCATGCCGATCACCTGTCCGCGGCGCCCTACCTGCGCCGCCTCCTGGGTGGCAAGATTGCCATCGGCGCGTCCATCAGCAAGGTGCAGGGCGTCTTCAAGCACTTGTTCAACCTGGAGCCGGAGTTTCGCGTGGACGGCTCGCAGTTCGACCACCTGTTTGCGCCGGACGAGGTGTTTCATATCGGCAACCTCAAGGCCCAGGCGCTGCACGTGCCGGGGCATACGCCGGCGGACATGGCTTACCTGATCGACGACCAGTTGATCCTGGTGGGCGACACGTTGTTCATGCCGGACGTGGGCACGGCGCGCTGCGACTTCCCCGGCGGCGATGCGCGGCAGTTGTATGCGTCGATGCGCAAGCTCTTGGCGTTTCCCCCGCAGACCCGGCTGTATGTGTGCCATGACTATCCGCCCGAGGGCCGCGAGGCCAAGTGCCTGACGACCGTGGCCGAGCAGCGCGCGGGCAATATTCATGTGCATGACGGCGTCGATGAAAACGCGTTTGTCGAGATGCGCACCACGCGCGATGCCGGGTTGGGGATGCCGACATTGCTACTGCCGGCGATCCAGGTGAACGTGCGCGCGGGCAATCTGCCGCCGGCTGAGGAGAATGGCGTGACGTACCTGAAGATCCCCCTCAACCAACTGTAAAAACATCGATCCCGCGTGGTAGCTGGCTTGCCTGCGATGGCGGTGTATCAGGTGCAGATAAGCTGGCTGGCCCAGCGCTTTCGCAGGCAAGCCAGCTCCCACATTTGTCCGCGGTTGTGTCAGGGCTGGGGATGTCGACGCTGTTGCCAGCTGAGGAGAATGGCGTGACGTACCTGAAGATCCCCGCTCAACCCACTGTAAAAACATCGATCCCGTGTGGGAGCTGGCTTGCCTGCGATGGCGGTGTATCAGGTGCAGATAAGCTGGCTGGCCCACCGCTTTCGCAGGCAAGCCAGCTCCCACATTCGATCTCCATGCACCCGGAGACCTAGGCCTCACCCCTAATCCCCTGTGGGAGCGGGCTTGCTCGCGAAGGCGATCCGTCAGGTGGTGCATTCGGCGACTGATCCACCGCTTTCGCAGGCAAGCCAGCTCCCACATTCGATCTCCATGCACCCGGGGACCTAGGCCTCACCCCTAATCCCCTGTGGGAGCGGGCTTGCTCGCGAAGGCGATCCGTCAGGTGGTGCATTCGGCGACTGATACACCGCTTTCGCAGGCAAGCCAGCTCCCACGTTCGATCTCCATGCACCCGGAGACCTAGGCCTAACCCCTAATCCCCTGTGGGAGCGGGCTTGCTCGCGAAGGCGATCCGTCAGGTGGTGCATTCGGCGACTGATCCACCGCTTTCGCAGGCAAGCCAGCTCCCACATGTTGGGCTGTGTTTGGATCTGTGAGAGCGGTGTCAATCAATTGCCCAGGCTGATGCCATTGGCCGGCAGCGGCAGCGCGGTTTTGTAGCGCACTTGCTTGAGCGCAAAGCTGGAGCGGATGTTGGCCACGCCCGGCACCTTGGTCAGGAAATCCATCATGAAGCGCTCCAGCGACTGGATCGTCGGCACCAGCACGCGGATCAGGTAGTCCGGGTCGCCAGCCATCAGGTAGCACTCCATCACCTCCGGGCGGTCGGAAATCGCCCCCTCGAACTGCTGCAACGCCAGTTCGTTCTGCTTTTCCAGGCTCACATGGATGAACACGTTGACGTGCAGCCCCAGCAGGTCGGCATCGAGCAGCGTGACCTGGTCACGAATCAGCCCAAGTTCCTCCATCGCCTTGACCCGGTTGAAACACGGCGTCGGCGACAGGTTGACCGAGCGGGCGAGGTCGGCGTTGGTGATCCGCGCATTCTCTTGCAGGGCATTGAGAATGCCGATATCGGTACGGTCCAGTTTGCGCATGAGACAAAATCACCTGTTTATTATGTTTATGCAGTTTTTTTATCCGCAAATGATCCCGAGCGCAATGAAACACAGATAAATATTCTTCTACGCCACGCCTATGATTGTTGTAGGACAAGATTTCTTCTACCCGAAGACTGACTGTCAGCTAGCGCGCCCACTACAAGAAATTCACAAGATAGAGCGTAGAAAGCCATGACCCAGCAGTACGAACCACTGCGCCTGCATGTGCCTGAACCCTCAGGCCGCCCCGGCTGCAAGACCGACTTTACCTACCTGCGCCTGACCGACGCCGGCCTGGTGCGCAAACCCGCCATCGACGTAGAACCCGCCGACACCGCCGACCTGGCCAAGGGCCTGATCCGCGTCCTCGACGACCAGGGCCAGGCCCTGGGCCCGTGGGCCGAAGGTGTACCGGTGGAGATCCTGCGCAAAGGCATGCGCGCGATGCTCAAGACGCGCATCTTCGACAACCGCATGGTCGTCGCCCAGCGTCAGAAAAAAATGTCGTTCTACATGCAAAGCCTTGGCGAAGAAGCCATCGGCAGCGCCCAGGCCCTGGCCTTGAACATCGACGACATGTGCTTCCCCACCTACCGCCAGCAAAGCATCCTGATGGCCCGCGACGTGCCGTTGGTGGACCTGATCTGCCAACTGCTGTCCAACGAGCGCGACCCGCTCAAGGGCCGCCAGCTGCCGATCATGTACTCGGTCAAGGACGCGGGTTTCTTCACCATTTCCGGCAACCTCGCCACCCAATTCGTACAAGGTGTAGGCTGGGGCATGGCCTCGGCGATCAAGGGCGATACCAAGATCGCCTCCGCCTGGATCGGCGACGGCGCCACGGCCGAATCGGACTTCCACACCGCCCTCACCTTCGCCCACGTCTACCGCGCGCCGGTGATCCTCAACGTGGTCAACAACCAATGGGCTATCTCCACCTTCCAGGCCATCGCCGGCGGTGAAGCCACCACCTTCGCCGGACGCGGCGTGGGCTGCGGCATCGCTTCCCTGCGGGTCGACGGCAACGATTTCATCGCGGTGTACGCCGCCTCCGCCTGGGCCGCCGAGCGTGCGCGCCGCAACCTCGGCCCGACCCTGATCGAATGGGTCACCTACCGCGCCGGTCCGCACTCAACCTCCGATGATCCGTCCAAATACCGGCCTGCCGACGACTGGAGTCACTTCCCGCTGGGCGACCCGATTGCCCGTCTCAAGCAGCACCTGATCAAGATTGGCCAGTGGTCCGAAGAGGAACACGCGGCGGTCAGCGCTGAACTGGAAGCCGAAGTGATTGCGGCCCAGAAAGAAGCCGAACAGTACGGCACCCTGGCCGGTGGCCAGATTCCAAGCGCCGCGACCATGTTCGAAGACGTCTATAAAGAGATGCCGGAGCACTTGAAGCGCCAGCGTCAAGAGTTGGGGATCTGACATGAACGATCACAACAACAGCATCGAATTGGAAACCGCCATGACCACCACCACCATGACCATGATCCAGGCCCTGCGCTCGGCCATGGATGTGATGCTTGAGCGTGACGACAATGTGGTGGTATTCGGCCAGGACGTCGGTTACTTCGGCGGCGTATTCCGTTGCACCGAAGGCTTGCAGACCAAGTACGGCAGTTCGCGGGTGTTCGACGCGCCGATCTCCGAAAGCGGCATTATCGGCGTGGCCGTGGGCATGGGCGCCTATGGCCTTCGTCCGGTGGCAGAAATCCAGTTCGCCGACTACGTCTACCCGGCGACCGACCAGATCATCTCCGAAGCCGCGCGCCTGCGTTATCGCTCGGCCGGCCAGTTCACTGCGCCGCTGACCATGCGCATGCCTTGCGGCGGCGGCATCTACGGCGGCCAGACCCACAGCCAGAGTATCGAAGCGGTCTTCACCCAGGTCTGCGGCCTGCGCACCGTGATGCCGTCCAACCCGTATGACGCCAAGGGCCTGCTGATCGCCTCGATCGAAAACGATGACCCGGTGATCTTCCTCGAGCCCAAGCGCCTGTACAACGGCCCGTTCGACGGCCACCACGACCGCCCGGTGACGCCGTGGTCCAAGCACCCGCAAGCGCAGGTGCCGGACGGTTACTACACCGTGCCGCTGGACGTGGCCGCCATCGTGCGTCCGGGCTCGGCCGTCACGGTGCTGACCTACGGCACCACCGTGTATGTGTCGCAAGTCGCCGCCGAGGAAACCGGCATCGACGCCGAAGTCATTGATCTGCGCAGCCTGTGGCCACTGGACCTGGAAACCATCGTCAAGTCGGTGAAAAAGACCGGCCGTTGCGTGGTGGTGCATGAAGCCACCCGCACCTGCGGCTTTGGTGCCGAGCTGGTGTCGCTGGTGCAGGAGCATTGCTTCCATCACCTGGAAGCGCCAATCGAACGCGTCACCGGTTGGGACACCCCCTACCCGCACGCGCAGGAGTGGGCGTATTTCCCAGGGCCGTCCCGAGTGGGCGCGGCGTTGAAACGGGTCATGGAGGTCTGAATGGGCACGCACGTTATCAAGATGCCGGACATTGGCGAAGGCATCGCGGAAGTTGAACTGTCGGTGTGGCACGTGAAGGTCGGCGACATGGTCGTCGAAGACCAGGTGCTGGCAGATGTAATGACCGACAAGGCGATGGTGGACATTCCCTCGCCGGTGCACGGCAAGGTGATTGCACTCGGCGGCGAGCCGGGTGAAGTCATGGCCGTGGGCAGTATCTTGATCAGTATTGAAGTCGAAGGCGCCGGTAACGCCAAGGAAGCGCCTGCGGTAAGTGAACCGGTGAAAGCCGCTGCGGTGGTCGAAGCCAAGCCGGCGCCGGTTGAAAGCAAGCCGGCACCGGCAGTCATCAAGGCCCAGGCGCCCGTGGCGCGTGAAGCCGACGAACGCCCGCTGGCCTCCCCCGCCGTGCGCAAGCATGCGCTGGATGCCGGGATCCAGCTGCGCCTGGTCCAGGGCTCCGGCCCGGCGGGGCGCATTCTGCACGAAGACCTGGACGCTTATTTGCTGCAGCGCCCGGCGCACAATCACAGCGCCGCCAACCCCTACGCCGAACGCACCAGCGAAGAACAGATCCCGGTGATCGGCATGCGCCGCAAGATCGCCCAGCGCATGCAGGATGCTACCCGGCGCGCCGCGCATTTCAGCTACGTGGAAGAGATCGACGTCACCGCCCTCGACGAGCTGCGCGTACACCTCAACGAGAAGCACGGCGCCACCCGCGGCAAGCTGACCCTGCTGCCGTTCATCGTGCGGGCGATGGTCGTGGCGTTGCGCGATTTCCCGCAGATCAACGCGCGCTATGACGACGAAGCCCAGGTGATCACCCGCCTCGGCGCGGTGCATGTGGGTGTCGCCACCCAGAGCGACGTCGGCCTGATGGTGCCGGTGGTGCGACACGCCGAAGCCCGCAGCCTGTGGGGCAACGCCGAGGAAATCGCACGCCTGGCCACGGCCGCACGCACTGGCAAGGCCAGCCGCGATGAATTGTCGGGTTCGACCATTACCCTGACCAGCCTGGGCGCGCTCGGCGGCATCGTCAGCACCCCGGTGCTGAACTTGCCCGAAGTGGCCATCGTCGGCGTCAACCGCATCGTTGAGCGGCCGATGGTGATCAAGGGCCAGATCGTGGTGCGCAAGATGATGAACCTCTCCAGCTCCTTCGATCACCGCGTGGTCGATGGCATGGACGCGGCGCAATTCATCCAGGCCATCCGTGGCCTGCTCGAACAACCCGCCAGCCTGTTCCTGGAGTAAGGGCATGACTCAGACATTGAATACCACGCTGCTGATCATCGGCGGCGGACCTGGCGGTTATGTGGCAGCGATCCGGGCTGGCCAGTTAGGCATCCCGACCATCCTGGTGGAAGGCCAGGCGCTGGGCGGCACCTGCCTGAACATCGGCTGCATCCCGTCCAAGGCCCTGATCCACGTGGCCGAACAGTTCCAGCAAACCATCCACCACAGCCAGGGCTCGCAACTGGGCATCGAAGTGGACGTGCCGACCCTGGACATCCGCAAGAGCGTGGAATGGAAAGATGGCATCGTCGACCGCCTGACCACCGGCGTTGCCGCGCTGCTGAAGAAGCACAAGGTGCAGGTGATCCACGGCTGGGCCAAGGTGGTGGACGGCAAGACCGTCGACGTCGGCGACCAGCGCATCCAGTGCGAGCACCTGCTGCTGGCCACCGGTTCGAAAAGCGTCAACCTGCCGATGTTGCCGATTGGCGGGCCGATCATTTCCTCCACCGAAGCCCTGGCGCCAACTCGTGTGCCCAAGCGCCTGATCGTGGTCGGTGGTGGTTATATCGGCCTGGAGCTGGGGATTGCCTATCGCAAGCTTGGCGCGCAGGTCAGCGTCGTCGAAGCGCAGGACCGCATCCTGCCCGCCTACGACGCCGAGCTGACCCAGCCGGTGGCCGAATCCCTCAAGCACCTGGGCGTGAAGCTGTACCTCAAGCACAGCGTCACCGGGTTCGACAACAATAGCCTGCAGGTCCGTGATCCGAATGGCGACACCGTGTCGCTGGACGCCGATCAGGTACTGGTTGCCGTGGGTCGCAGACCCAACACCCAGGGCTGGAACCTCGAGGCACTGAACCTGGAAATGAACGGCGCCGCGATCAAGATCGACAGCCGTTGCCAGACCAGCATGCGCAATGTGTGGGCGATCGGCGACCTCAGCGGCGAACCGATGCTCGCGCACCGTGCCATGGCCCAGGGTGAAATGGTCGCCGAACTGATCAGCGGCAAGTCCCGCGAATTCAACCCGGCGGCCATCCCGGCCGTGTGTTTCACCGACCCCGAGCTGGTGGTGGTCGGCAAGACCCCGGACGAGGCCAAGGCGGCCGGACTGGATTGCATCGTGTCGAGTTTCCCGTTCGCGGCGAATGGCCGCGCCATGACCCTGGAGTCGAAAACCGGCTTCGTGCGGGTGGTGGCGCGGCGTGACAATCACCTGATCGTCGGCTGGCAGGCAGTGGGCGTCGGCGTGTCCGAGCTGTCCACCGCCTTCGGCCTGAGCCTTGAAATGGGCGCGCGCCTGGAAGACGTGGCCGGCACCATCCACGC
This sequence comes from Pseudomonas sp. 13B_2.1_Bac1, assembly GCF_025466155.1. NCBI lineage: Bacteria > Pseudomonadati > Pseudomonadota > Gammaproteobacteria > Pseudomonadales > Pseudomonadaceae > Pseudomonas > Pseudomonas sp. 13B_2.1_Bac1. The sequence goes on along the minus strand of NZ_JANLOH010000057.1, from coordinate 92,232 downwards.
CCATCCGACGCTCGGCGAAGCTGTGCAGGAAGCCGCTTTAAGGGCCCTGGGCCACGCGCTGCACCTTTAACGACCGCGGTGAGGCCATCGCGGGCAAGCCAGCTCCCACAGGTAAAATGCATTGCAAATGTGGGAGCTGGCTTGCCTGCGATAGCGGTGGATCAGCCAATACAGCTGCTGAATGGCCCGCCCACCCGCTCCCACACCGGCCAAGAATGAAGTATTGTTGCGCCCATCCAGAAAAAAACCGACAAGCCTGCCTTCGACCAGGCGGTTGACCAGAGATAGAGGGTGTCATGGGTAACGAAAGCATCAATTGGGACAAGCTGGGTTTTGACTACATCAAGACCGACAAACGGTTTCTCCAAGTCTGGAAAGACGGTGAGTGGCAAAAAGGCACCCTGACCGACGACAACGTGCTGCACATCAGCGAGGGCTCCACCGCCCTGCACTATGGCCAGCAGTGCTTCGAAGGCCTCAAGGCCTACCGTTGCAAGGACGGCTCGATCAACCTGTTCCGCCCGGACCAGAACGCCGCCCGCATGCAACGCAGCTGCGCCCGCCTGCTGATGCCACATGTGTCGACCGAAGACTTCATTGAAGCCTGCAAACAAGTGGTCAAGGCCAACGAGCGCTTCATCCCGCCGTACGGCAGTGGCGGCGCGCTGTACCTGCGCCCGTTCGTGATCGGCACCGGTGACAACATCGGCGTGCGTACCGCGCCGGAGTTCATCTTCTCGGTGTTCGCGATCCCGGTCGGCGCCTACTTCAAGGGTGGCCTGGTGCCGCACAACTTCCAGATCTCCACCTTCGACCGCGCCGCGCCACAGGGCACCGGTGCCGCCAAGGTCGGTGGCAACTACGCCGCCAGCCTGATGCCGGGTTCCGAAGCGAAGAAATCCGGTTTCGCCGACGCGATCTACCTGGACCCGATGACCCACTCGAAGATCGAGGAAGTCGGCTCGGCGAACTTCTTCGGGATCACCCACGACAACAAGTTCATCACGCCGAAGTCGCCTTCGGTGCTGCCAGGCATCACCCGCCTGTCGTTGATCGAACTGGCCAAGACCCGCCTGGGCCTGGAAGTGATCGAGGGCGAAGTGTTCATCGACAAACTGGCGGACTTCAAGGAAGCCGGCGCCTGCGGCACTGCCGCCGTGATCTCGCCAATCGGCGGCATCCAGTACAACGGCAAGCTGCACGTGTTCCACAGCGAAACCGAAGTCGGCCCGATCACCCAGCAGCTCTACAAAGAGCTGACCGGCGTGCAAACCGGCGACATCGAAGCCCCGGCGGGCTGGATCGTCAAGGTCTGACAGCCCACACCCGGCTGAGCCACACGACTCTGTAGGAGCCGGCGTGCTGGCGATGGCTACCTTGAATCCTGAATTGGATTCAAGGGCCTCATCGCCGGCAAGCCGGCTCCTACCGGTTTATGCCCCGCTCTTGGGGATGTTCGCGGCAATCTTCTTGCCCATGCTGATCCTCGCCTCCACCCCATACCCCAACGCCTCGTAGAACCCCGCCACCGCCTCGTTGCCACTGGTGACCTGCAGATTGATCTTCATGCAGCCCAGGGCCGTCAATGCCTGCTCGGCATAGCGCACCAGCGAGGAACCCAGGCCATGACGCCGATAGTCAGCGTGCACGGCTACCGAATACAGCCAGCCGCGATGACCGTCGTAGCCGGCCAGAATCGTACCGATCACCACCTTCTTGTCCGTTGCCACGAAAAACAGCCCATCGTTGACGGCCAGCTTCTTATCAATGGCCAGGGTTGGCAGGTTGTGCGCGGTGTCATACCCGAATGCCTCCTGCCACAACGCCACCACCTGCGCCCGGTGCTGGCGGTCGCGATAAAGCCCGATGGGATGGCGCGACAACAGCGTCTTCTCCATCACCAAGGTGCGCTCGTTGCCGTGGTAAACATCGCGGACCGTTTGAAACCCCAGCTTGGTATAGAACGGCTCGGCGGTCAGCGAAGACGGCACACTCAACACCGTCACCCCGGCCTCGCGGGCGCGCACTTCGATTTCAATCATCAACAGCCGGCCAATGCCCTGCCCTTGCAGCGCCGGATTAACGAACACCGAGCGCACCACATTGGCGTCCAGGGCGGCCGTGGCGACAATCACCTGTTCCTGCACCGCCACCAGCACCACCCGGCGCGTCAGCAATGCCAGCACTGCATCGGGGGTGAAGTTAGCCGCTACCCGGGCAATCACATCCGCGGGGTAATCCCGCGCATTGCTGCTGTGCAAGGCCGCCAGGATGACCTGGCTGATTCCCTCGGCATCGGCGGGTTGGGCAGTACGGACAGCGGTCGACATAGTTGCTCCTTGCTGCAGCGGTTTGGCAGACGCCACCATACCAATGTGGGAGCGGGCTTGCTCGCGAATGCGCAGTGTCAGTCACCCAATCCAGTGCTGACAGACCCCATTCCCGAGCAAGCCCGCTCCCACCTTTCGACCCTGCTCCAACCCTTACAGCCGATTCGGCTGCCCTACCCACCTTTTCAGCTTTCCCGGCTGAGCCACCCCTTCGTTTCAGCCGGGATTCATCCCGCACAAGCGACAAAATAGCGCCACTGCTCAACCCCATGGATCCGTGCACCCATGCAAACCACCAACACCGTCCTGATGATTCGCCCGGCGCGCTTTGCCTTCAACCCGGACACCGCGATCAACAACCGTTTCCAGCGCCCGCCCCTTGACCCGCTCAGTGCACAGCACAAAGCGCTGGAAGAGTTCGATGGCTATGTCGACACCCTGCGCCAGCACGGCGTGGAAGTCCTGGTGGTGCAGGACACGCCGACGCCCCACACTCCCGATTCGATTTTCCCCAACAACTGGTGGAGCAGCCACGCCGACGGCAGCCTGGTGCTGTACCCGATGGAAGGCCAGAACCGACGACTGGAGCGCAACAAAGGCGTGCTGCAAGTGCTGGAACAGCGCTTTGCGATCAAGCACACCATCGACCTGAGTCACCTCGAACAACAGAACATCTTCCTCGAAGGCACCGGCAGCATGGTGCTCGACCGCCAGCATCGCATCAGCTACGCCTGCCACTCCGGGCGCACCCACCACGACGCCCTGCGCCAGTTCACCGAACGCCTCGACTACCAACTGTGCGTGTTCCACGCCGTCGACCGCCACCACGCGCCGATCTACCACAGCAACGTGATGATGAGCGTCGGCCGCGACCTCTCGGTGGTGTGCCTGCAAGCCCTGCCCCATGCCGACGAGCGCCAGGCCCTGGAACGCTCCCTGCGTGACACCGGCAAAGACATCCTCGCCCTCGACTTCGACCAGCTCGAGGCCTTCGCCGGCAACATGCTTGAAGTCCACGACCGCGACGGCCAGCCGCTGCTGGTGATGTCGGCCAGCGCCTGGGGTGCCCTGCAACCGGCCCAGCGCGCGCACGTGGAACGCCACACCCGGCCGGTGGTGGTGAACATCGACAACATCGAACGCATCGGCGGCGGCAGTGCCCGCTGCATGCTGGCCGAAGTGCATCTGCCAGCCCGTCCCTCATTTCAATAAGGAGTCTTGCCATGACCCGTTATATCGACGTCAACGATCTCAGCTACCTGGTTTCGCAAAAAGGCCTGCAAACCTGCATCACCGAGATGGCCGAGTACATCCGCGCCGACTACCTGCGCTGGCAGGATTTCGAGAAGTGCGCGCGCCTGGCCAACCATTCGCCGGACGGCGTGATCGAGCTGATGCCGGTCTCGGACGCTTCGCTGTATGCCTTCAAGTACGTCAACGGCCACCCGAAGAACACCTTGGCCGGGATGCTCACCGTCATGGCCTTCGGCGCCCTGGGTGACGTCGACACCGGCAAGCCGGTGCTGCTCGCGGAAATGACCCTGACCACGGCGATCCGTACCGCCGCGACGTCGGCGCTGGTCGCCCGCTACCTGGCCCGCGACAACAGCCGCAGCATGGCGTTGATCGGCAACGGCTCGCAAAGTGAGTTCCAGGCCCTGGCCTTCCACGCCATGCTCGGCATCAACGAAATCCGCCTGTTCGATATCGACCCCAAGGCCACCGCCAAGCTGGCGGCCAACCTCAAGGCATTCCCGGCGATCAAAGTGATCCTCGCCGGCAGCGTGGCGGAAGCGGTCAAGGGTGCGGACATCGTCACCACCGTCACTGCCGACAAGGCCTACGCCACCATCCTCACCGATGACATGATCGAACCCGGCATGCACCTCAACGCCGTGGGCGGCGACTGCCCGGGCAAGACCGAGCTGGATCGACGTATCGTCGAGCGCGCCCGCGTGATCGTCGAGTACGAACCGCAAAGCCGTATCGAAGGTGAAATCCAGCACATGCCGGAAGATTCGCCGGTGACCGAGCTGTGGCAGGTGATCAACGGCCAACAGCCCGGCCGCGAGAATGCGCGCCAGGTGACCCTGTTCGATTCGGTCGGTTTTGCCATCGAAGACTACTCGGCCCTGCGCTACGTCCTGGACGTGGCCAAGGCGCTGGACGTGGGCAGCGAACTGGAACTGGTACCGGACCTCGCCGACCCGAAAGACCTGTTTGCGCGCCTGGCCCAACAACCCCGCGTACAGCAGAAAAAGCGCGCCTGAGACCGCTCTGGCCTGCCGCTTTGCGCCGGGGGCAGGCCAGAATTGAGGGGGTCAAAAGCCGATTCAGCGGGTGCGGCAGCCGATTCCGCTGCATTGGCAGTTTTAACAGCGCAATTTGCGCTTTAACCCCCAACCAAACGACACAAAAAACGCACCACTATGAAGCATTCTCTGTGCCGAGCGGGGTTGCCCGCGACGGGCTGTGAAGCGGCCCCGTACATGCTCCACGAACGACCCAAAAGACACGGTGACAGGATTTAGGACTGCTGCGCAGTCCAAGGGGGGCGAGCCCCCTCGCCACGAAGAGCCCTGCACCCTGGAAAACATTGCTTGATCCGTTTACTGCCCTGACATCAATTACAAAATATAGGGAATACACATGACTCCACTGCGATCACTTTTCGCTGCATTGCTGTTGCCACTGTGTGCAACCGCTGCCCACGCCCAGGATTGGCAAGAAATCCGCTTCGGCGTCTTCCCCGAGTATCCCCCCTTCGAATCCGTGGCCGCCGATGGCAGCCTGCAAGGCTTCGATATCGAATTGGGCAACGCCATCTGCGCCAAGCTCGAGGTCAAATGCACCTGGGTGCACAACGAATTCGACGGCATGATCCCGGCCCTGCGCGCGCGCAAATTCGACGCCATCATGTCGTCCATGGCCGTGACCCCGGCACGCGAGAAAGTCATCGACTTCAGCGACCGGCTGTTCCTCAGCCCAACGTCGGTGATCACCCGCAAAAACGCCGACTTTGGCGACACCCCGCAATCCCTCAACGGCAAGCAGGTCGGCGTGCTGCAAGGCTCGCTGCAGGAAGCTTACGCCCGCGCGCACCTGGCCAAGCTGGGTGCGCAGATCAAGGCATACCAGTCCCAAGAGCAAAACTACGCCGACCTGCAGAACGGCCGTCTCGATGCCACCCTGACCGACAAACTCGAAGCCCAGCTCAACTTCCTGTCCAAGCCTGAAGGCGCCGACTTCAAGACCGGCCCGGCCTTCAAGGACCCGACCCTGCCGCTGGACATCGCCATGGGCCTGCGCAAGAACGACCAAGCGTTGCGCGAGCTGATCAACAAAGGCATCGCCGCCGTCCAGGCCGATGGCACCTACGCCAAGATCCAGAAGAAGTACTTCGGCGACCAGGACATCTACAACGAGTGATGCCAACGCCTCACCCCTGTAGGACCTGGCCGGTGCGCAAGGCGCTTGCCGCCGATGACAGCGTGTCAGTCGACGCCGGTATGGACTGACCCACTGCTATCGGGGGCAATCCCCCTCCCCCATCAGCCGGCTGCTACAAGGGTCGTCTGCGCCCTTTAGAGACTCTCCCATGAACGAATTCCTCAACCTGCAAGGCTACGGCCCGATGCTGGCCCAGGGCGCCTGGATGACGCTCAAGCTGGCGTTCCTCGCGCTGGCACTGAGCCTTTCCCTCGGCCTGATCGCGGCTGGCGCCAAACTCTCCAGCGCCAAATGGCTAAGGGTGCCGGCCACGCTCTACACCACGCTGATCCGCAGCGTGCCGGACCTGGTGCTGATCCTGCTGATCTTCTACAGCCTGCAACTGTGGCTCAACGACCTCAGCGAAGTGTTCGGCTGGGATTACTTTGAAATCGACCCATTCACCGCCGGGGTGATCACCCTGGGCTTTATCTACGGCGCGTATTTCACCGAGAACTTTCGCGGTGCGATCCTCAGCGTGCCGGTCGGCCAACTCGAAGCCGCCACCGCCTACGGCCTGAGCCGCTGGCAGCGCTTTCACCTGGTGCTGTTCCCGCAGCTGATGCGCTTTGCCCTGCCGGGCCTGGGCAATAACTGGCTGGTGCTGCTCAAGTCCACCGCACTGGTGTCGATCATCGGCCTGTCAGACCTGGTCAAGGCCGCGCAAAACGCTGGCAAGACCACCAACGAGCCGCTGTATTTCCTGATCCTCGCCGGCCTCGTTTACCTGGTGATCACCACCCTGTCCAACCGCATCTTCAAGCGCCTTGAGCGGCGCTACAACCTCGGCATCAAGGGGATGGCGCGATGATCGAACTGTTCCAGCAATACGGCCTGGCCTATCTGTTCAGTGATGGCGCGGGGCTGTCCGGCGTCGCCATGACCCTGTGGCTGTTCATTATCTCGGTGGTGTTCGGCTTCGTCCTGTCGATCCCGCTGGCACTCGCGCGCGTCTCGGAGCACTTCTGGCTGCGCTGGCCGGTGGAGGTCTATACCTACCTGTTTCGCGGCACGCCGCTGTATATCCAACTGCTGATTTGCTACACAGGGCTGTACAGCCTGGAGGTGGTGCAAGACAACGCCCTGCTCAACCAGTTTTTCCGCAACGCGCTCAACTGCACCTTGCTGGCGTTCGTGCTGAATACCTGCGCCTACACCGTGGAAATCTTCGCCGGCGCGATCCGCAACATTCCCCATGGCGAAATCGAAGCCGCACGCGCCTACGGCCTGCACGGCTGGCGTCTCAACCTGTTTGTGGTGGTCCCCGCCGCCTTGCGCCGTGCGTTACCGGCCTACAGCAACGAAATGATCCTGATGCTGCACGCCACGTCGCTGGCGTTTACCGCCACCGTCGCCGACATCCTCAAGGTGGCCCGCGATGCCAACGCCGAGACGTTCCTGACGTTCCAGGCCTTCGGCATCGCCGCCCTGCTCTACATGCTGCTGTCCTTTGCACTGGTGGGCCTGTTCCGACTGGCCGAACGTCGCTGGATGCGTTTTCTTGTTCCTACCCGAGGCTAACCCATGAATCAGTCCGCGCAGGCCCTGGCCACTTATCCGGTCGACATACCCGTCAGCAAAACTGCAACGGCGGCCGTCAAGCTGCAAGTCGAAGGTATCCATAAACGCTACGGCGAACACGAAGTGCTCAAGGGCGTGTCCCTCAACGCACGCAACGGCGATGTGATCAGCCTGATCGGCGCCAGTGGCTCGGGCAAGAGCACGATGCTGCGCTGCATCAACTTTCTCGAACAACCCGATGCCGGGGTGATCACCCTGGATGGCATCAGCATCGAAATGCGCCAGGGCCGCGCCGGCACCCGCGCGCCGCACCAGGAGCAACTGCAGAATCTGCGCACGCGCCTGGCCATGGTGTTCCAGCACTTCAACCTGTGGAGCCACATGACCGTGCTGGAAAACATCACCATGGCGCCGCGCCGGGTGCTTGGCGTGAGTGCCGCCGACGCGGAAAAACGTGCACGCATGTACCTCGACAAGGTCGGTCTGCCCGGCCGTGTGGCGGATCAATACCCGGCGTTCCTGTCCGGTGGCCAGCAGCAGCGCGTGGCTATCGCACGCGCATTGGCGATGGAGCCGGAAATCATTCTGTTCGATGAGCCGACGTCGGCACTCGACCCGGAACTTGTAGGGGAAGTCCTCAAAGTCATACAGACGTTGGCCGAGGAAGGTCGTACCATGCTGATGGTCACCCACGAGATGGGCTTTGCCCGCCAGGTGTCCAGCCAAGTGTTGTTTTTGCACCAGGGCCGGGTCGAGGAACAAGGCGGCGCCGAGATTCTCGACCACCCCAACAGCGAGCGCTTGCAGCAATTTCTTTCCAACCGTTTGAAGTGAAACCCATGGATACCAAGGCCAACGGACCCCATTCTTCCCCTGCGCTGGACCGCATCGACGAGGCAATCATCGACGTACTGCGCCATCAGGGGCGTATCACCTACGAAAAGCTCTCGTCGCTGGTGCACCTCACGCCCAGGCCCTGTCTGGAACGGGTGCGCAAGCTGGAGCGACGCGGGGTGATCCGTGGGTATGGGGCGATCATCGATGTGCAGATGGTCTCACCGGGGCTGTCGCTGCTGGTGCTGGTGGCCTTGTCCAACCAGAGTGGTCGCTCGGCGCAAAAGGCCTTCGAAGCCTGCATCAAGGCCTGTCCGCAGGTGTTCGAATGCCAGTTGATCAGCGGGCCGTTCGACTACAGCCTGCGCATGCGCTGCCGCGACATGGAACACTACCGGGTGCTGACCGAGACCTGGCTGAACAATGATGAATTGCACATCGACAAGCTGGTGGCGCACCCGGAATTGGCGGTGGTCAAGAACACCGCCACCGAACTGACCTGAGGCCCCACCTGCCTGGACCATGAAGATCCCGTATGTGTGTGTGTGTGGGATTGGGTGTCGACCAATATTTGAGCGGGTGATACAACCCTGTTGCAACCTTGGAATACAGTCCAATGTGGGAGCGGGCTTGCTCGCGAAGGCGGTAGATCGGCCACCATTTTCGGCGACTGATACACCGCTTTCGCGGGCAAGCCCGCTCCCACAGTTTTGATCGCTGTTGGGGCTGGGGACTGGGGCTACATCCGAGCTGGCGACACAACCCGGGTCTGACCTTGGAATACAACCCAAGGTAGGAGCGGGCTTGCTCGCGAAGGCGGTAGATCAGCCACCATTTTCGGCGACTGATACACCGCTTTCGCGAGCAAGCCCGCTCCCACAGTTTTGATCGCTGTTCGGGCTGGGGACTGGGGGCTTGCCAATATCCGAGCTGGCGACACAACTCGGTTCAAACCTTGGAATACAACCCAATGTGGGAGCTGGCTTGCCTGCGATAGCGGCGCACCCGTCAACGTTGATCCAACTGGCCCGCCGCCATCGCCGGCAAGCCAGCGCCGCCATTGATCGGATTGGCAATTCTCTTTCCGGGTCGGGCTCCAATCAGCTTTGCCTGCCCGTCCTTCTGCTTGCCGGTGCGCGCCTCGCTGATCAATCCCGGGATCAACTTGCCCTCCGGCAGGTTCTTCCAGAACCGGCTGGGCAAGTGGCCTTCCATGACCTTGGGGTTCAAGCGCGCCGGGTTGAAGATGTGGCTGTAGTAGGTCAACCACATGGCACTGTGCGGGTCTTCGATATTCTGCGCCAGTTGCTGCCAGGCCTCGGGGCACTCGCGCTGATGAATCAACTGTTCGCCGTCGTAATACACCCCATCCAGCGGCGTGGCGATCATCCAGCGATGGCGTCCCATGCGCCCGATAAAATGCTGGCTCGCGCTTTTCAGGATGTCATGGGCCGGCTCATGCCAGGCGACGTACTCCGGCAACTCCGGCCCCGCCTCTGCTGGCACGGCGATAAAGCGCACAAACGCGTGCAAGTGATGGGCCTCGCGACTCACCTGCTTGATCCGCCGCTGCAGCTCGCTGCCGAGCTTGTCCCCCGCCAGCATCGCGGTGCGGTCGCCATGGCTGACGCGCCATAACACCTCATACAACAGGCTCCAGCGCTGATCGCCGTGGTAACAGGCAGCCGACTCGAGCAACTCCAGGAGTGCCTTGGGAATCCGCGCCTGGAACGGACCAAGCCCCGCCGGAATCGGCTCGTCGGTGGCAAACAGGTCCGCCACCTCGGCCTCGCCCCAGCTCACCTGGCTGGGGTCGACCTGATGGCTGAGCAACCAGCGCGCCTGCTCGCGCCAGGTGCTGAAGAGGTTGTCGCATTCGAGGCTGATCATCCCCACAGCCCCATCTGTTGCGGCTGTGGGCGGTCGCGCAATTGTTCGCGCAGCAACACGCTGGTGCTGTCGGCCTGCTGCGGGTGGTAATCGCTGGTGATGAAAAACGGCTTGGCCTTGGCCAGCACACAACGCATGCGCGCCAGGTCTTCGAAGCGGATCTTGCGCTCACGCCGCAGGTCGACCAGGCGTTGGGTGGTGCGCAGGCCAATGCCGGGGATACGGGCGATGAGCGTCGGCTCGGCGCGGTTGAGGTCCAGCGGGAACACCTCGCGATGTTCCAGCGCCCAGGCCAACTTGGGGTCGATGTCCAGGGCCAGGTGGCCGGGGCCCTGGAACAACTCACCGGCACTGAAGCCGTAGCTGCGCAGCAGGAAGTCCGCCTGGTACAAACGGTGCTCACGCATCAATGGCGGCGCGGCCAGCGGCACGCTTTTCGGGCTGTTGGGGATCGGGCTGAAAGCCGAGTAATACACGCGGCGCAGCTTGAAGTTGCCGTACAGCGCCTCGGCCCCGTGGAGGATGGTGCTGTCGTCGGTATCATCGGCGCCGACGATCATCTGCGTGCTCTGCCCGGCCGGGGCAAAACGCGGAGCGCGCGGTTCGTTGAATACCGTCTGTTCGCCGGTGTAGATGGTCTGCATGGCCTGCTTGATCGAGCCGATCTGTTTCTCCGGCGCCAGCGTCTGCAGGCTGGCATCGGTGGGCAACTCGATATTCACACTCAGCCGATCGGCGTAGCGCCCGGCCTCGGCGATCAGCGCCGGGTCAGCCTCGGGGATGGTCTTGAGGTGGATGTAGCCGCGAAAATCATGTTCTTCGCGCAGCAATTTGGCCACGCGGACGAGTTGCTCCATGGTGTAGTCGGCCGAACGGATGATGCCCGAGCTGAGAAACAGCCCGCTGACGCAATTGCGCCGGTAGAAATCCAGGGTCAGGGTCACCACCTCCTCCGGGCTGAAACGTGCGCGGGGCACATCGCTGGAACGGCGGTTGACGCAGTATTGGCAGTCGTAGAGACAGAAGTTGGTGAGCAGCACCTTGAGCAGCGACACACAGCGCCCGTCCGGGGTATAGCTGTGACAGATGCCCATGCCGTCGGTGGAACCCAGCCCCGCCTTGCCCTCCGAGCTGCGCTTGGCCGCGCCGCTGCTCGCGCAGGAGGCGTCGTACTTGGCGGCGTCGGCGAGGATGCTGAGTTTTTCGATCAACTGCATGGAGGGCTACCGATACTGGTTTTTTGTACAGTATCAGCGAGCAATCCCGAATACCAGCCTGGAATGATGACTGGTAGGCGCGGGGCTTGTCGTATCGTCGCACCGCGGCGATTCGACAAGCCGGGTTCCTACAGTGTCAGCTGGCGGTGGCGAGCAACAGGTCCTGCACCGAACGTGCGTTGCCGCGATGCCGGTCCAGCGCATGCAGCGACGCCGCGATCTCGTCCGCGCGGATCGGCAGCACCGACAGCAAGGTATCGCTCAAGCCGTGGCTGGCCTGGCTGAAGCCCTGGATGTAGATGCCGGCCTTGCAGCGCTCGTCGGTGACGATGCGGTAATCGCGGCTGACTTCAAAGTCGCCCATGTAGGCTTCCAGCGGTGCCAGCAGTTCGCGGTGCATCTGGCGCTCGTAGCCGGTGGCCAGGATCACGGCGTCGTAATGGTGGACGCTGGTTTCGCCGTTGGCGTTGTTGCGCAAGGCCAGTTCGATGCCCAGCGGACCCGGCGTGGCCTTCTCGACCACGGTCATGGTGCGGAAGGCCTGGCGGGCGATGCCGGAGACTTTCTGGCGGTAGAAAATCCCGTAGATGCGCTCGATCAGGTCCAGGTCCACCACCGAATAGTTGGTGTTCTGGTACTCGGCGACCAGTCGCTCACGCTCCGCGCCGACTTGCTGGAACACCAGGTCGGTAAAGGCCGGCGAGAACACTTCGTTGACGAACGGGCTGTCGTCGGCTGGCTTCAGCGCCGAGCCGCGCAGGATCATGTCGACCTGCACCGACGGGAAGCTGTCGTTGAGGTCGATAAAGGCTTCGGCCGCGCTCTGGCCACCGCCGATGATCGCAATGCGCATGGCCTTGCCGTCGACGCAGGGCTGCGAGGCCATGCGCTCCAGGTATTGGGAGTGGTGGAACACCCGGCTGTCGCCCTTAAGCGCCTTGAACGCGTCGGGAATACGCGGAGTGCCGCCGGCGCTGACCACCACCGAACGGGTGGTGCGCACATGCTGCTCGCCCAGCGCATCGCGGGAGATCACGCGCAGCGCCTCGACGTGCTGCTGGTGCAGGATCGGCTCGATCGCAAGCACTTCCTCACCGTAGCGCGCCTGGGCCTGGAACTGCCCCGCGACCCAGCGCAGGTAGTCGTTGTACTCCATGCGGCACGGGTAGAAGGTGCCCAGGTTGATGAAATCCACCAGGCGGTCGTGGGCTTTCAGGTAATTGACGAAGGAGTACGGGCTGGTGGGGTTGCGCAGGGTTACCAGGTCCTTGAGGAAGGAAATCTGCAGCTCGCTCTGGGTCACCAGGGTATTGCCGTGCCAGCGGTAGTCAGCCTGTTTGTCGAGAAACAGCACGTCCAGTTTGCCCTGGGCCTTTTCGCGCTCCTGCAGGGCGATGGCCAGCGCCAGGTTCGAAGGGCCGAAACCGATACCGATCAGGTCGTGAACCGCGGGCGAAGCAATTGCCTGTGTCATTCCAGTGTCCTCTGGATAAGCCCCTTGGCGGTGGGGCGGGAATACCTTCAAGACCTGCACAACAGGTCATGTGTTGATAGGAAACGAGGACAGTGAAATAAAATTTAACTGATCGGTGATCAGTGCGCGTCCCACTCGCGCATCCGCACCCGGCAGTGCTTCATCGCGTTGACGATGTGTTTTTCCACCAGCGCGCGGGAAATGCACAGGCGCTCGGCGATCTGCACGTGGGTCAAACCATCGAGCTTGCGCAGCATGAAACTGTCGCGGCACACCGCCGGCAGCTCGGCAAGGGCGCGTTCGAGCAGTTCCAGGCGCTGGCCGTGGTCGTGGGTGGCGTGGGGCGAACAGGGGGCGAAGCGTTCTTCGCTGTCCAGCACATCCAGCGGCTCGACCTGGCGCAAGGCGTTACGCCGGTGGCCGTCGATCACCAGGTTCAGTGCGGTGCGGTATAAAAAGGCGCGGGGTTGTTCGATGGGGGTGTCGCTGGAACGTTCCAGCACCCGGACATAAGCGTCATGCACCACATCCTCGGCAACCTGGCGGTTGCCCAGCTTGGCGTTGAGGAAACACACCAGCTCGCGATAGTAGTTTTCCAACATGACTCCCGACCGCCGGGTGGCGGCATTAGGTCCTTGAGTGCGAAAAAGACAGCGTATGAGGTAATGGCAGTTTGGGTGCGTGCAATTTATAGTAATTCTCATCTACTTTTAAAGCAGACTTGCACCGATGGACGATTATTTTTCTTCAAAGGACCTGTAACCGCTTGTGTAACAGCCTAAATCCCCGGGCAATTCTCTCGTTTAACTGTCAGCTCTGCGCAACTGCGCTCCGAACTTTCCTGGCTGGAACCTAAGCATGAAACGCCCTCGCCCTGCCCGACGCGCCTTGCTTGTTATCGCGTGCCTGATCCCCCTCATCGCCGTTGCCGCCTGGCAGGTGTTGCCGCCGGGGCGTGACACGCTCACCACCGTCACCGTCAGCCGCGGCAATATCGAAAACAGCGTCACGGCCCTCGGTACCCTGCAACCGCGTCGATATGTGGACGTGGGCGCCCAGGCCTCCGGGCAGATCCGCAAGATTCACGTCGAAGCCGGCGATCAGGTCCAGGAAGGCCAGTTGCTGGTGGAAATCGACCCGTCCACGCAAAAAGCCAAGCTCGACGCCAGCCGCTACGCCATCGAAAACCTCAAGGCCCAGTTGCAGGAGCAGAAAGCCCAGCACGAACTGGCGCGCCAGAAATACCAGCGCCAGCAGCGCCTGGCGGCCGGCAACGCGACCCGTGAAGAAGATGTGCAAACCGCCAAGGCCGAATTGAGCGCGACCCAGGCGCGGATGGACATGTTCCAGGCGCAGATCCTCCAGGCCCAGGCCAGCCTGCGCAGCGACGAAGCGGAACTGGGCTATACGCGCATTTATGCGCCGATGACCGGCACCGTGGTGGCGGTGGACGCGCGGGTCGGCCAGACCCTCAACGCCCAGCAGCAGACGCCGTTGATCCTGCGTATCGCCAAGTTGTCGCCGATGACCGTGTGGGCGGAAGTCTCGGAAGCCGACATTGGCCACGTCAAACCCGGCATGACCGCCTATTTCACCACCCTGAGCGGCGGCAACCGGCGCTGGACCAGCACCGTGCGGCAAATCCTGCCGATTCCGCCCAAGCCGTTGAATGAAACCCAGGGCAGCGGCAGCCCCAACAGTTCCAACAAAAGCGGCAGCGGCCGCGTGGTGCTCTACACCGTGCTGCTGGATGTGGACAACAGCGACAATGCCTTGATGGCCGAAATGACCACCCAGGTGTTCTTTGTCGCGGGGGCCGTGAAGGACGCGCTCACCGTGCCGGTCGCTGCGTTGCAGGGCACCTCGAGCGCCGATAGGCAGATTGCCCGCGTAGTGGCGGCAAACGGGCGCATCGAGGAGCGCGAAGTGCGCCTGGGCATCAGTGATCGCCTGCGCGTCGAAGTGCTCGACGGCCTGCATGAAGGCGATCACCTGCTGATCGGCCCGGCCGACGGCAACGGGGGTTGAGGTGACCACGCCCCTGATCGAACTCAAGCACATCCGCAAATCCTACTGCGGCGGCGACAGCCCGCAGGTCGACGTCTTGCGCGGCATCGACTTGTCGATCCACGCCGGGGAATTCGTCGCGATTGTCGGCGCGTCCGGCTCCGGCAAGTCCACTTTAATGAATATCCTCGGCTGCCTCGACCGGCCCACAACCGGCGACTACCTGTTCGCCGGCGAAAATGTCGCGCACCTGGACAGCGATGAGCTGGCCTGGCTGCGCCGTGAAGCGTTCGGCTTCGTGTTCCAGGGCTACCACCTGATCCCGTCGGGTTCGGCCCAGGAAAACGTCGAGATGCCGGCGATTTATGCCGGCATCAGCGCCGCCGAACGGCACGCCCGCGCCAAGGCCCTGCTCACCCGCCTGGGCCTGGCCGACCGCACCGGCAACCGTCCGCACCAGTTGTCCGGCGGCCAGCAGCAGCGCGTGTCGATTGCCCGCGCCTTGATGAATGGCGGGCACATCATCCTCGCCGATGAACCCACCGGCGCCCTCGACAGCCACAGCGGCGCCGAGGTGATGACCTTGCTCGATGAGCTGGCGAGCCAGGGCCACGTGGTGATCCTGATCACCCATGACCGCGAAGTCGCGGCGCGGGCCAATCGCATCATCGAGATTCGCGACGGCCTGATCATCAGCGATTCGGCCGAGGCCGACAGCTACGTCCCCGCACCCGCCAGCAACGGCGCGTTGCAGGCCGTGGACCTGCGCCAGCGCCTGGCCGACGGCGCCGAGCACAACGGCGCCTGGAAAGCCGAACTGATCGACGCAGTGCAGGCCGCCTGGCGGGTGATGTGGATCAACCGGTTCCGCACGGCGCTGACCCTGCTGGGCATCATCATCGGCGTGGCGTCGGTGGTGGTGATGCTGGCGGTCGGTGAAGGCAGCAAGCGCCAGGTCATGGCACAGATGGGCGCGTTCGGCTCCAACATTCTTTACCTCAGCGGTTCGTCGCCCAACCCGCGCACGCCGCTGGGTATCGTCACCCTCAATGACGTCGCGGCGCTGGCGGCACTGCCGCAGGTCAAGCGCATCATGCCGGTCAACGGCACCGAGGCAGGGGTGCGTTTTGGCAATGTCGACTACATGGCCTATGTGGGCGGCAATGACACCAACTTCCCGGACATTTTCAACTGGCCGGTGGTTGAGGGCAGTTATTTCACCGCCGCCGATGAGCGCGCCGGTGCCACGGTGGCGGTGATTGGCCACCGCATCCGCGAAAAGCTGTTCAAGGGCCAGGTCAACCCGATCGGCCAGTACATCCTGATCGAGAACGTGCCGTTCCAGGTGATCGGCGTGCTCGCGGAAAAAGGCGCCAGCTCCGGCAACAAGGACAGCGACGACCGCATCGCCATCCCCTACACCGCCGCCAGCGTGCGCCTGTTTGGCAGCTACAACCCCGAATACGTGGTGATCGCCGCCGCCGATGCGCGCAAGGTCCACGAGGCCGAGGTGGCCATCGACGCGCTGATGCAAAAGCTGCACAACGGCAAGCGTGACTACGAATTGACCAACAACGCCGCGATGATCCAGGCCGAGGCGCGCACCCAGAACACGCTGTCTTTGATGCTCGGCTCGATTGCGGCGATTTCGCTGTTGGTCGGCGGCATCGGCGTGATGAACATCATGCTCATGACGGTGCGCGAGCGGACCCGCGAAATCGGCATCCGCATGGCCACCGGCGCGCGCCAGCGCGACATCCTGCGCCAGTTCCTCACCGAGGCGGTGATGCTTTCGGTGGTCGGCGGCCTCTGCGGCATCGCCCTGGCCCTGCTGGTGGGCGGCGTGCTGGTGCTGGCCAAGGTGGCGGTCCAGTTTTCCCTGGTGGCGGTCCTTGGCGCATTTGGTTGCGCGCTGGTCACCGGCGTCGTATTCGGCTTTATGCCGGCCCGTAAAGCTGCCCGGCTCGATCCGGTTAAGGCATTGACCAGTGAATAAACCATCCCTGCCCACGCACCTGTCCCTGCTCAGCCTGTGCCTGATGTTGAGCGCCTGCACCGGCAGTCCTGGCGCTATCGACAGCGGTATTGCGCCGCCGGCCGCCTGGCAATTTGCCGAGCGCGACGCGACCCAGGCCACCAACCAGCGCTGGTGGACGCACTTTGGCAGCCCGCAACTCAATCGCCTGGTCGACCAGGCGCGGCGTGACAGTTTCGACGTCGCCGCCGCCATGGCCAGGGTCCGCCAGGCCCAGGCCAGCGCAGTGATTGCCGGCGCGCCGCTGCTGCCCGAGGTCAAGCTGAATCTCGACACCAGCCGCCAGAAACTGCTGCGCGGCAAGGGCGGACCGAGCCTGGACGCGTCGCGAAGCGATGAGGTTGTCGACAACTTCGGCGCCAACCTCACCGCCAGTTACGAAGTGGATTTCTGGGGTGGCCGCGCGGCTGCCCGCGACAGCGCCCTGCACAGCCTGCGGGCCAGCGAGTTTGACCAGGCGACGGTGGAACTGACCTTGCTCGCCAATGTGGCCGACCGCTACGCGCAAACCCTGGCAGCCGTTGAGCGCAAACAGATTGCCCAGCTCAACCTGGCGAACGCGCGCAACGTGCTCGACCTGGTGCAGACGCGCTACGACGCCGGCTCCGCCACGGCCCTGGAACTGGCCCAGCAGAAAAGCCTGGTGGCCAGCCAACAACGGCAATTGCCGCTGATCGAGCAATTGGCCGAAGAGTCGCGGATCACCCTCGCGGCGCTCCTCGGCCAACCGGTGCAAGCCCTCGACCTGGGCGCCGAACCATTTCAGGCGCTGAGCTGGCCGACCATCGGCGCTGGCCTGCCCAGCCAATTGCTCAGTCGCCGCCCCGACATCGCCAAGGCCGAGGCGCAGCTGGCGGCGGCACAAGCCGATGTAACCGTGGCGCGGGCGGCGATGCTGCCGGCCGTGACCCTCGGTGCGACCCTTGGCTCGGACGCCTACAAAGCCGCAGAAATGCTGCGCAGCCCGTACTACACGCTGACCGCCGGGCTGGTCGGGCCGATCTTCAACAACGGCCGTTTAAGCGCCGAGCGCGACAAGGCCCGCGCCCGCCAGGATGAGCTGCTGCAAACCTACCGTGGCGCGATCATCAACGGCTTTGCCGATGTGGAAAAAGCCCTCAGCAGCATCACCCGCCTCGACCAGCAGCGCGAATGGCAAAGCGAAGAACTGCAACAGGCGCAGACCGCGTTCCAGATCGCCGAGAGTCGCTACCAGGCAGGCGCCGAGGACTTGCTGACAGTGCTGGAGACCCAACGCACGCTGTACGCGGCCCAGGACTTGAACGTGCAACTGCGGCTGTCGCGCCTGCAGGCCAGCATCGCCTTGTACAAAGCGCTGGGGGGCGGCTGGGAGACTGATATCCGCTAAACAAAACTCCACTTTCGTACACGAGCTGTTTTCTCGACCTACATTCTTCAACCCAGGTCCTTGGTAAAAAAGCCGCCATCACACGGCTGCCCGGGACCTCCTGATGACTGTTGCAAAACACCTCGCTTGTGGCGGTATCTGGCTGATGGCAAGCACCGCCCTGGCCCAGCCACTGATCACCGAAAGCGCCATCGACTGGCTGCTCGACTGCCCCATCCCCCAGGTCGAACACCTGGACCCGGAAGTGCTGGCGCGCACCCAATGCGGCGTCGTCAGTGTCCCGCGCAACTACGCCGCGCCGCGCCAAGGCAACCTGCGCCTGTATGTCACCCGTGTCGGCGCGCGCGATCCGCTGAGCCGTGAAGGTGTGGTGTTCGCCCAGGCTGGCGACACCACCCGGCGCAACCGCGCCGGCACCTTCGCCGTGCAACTGGCCAGCCGCTGGGGTGCCTATTCCAACCAGGCTTATCGCACGCTGCTCAATCGCTATGACGTGATCGAACTCAGCCCGCGCGACCTCAAGCACAAGAATGGCCTCGAGCAGGCCGTGCGCGACATGGAATTCGTGCGAGCCCAACTCGGTGACGCGCAGCTGTACTACCTCGGTAACGCCGGCGCCACGCGCTTGGGCAGCCATTACGGCGCGCTGTTTCCCGACCGCGTCGCGCGCATGGTGCTGGTGAATGCGGCGCCCGGCGAAAAAGCCGCGCCCCGGGTTGCACAATTGCACCTCAAGGACACCGCCACGTCAGGCCCCAGCGGCTGCGTCAACCAATGGGTGGGCGACTTCCTTGCCTATGGCAAGCAGCCGCCGGCGTCGACGCGCTGCCTCGATTCAGGCGTTTGGGAGTAGCGCGCCGTTTGCGACCTGTTGCGGCCGAAAACGACACCCTGCGTTGACGCTGCGACCCAATCGTTATTAAGTACTATTTATCCGCATTAATACGATAAATCGAACCCATGCTAAGCCGCCCGCTACGACGCAAACGCCAGAAGCTGTCCGATGTGATTGTCGAGTCGGTCAAGCGCTCTATCGTCACCGATGCACTCAAGCCCGGCGATCGCCTGCCCACCGAGCGCGAGCTGATGGAAAGCTTCCAGTGCTCCAAGGGCTCGGCGCGCGAGGCGCTCAAGGCGCTGGAAGTCGAGGGCCTGGTGAGCACGCGCACCGGCCCCAGCGGCGGCGCCTACCTCAACCAGGCGGGCACCGAGCCGGCCAGCCGCGCCTTGCGCAACTACTTGCACTTCCAGCACCTGGATGGCGAGCAGGTCTACCAGTTGCGCAAGGTCATCGAAGTGGAACTGGCCGTCTCGGTACTCGGGCGCCTGAGTGAGGACGACTACCAGGCCCTGCAGGACAACGTGGATTTCTGCAGCGCGCCGGAAGACAGCGAGGCCGGCCAGCGTGAACAGCGCCTGGCGGAACTGGAGTTCCACAACCTGCTGGCCAAGGCGTGCCCCAACCCGTTGCTGAGCTTCATGGCGCAGTTCCTCAATGACCTGTTGCGTGACCTGGTGGTGCTGAAAAAGGCCTACAAGCCCAAGCGCAAGCAGTTCGACGCGGCCAACCTCGACTATCACAAACAGTTGCTGAGCGCGTTTCGCGCCGGCGATGAAAAAGCCGTGCGCAGCCTGATGCACGAACACATGTGCGACGCCGAACACCACATGACCGCGCTGGAAGGCCAGGTCAGCCCGCATTTTCTACTGGAGTTCGATCACTCTTAAAACACCACAGACCCAGTGCGGGAGCGGGCTTGCCCGCGAATACGGTGCGTCAGCAAAGCATCCGGAGACTGATGCGCCGCATTCGCGAGCAAGCCCGCCCGCACAATTCATGACCGCGTTTCGCCTCAATAAAAAGGCCTGCCCACAGGCCCTGCTCCACCGTATCGCCATTGCTACTCCTGCCAATAACTAAACCAGGGAGTCACCCCATGCAGCGTCGTACGTTGTTGAAAGCCAGTCTCACCGCCGCCGCCGCCCTCAGCCTTCCGCTGAGCGTGCGTTCGGCATTCGCCGCCGAGCCCTTTACCTTTTACGGCCTCAAGTCCATGTCCGGCGCCTTTGCCAGCTATGGCAAGTTTGCCGACATGGGTTCGCGGCTGGCGGTGGAACAGCACCCCGAAGTGCTCGGTCGCCCGCTGAATTACAAGGTGATCGACACCGAAGGCAACGCCGGCAAGGCGGTGCGCAAAGTCCAGGAAGCCATCCAGCAGGACGGCGCGCGGTTCTTCCAGGGGTGCACGCTGTCGTCGTCGGCGCTGGCCGTGGCCAAGGAAGTGGACAAGGTCGGCGGCGTGTTCATGACCCCGGTGGGTGCCGACGAAGTCACCGGCAAGGACTGCAACAAGGCGACGTTCCGCTGGTCGGTGCCGACCTACGGCGCGATCCGCGAAACCATGGTGCCGCTGATCAAGCTGCTGCCGGACGCCAAGCGCTGGTACACCATCACCCCGCAATACGTGTTCGGTGAAGCCCTGCTCGAAGGCGCCAAAAATGTCCTCAAGGAACACGGCCTGGAGCACGTGGGCAACAGCTATCACTCGTTGCAGGAACAGGAATTCTCCGGCTACCTGACCAACGCCATCTCCACCAAGCCCGACGTGCTGGTGCTGCTGAATTTCGGCAGCCAGTCGTCCAACACCCTGCGCCAGGCGGTGAACTTCGGCATCAAGGAGCGCATGAAAGTGCTGCTGGTGTGGTCCGCAGGCCTCGATCAATTCCAGGAACTGGGCAGCGATGTGCTCGAAGGCGTGTACCTCGGCGCGCAGTACTGGCACCAGGTCGACACCCCGCTCAACCGCGAGCTGGTCAAGCTGACCCAGGCCAAGTACGGCATCAACCCCACCTACCCGCTGGCCGCTGACTACATCAGCACCAAGGTCATGCTCGAAACCATCATCGCCACCGGCAGCTTCGAAGGGCCGACCGTGGCCAAGGCCATGCAGGGCCTGAGCTACGAAGGCCCGACCGGCAAGGAATCGATCCGCGCCGGCGACCACCAGGTGATCAAGGACTACTACCTGCTGATCGGCAAGGCCGCCGGCGACATGGCCGACAAGGACGACCTGGCCAAGGTGCTCAGCGCCGGCCAGTCCTTCCCGCCGGTGGACGCCACGGGCTGCACGCTCGCCTGACCCGCTGACTCGCTAAACACGACAGGGCCGCGTTCGCGGCCGCCTGTCCGAGGGTTTCTGCATGCTTAATCTTTATCTGTTCCAGATACTCAACGGCCTGGGATTGGGGATGATCTACTTCCTGATCGCGGTCGGGCTGACGATCATTTTCGGCCTGCTCAACTTCGTCAACTTCGCCCACGGTGCGTTCTTCCTGCTGGGCGCCTACATCTGCTACACCGCCGTGAGCCTCACCGGCAACTTCTGGCTGGCCCTGCTGATCGCGCCGCTGGTGGTGGCTGCGTTGGCGTGGGTGATCGAGCGCCTGTTAATCCAACGGATTTACCACCTGCCACACATGTTCCAGATCCTCGTCACCCTGGGGATCGCGCTGATCATCCAGGAAGCCAGCGTGATGATCTGGGGCCCGGTGGGCAAGAGCGTCGCCGTGCCGGAACTGCTGCGCGGGGTGCTGGTGGTCGGCGACTTCGTCTACCCCTACTACCGCCTGTTCCTCATCGTGTTTTCCGGGCTGGTCGGCCTCGGCCTGTGGCTGCTGCTGGAACGCACGCGCTTCGGCGCACTGGTGCGCGCCGGCAGTGAAAGCACCGAAACCGTGTCGCTGCTGGGCACGAATATCTTCCGCCTGTTTTCCATGACCTTCGCCCTCGGCGTGGCCCTGGCCGGTGTCGCCGGCGTGCTGTTTGCGCCGTTGCGCGGCGCGCAGCCCTTTGTCGGCCCGGAGATCCTCGGCGTGGCCTTCGTGGTCGTGGTGATCGGCGGCATGGGCTCGTTCAGCGGTGCGCTGGTCGGCGGTTTGCTGGTGGGCGTGGTGCAGAGCCTGATGACCACACTCTGGCCCCAAGGCGCGAGCCTGATGATCTACGGCGCAATGGCCGTGGTGATTCTGGTACGCCCTTACGGCCTGTTCGGGAGAGCCTGAGATGAGCGAGAAAAATCCGCTGCCGTTTGCCAAGACCCAATCCAAAGCCATGTTGCTGTGGGTACTCGCGGTGCTGATCGGCCTGCCCCTGGTGCTGCCCTCGGCGACCCTGGCCACCGAGATCCTGATCTTTGCCATGGCCGCCCTCGCCTGCAACCTGTTGCTCGGCTACACCGGACTGCTGTCGTTCGGCCAAGGCATCTTCTTCGGCGCCGGCGCCTATTGCGCGGCGCTGCTGATGATTCATCTGCAGCTGGGCCTGTTCACCGCGTTGCTCGGCGCTGCCATGGCCGGTGGCTTCCTGGCCTTGCTGGTGGGCGCCCTGGCGATCCGGCGCACCGGCATCTATTTCGTGATGCTGACCTTGGCGTTCAGCCAGATGGCCTATTTCGTGGCCTACACCTTGAGCGACTGGACCGGTGGCGACAACGGCCTGCTCAGCGTGCCGCGCCCGGAAATCCGCCTCGGCGACACCGTGCTGCTGTCGCTGGCCGATGCCCGTGCGTTCTATGGGTTTGTCGCGGTGCTGTTCCTGCTGATCTTCATCGGCGCACGCCGGGTGATCGCTTCGCCATTCGGCAGCACGCTGATGGCGATCCGCGAAAACGAAACCCGCGCCTCGGCCATCGGCTACGACACCCGCCACTTCAAGATCCTGGTGTTCGTGCTGTCCGGCGCGGTCACCGGCATCGCCGGCGCGCTGTACGCGATGCTGCTGCACTTCGTGCCGCTGTCGAATATCGACCTGGCGATGTCCGAGAACATCCTGATCATGACCATCGTCGGCGGCACCGGCTCGCTGTTCGGCTCATTGCTGGGGGCCGGTTCCATCGTGCTGCTGGGGGATTTTCTCTCCGACCTGTGGCCTCGCTGGCTGATGCTGCTGGGGGTGATCCTGATCCTGGTGGTGATCTTCATGCGCGGTGGGTTGTGGGGAGGCCTGGCGTCGCTGTTCGAGAAGGTGCGAGGCCCGCGCAAGGCCGCTGTCGTCACCAAGGAGGAAGTGCTATGAGCATCCTGCTGGAAACCAAAGACCTGGAACTGGCCTACGGCGCGTTCCATGCGGTGAATGGCGTGAACCTCAAGGTCGAAGCCGGCACCATCCACACCATCATCGGCCCCAACGGCGCGGGGAAGACCAGCCTGTTTCACTGCTTGACCGGTGAGCGCCAGGCCACTGCCGGCGCAATCCACTTCGATGGCAAGAACCTGATGCGCAAGCCCGCCCACGGCCGCGTCGGCCTGGGCATGGCGCGCTCGTTCCAACTCACCAGCCTGTTCCAGAACCTCAGCGTGCGCGAGAACCTGCGCCTGGCCGCCCAAGGCCGCGACGGTGCCCGCGCACTGAACTTCTGGCGCCGGGTCGACAGCAAGCGCGAACACCTGGAGATGGCCGACCAGGTGCTCGAGCGCCTGCAGCTCAGCGCGCGTGCCGACACCTTGGCCGGCGAGCTTTCCCACGGCCAGCAACGCGTGCTGGAGGTGGGCATGTCGATCTGCTCGAAACCGAAACTGTTGATGCTCGACGAGCCCACCTCGGGCATGGGCATCGATGACATTCCGATCATGACCCAGCTGATCAGCGACCTCGGCCGCGACCACACGGTGCTGCTGATCGAACACAACATGAGCATCGTCATGTCGATCAGCCAACGCATCACGGTGATGAGCCACGGACAGATCCTGGTGGAAGGCACGCCGGAATTCGTGCGGGCCGATGAACGTGTGCGCACGGCTTATCTTGGGGAGGCTGCCTGATGCTGATCGTCGACAATATCCATTCCTACTACGACAAGAGCCACGTGCTCGAAGGCGTGTCGCTGACCGTCAACCCCGGCGAGCTGGTGACGCTGCTGGGGCGCAACGGCGCCGGCAAGACCACCACGCTGCGCAGCATTCTCGGGATCATCTGCCCGCGCCAGGGCCAGATTCACTTCAATGGCCAGGCACTGGTGGGCCAGAAGATCTTTGAAATCGCGCGCCAGGGCTTGGCGCTGGTGCCGGAGAACCGCGGGATTTTCCGCCTGCTCACCGTCGAGGAAAACCTGCGCATCGCCGCGCGCAAGACCAGCCGCTGGCAGCTGGAAGACGTCTATGGCATGTTCCCGCGCCTCAAGGAGCGGCGCAAAAACGCCGGCCACGCGCTGTCCGGCGGCGAGCAGCAGATGCTCGCCATCGCCCGCGCCCTGCTCAACGATCCCAAGCTGCTGATCCTCGACGAACCCACCGAAGGCCTCGCCCCGGTGATCGTCGACGAGTTGGTGAAGATCCTGCGCAAGGTCAAGGACGACGGCCTCCCCGTGCTGCTGGTGGAACAGAACCTGATGGTCTGCGACAAGCTCGCCGACCGCCATTACGTGCTCGAACAGGGCCGCGTGGTCTACGAGGGCAGCGCCGCCGCCTTCCGCGCCGACCCGACCATCAAGAATCGCTACCTGGCCCTGAGCGCCTGACCGGAGAACACTGATGAATAGCTTTGCGCAACCGCTCCAGAGCAATGCCCCACTGATCAATCGCGACCGCCTGTGGCAATCGCTGATGGACCTCGCCCAGCTCGGCGCCACGGTCAAGGGCGGCGTGTGCCGCCTGGCCCTCACCGACCTCGATCGCCAGGCCCGCGACTTGTTTGTGCAGTGGTGCGAGGCCGCTGGGTGCAGCGTGAGTGTCGACGCCATCGGCAATATTTTTGCGCGTCGCCCTGGGCGCAACCCGGCCCTGGCGCCGGTGATGACTGGCAGCCATATCGACACCCAGCCTACCGGTGGCAAGTTCGACGGCTGCTACGGGGTGATGGCCGGGCTGGAAGTGATCCGCACCCTCAATGACCTCAACATCGAAACCCAGGCGCCGATCGAGGTGGTGGTCTGGACCAACGAGGAAGGCTCGCGCTTTCCGCCCTGCATGATGGGCTCCGGGGTGTTTGCCGGGAAATTCGACCTGCAGGACACGCTCGACAAGCTCGACGACCAGGGCCTGTCGGTGGGCGCCGAGCTGCAGCGCATCGGCTATGCCGGGTCCCGTGCGGTGCTCGGCCATCCCGTGGGGGCGTATTTCGAGGCGCATATCGAACAGGGCCCGGTGCTGGAAGACCAGGCCACCACGATTGGCGTGGTGATGGGTTGCCTGGGCCAGAAGTGGTTCGACCTGACCCTCACCGGCGTCGAAGCCCACGCCGGCCCGACGCCGATGCACCTGCGCAAGGACGCCCTGGTCGGCGCCGCCGAGGTGGTCAGCGCGGTCAACCGCATCGCTCACCAGCAGCAACCTCACGCCTGTGGCACCGTCGGCTGCCTGAGCCTGCACCCCGGCTCGCGCAATGTGATTCCCGGCCAGGTGCACATGACCCTCGACTTGCGCCACCTGCATGCGGACAAGCTGCAAGCGATGGTCGATGAAGTGCGCAGCGTGATCGAAGCCAGCGCGGCCCGGCATGGGTTGACGTTCGAGCTGACGCCGACCGCCGACTTCCCGCCCCTGGACTTCGCCCCGGCATGCGTCAATGCCGTGCGTGACGCGGCAGGCGCGCTGGGTTTGAGCCACATGGACATCGTCAGCGGTGCCGGGCATGACGCGATTTTCGTCGCCGAACTCGGCCCGGCCGGGATGATTTTCGTGCCGTGCGAAGGCGGTATCAGCCACAACGAAATCGAAAACGCCGCGCCGGATGACCTCGCGGCAGGCTGCGCGGTGCTGTTGCGCGCCATGGTCAATGCGGCACAGGGGGACCGGGCATGAGTGAGATGGGCCAACTGACAGCGGTGCAACTGCTGCAGCATTTTCGCGACAAGACCTTATCACCGGTGGACGTCACCGAGGACGCCCTGCTGCGTATCGAACGCTACAACCCGGTGGTGAACGCCTACTGCCACGTCGACCCCGAAGGCGCGCTGCAGGCTGCGCGAGCCTCGGAGCAGCGTTGGTTCAAGGGCCAGCCCTGCGGCGCGCTGGACGGTGTACCGGCGTCGATCAAGGACCTCACGCTGACAATCGGCATGCCCACCCGCAAGGGCTCGCGCACCTCATCCGCCGAAGGGCCGTGGGACGTCGACGCGCCGTTTTCCGCCTTGATGCGCAAGGCCGGCGCCGTGCTGCTGGGCAAGACCACCACCCCGGAGTTCGGCTGGAAAGGCGTGACCGACAACCCGCTGTACGGCATCACGCGCAACCCGTGGGACACACGCACCACGGCGGGCGGTTCGTCCGGCGGCGCCGGTGCAGCGGCGGCGTTGAACCTCGGCGTATTGCACCAGGGCAGCGATGCCGGCGGCTCGATCCGGATTCCGTGCGCGTTTACCGGCACTTTCGGGATCAAGCCGACGTTCGGTTATGTGCCGCAGTGGCCGGCCAGTTCCATGACGATTCTGTCGCACCTGGGGCCGATGACCCGCACCGTGGAAGACAGCGTGTTGATGCTGCAGACCATCGCCCAGCCGGACGCGCGGGACGGCCTGATCGGCGCGCCGCGGACCACGCCTTGGTTGACGGGCGCTGCGGACCTCAAAGGGTTGCGCGTGGCCTATAGCCCGACATTCGGCTATGTGGAGGTCGATCCGCAGGTTGCCAAGGTCGTGGCCCAGGCAGTCGAGGGATTGGTGCAATTGGGCGCCCATGTCGAGCAGATCGATCCAGGCTTCAGCGACCCACTGGAAGTGTTCAATACCCTGTGGGCCGCCGGTGCCGCGCGCCTGACCGGCGCCATGAGTGATGCGCAAAAACAGCTGCTGGACCCCGGTCTGTTGCGCATCGCACAACGCGGTGAACAGCTCAGCCTTGGCGACTTCAACGACGCCCTCGAAGCCCGCGCGGCGCTGGTGGCGAAGATGGCTGCGTTCCATGAGCATTACGACATACTGGTGTCGCCGATGCTGCCGATCACCGCGTTCGACGCCGGGCACAACGTGCCGCCGGGTTCCGGGATGCAGGCATGGATGGAGTGGACGCCGTTTACCTACCCGTTCAACCTGACCCAGCAACCGGCGGCATCCGTGCCATGCGGGCTGGCGGCGAATGGTCTGCCGGTAGGGTTGCATGTGGTGGGCGCGCGCTTTGCCGATGAACAGGTACTGAAGGTCTGCCAGGTGTACGCCAAAGCGTTCCCCACACCGCACTTGCAAGCGCCGCAGACCTGAAGTGGACTCAACTGAGGGGGCTTTCGGGGGTGGCAGGTCAGCCAACCCCTGTATCGCCCATGCCGCCGCCTTCGTAGCCTCGCCAAGGCTCGACAACTCCCACACTTGGGCTGCGTCGCGCCGGCTACTGCAATGCCACAGGGGATTGAAATAAGGGCCACACCGCCAATCCCCTGTGGGAGTTGTCGAGCTTTAGCGAGGCTGCGAAAGCGGTGTCTCAGGCGCAGAAAATGCCAGCAATGCCGCCGCCTTCGCAGCCTCGCTGGGGCTCGACAACTCCCACACTTGAGCGTCGTCGCGCCGGATATTGCGATCACACAGGGGATTGAAATCAGGGCCACACCGCCAACCCCCTGTGGGAGTTGTCGAGCTTTAGCGAGGCTGCGAAAGCGGTGTCTCAGGCGCAGAAAATGCCAGCAATACCGCCGCCTTCGCAGCCTCGCCAAGGCTCGACAACTCCCACACTTGGGCTGCGTCGCGCCGGATATTGCGATCACACAGGGGATTGAAATCAGGCCGACACCGCCAACCCCCTGTGGGAGTTGTCGAGCTTTAGCGAGGCTGCGAAAGCGGTGTGCCAGGCGAAGAAAATGCCAGCAATACCACCGCCTTCGTAGCCTCGCCAAGGCTCGACAACTCCCACACTTGGGCTGCGTCGCGCCGGATATTGCGATCACACAGGGGATTGAAATAAGGGCCACACCGCCAATCCCCTGTGGGAGTTGTCGAGCCTTGGCGAGGCTGCGAAAGCGGTGTCTCAGGCGCAGAAAATGCCAGCAATGCCGCCGCCTTCGCAGCCTCGCCAGGGCTCGACAACTCCCACACTTGAGCGTCGTCGCGCCGGCTACTGCGATGCCACAGGGGATTGAAATAAGCGCGACTCCGCCAATTCCCTGTGGGAGTTGTCGAGCTTTAGCGAGGCTGCGAAAGCGGTGTGCCAGGCGAAGAAAATGCCAGCAATACCACCGCCTTCGCAGCCTCGCCAGGGCTCGACAACTCCCACACTTGAGCTTCGTCGCGCCGGCTGCTGCGATGCCACAGGGGATTGAAATAAGGGCTACACCGCCAATCCCCTGTGGAAGCTGTAGTGGGCACCCGCCCCCGGTCTTGATCGCATTCCATTACACTGTGCCCCATTCATTCCCGGGGGCTTCATGGACATCGAACTGGCACGCACTTTCCTCGAAATCACCCGCTGCGGCAGTCTCGCCGCCGCGGCCGAGAAGCTGCACGTTACCCAGACCGCCATCACCGCGCGGGTCAAGAGCCTGGAAAGCCAGTTGGGCAGCACGCTGTTTATCCGCAACCGCGCCGGTGCGCGCCTGACCGCCGACGGCGAGGCCTTTGTGGTGTACGCCAACCAGCTGCTGCAAACCTGGGAAGCCGCGCGGCGTGACCTGCCGTTGCCCGATGGCTATCGCAACGTGCTGCATATCGGCGGTGAAGTGAGCCTGTGCAACCCACTGATGCTCGGTTGGGCCCAGGCCCTGCGTGAGCAGATCCCTGGGCACGCGCTGCGCACCGAAGTGCGTGAGGGCGAATACCTGCTGCGCCAACTCGAACTCGGTGTACTCGATGCCGCGCTGGTCTTCCAACCCCAATATTGGCCTGGGCTGCAGGTCGAGCAGGTGCTGGAAGAAAAACTCATCCTGGTGCAGTTGGTGAGCAAGCCGGACCCGTACGTCTACATCGACTGGGGCCCGGGCTTTCGCCAGCAGCATGACGCCGCCCTGCCCGACCGCGCCCGTGCCGCGCTGAGTTTCAACCTCGGGCCGCTGGCGTTGCAGTACATCCTGGAGAATGGCGGCGCCGGCTACTTCCGCACGCGGGTGGTGCAAAGCTACCTGGACAGCGGCGTGATGCAGCGCGTGCCCAAGGCCCCGGAATTCAACTTCCCGACCTTCGTGGTGTATTCGCGGGCGCGCGATTCGGCAGTGCTGCAACAGGCCCTGGCGTTGCTGCGCGACGTGGTCAAGGCCGAGAGTGACTGGTCGCAACGCTGGGACCCCTTGATTTAACCCGCGCACGGGGCAAAAACTCGCACATTCGCGCGCACCAACTAAGCTCAGTTTCCAATAAAAAAACCCTGAGCTGCCCGCCATGCCCCATCCCACCGAGACCTTCCGCGCACGTTACCGCGCGGCCGTCAGCCCCCTTTACAACCCCTGGCTGCACGCCAGCTTCGTCCTCGGTTATGGGGCGTTGTGCATCACCCTGGCCTGGTCTTCCACGGAAAACATCACCGCGCTCCAGTGGCTGACTATTCCCCTGACCCTGGTGTTTTTCAACCTGTGCATCTACCTCGTGCACCGTCACCTCGGCCACCACAAACACGCCCTCGCCCGCTTGTTCTACGCCCGCCACACCGGCGATCACCACAGTTTCTTCACCCCCGGGCACATGACCTACGACAGCCCCAGGGACTGGCGCGTAATCCTGTTCCCGGCCTGGCTGATCGTGCTGCACAGCCTGGCAATCACGCTGCCCGCCTGGTGGCTGCTCAAGCAACTGAGTCCCAACGTCGCCGGGCTGTTTGCCGGCTGCATGATTCTCGGCTACTTGCTGTACGAAGTGTTCCACGCCTGCGAGCACTTGCCTGTCGAGCACCCGCTCGCGCGCCTGCCGTGGATTCGCCAGATGCACCGCCTGCACGCGCTGCATCACCGCCGCGAGCTGATGCAGGGGCGCAACTTCAATATCGTCATGCCGCTGATGGATTACCTGTTCGGCACCCTGTACTGGGAGCCCGGCCCCCACGACAACCAGGAATCGTCATGAGTACCCGTCCCAGAAAACTGCGTCATCTGTTGTTTGTGTTGCTGCTGGTCGTGATCGCGTTTCTGCTGCTGATGCCCACCAAGGTGCAACCGGTGAACTGGACACCGCCCAAGGCGCCCTCCATGCAGGACGGCGCCTACGTGGAAAACCAACGCCTCAAGGGCGTGCAGAAAATCGGTGCCCAGGGCATCGACGGGCCCGAGGCGTTGCTGATGGATGGCCAGGGATTGCTGATCAGCGGGCTGCACGATGGGCGCGTCATCCGTACCTCGCCCGACAGCCGCAGCCTGGAAGTGCTGGCCAATACCGGCGGGCGCCCGCTGGGCATGGCGCTGCACCCGGATGGGCGCTTGATCATTGCCGACGGGATCAAGGGCTTGCTCGCACTCGACGCCCATCGCCAACTGACGTCGCTGAGCACCGCCGCCAATGGCGTGCCCTTTGGCTTTACCGATGACGTCACGGTGGATGCCAGCGGGCGTTATGCCTATTTCAGCGATGCTTCAAGCCGCTGGGGTTATGGCCAGGACGGCGAGGCAGTGATCGAGCACGGCGGCGACGGCCGGCTGCTGCGCTATGACTTCAGCAACGGCAACACCGAGGTATTGCTCGACCAGTTGCAATTCGCCAACGGCGTGGCCCTGGGGCCGGAGGAAAACTATGTACTGGTGAATGAAACCGGTGCCTATCGCATCAGCCGTTATTGGCTCAAGGGCGAGCGCGCGGGGCAGCACGATCTGTTTATCGACAACCTGCCCGGTCTGCCGGACAACCTCAGCTTCAACGGCCAGGACCGCTTCTGGGTGGCACTTTACTCGCCGCGCAATCCACTGCTGGACAGTTTTGCCGGCTACCCACGGCTGCGCAAAGTCATGGTGCGGGCGCTGATGGTGGTGCCCAAGCCGATCGAGCGCAAAGCCTTCGTGCTGGGACTGGACACCGACGGTAACGTCATCGCCAACCTGCAGGATGGCAGCACCGGCAATTACTCGCCGATCACCACCGCCCGGGAGTATGGCGAGTGGCTGTACCTGGGTTCGCTGAAGAGCACAAGCATGGCGCGCCTGCCGTTGAAGGTGGCGTTGGCACCATAACGCAAAAAGGGCATACAGGCGCCTGGCCTGTATGCCCTGGGTACTACGAGTCAATCATGTTCAGCTCTTGGTGCTACTCAGCAGGGTCTGCTTGCACAGGTGGCCAAAACTGACGAACTGGGTATTCTCGCCACCGACACCGATGCCCGGGTATTCCAGCACTTCCATGCGCCACACGCCGTAGTTGAAGTCGGTACGCCAGGTGTTGTTGTAGCCCTGGGAGTAATCGACAAAGGTGGTCTGGAAATCACCGCCGCTGCACGCGCCCACATTGATCGTGCCAGAGGCTTGCCCCGAGCTGTCGGTCGCTGCCGAATACGCCTTGTAGACGATGTCGCCGTTGGCCGGGTCGATCCGCTGGTCGAGATAGACGATCGGGTGCAGGCCCACCAGCGGTGCACCGGTGCTGTCCGACAGGCCCATGGTCCAGGTCAGGTCTCTATAGGCTTGGGTGGTCATGTAGCCATAGCCCACGTTGGAGGCCGAATACGGGATGCGCAACACGTTCGCCTCGCCCTTCACATCCGGGCTGTTGACCCGCGGGTTGGAACCAAACGACAGGTTGTACTTGCCCGTCGCGCTCCACGGCTCATTGGGGTGCTGGTTCGGCCGCACACGCACCTTGACTACGCCACCGACGCCCGGGCTGGGGATCGATGTCGACACGACGTTGGCACCCACGGTGACCCACTGGCCGCCATCGAAACGCTCGAGGATCCACTTGTTACGCGTGCTGCCACTGGCCGCATCGGCCGTCAGCGCAATACCGACACTCTGCCCACGGACGGCGGTGAAATCGAAGTAATCGACGTCATCCAGGCTGTCGGCATTGCCGTTGATGTAGTTGAGAGTGTCCGGCAGTTGGAAGGCCGTGTCCGGGGTGTCATTGGGCTCATAGGCGTCGAGGTTGGTATCGACCGCAACCCCGAACTGAAAGCTCGACCCCTGGACCGCCGCGTTGGCCTCCATGAACCAGTAGTAGTCACCGGCCGGCACCACGCCGCCAAGGCTTTCGTCGCCGGTGCCGGGGTTATTGGAAGTGCCCAGGGGCAGCGGATTGCCCTGGCCATCGTCCTGGAACAGCGACAACGACATATCGGTGCCTGCGGTCTGGTTGACCAGCAGAACGTTGATCCGCGCTTTCTGCGGCAGGTTGAAGTGGTAGCACAGCAGGTCGCCGGTTTGTACGCCATTGATCGTGTAGAGAGAGTTGATATCCAGCGTCTGTTCACAACCCTGGACCAGCGCGGCCTGTACGGCGGGCGCCGACTGGGCCGTGGCTTTTTGTACCTTGGTCACCCTGGCCGGCGCGGTGTTGTCTTCGACCACCGAGTCGGCTTTCGCCTTGGCGGCAAACAATGGTTTCTTCTGCTGGGCCCCCGCCAGCAGTTGCTGCTTGAGGGCGGCCGTCGCCTTGTTGGCGTTGATCTTCACAGCGCTTTTCAAGCCGTGCTTGACCGTGGGAGAAGCCGCTTGCGCAGCCAGGTGAGGGTATTGTTCAGCGAGGGCAAAGGCCGAGACAAAGCAGGTGGCCGCCATGGCCGCGCCCAGCATGAGAGCTTTTTTCGATTTCATTTTTTATCCATCCATAGTTAAAAAGTGAAGCTCAGGTGACATCCGGTCACCTGGGATGGAATGTAGGATAAGACTGGATGGATGTACAGTATTTTTATGAAAAAAATGCAGCCCCTTTCAGATGGGGATGTCGGCCCATCTACGCCAAACAGTCCAAACGACTGTTGCGATAACCCAAATAAAGCCAACGTAATAGGGCCACAACACCCAACGCTTCAGTCCTAATGGAACAGACGCCAGCTCGGCCTCGGTCACAACACCTGCTTTCACATAGCGTGCCGAGTCAGATAGGAAATCAAACATCAACAGCATGCGGTATTGCCTGTCGATCCATCGGTTTCGTCTCCAGAATCGCTTATTGGCGCGGACCCTTTCGTTATGACTGAAATAACCTTCCACCTCGTCGAGTTTTGTATATTCGGCAAACAGCGCCAGCCCCAAAACGACAAACGCCCCAACAAAATGCACAATGGTGAAGGCAAGAAAAAACGACACGATTAAGCCCCCTCTCGCTCGAAGATCAAATCACCGTTGACCTCCAGGATCTTTCCACCCAATAAGGCACCTTCATCACCTAGACCAGAGCCTACCGCCTGCCCACCCGCAGCGCCGCCAATAACTGCGCACGCAAGCGCACCTTGGCCCTTCATCGAAATACCCAAAAATAGGTGACAAGCACGAAGAGCGAAGGCTGCACCATACTTTCCCCCGACAGCCGCCCCCGCCACTCCCCCCACCAACCTCCCCGTCTCCACATACTTAGCCCTCCTGCACTGCGCCTCCCGTCCCGTCACACACGCCTCCTTGATCTCCAGCCCGGTCACGCCCACATCCAGCGCGATGCCAATGAAAGTCCCGTTTCCCAACCACTTGGACATCTGCGCAATCTCGCGCATGCGCTGTGCATACCCCGCAATCTCGCCTTTATGCAGATAGCTCCTGGTCGAAATCCCCAGCACCTTCTTCAACGACTCATTGCCCTGCAACCCCGTGCCGAACCGTGCCGCGCCTTGCAGTTGCAGATCCAAGCGCTGGAACAAGGCCTGGCGCTGTTTGATAAAGCCATCCCGGTCCAACGCACCGTCCTTCAGGCGCTGATGCAACCGCTCGATGTCCTCCAGGGTCTGCGCCACCTCATTCAGATGCCGCGACCAGGCCGATGTCGCCACTGCCGATACCCATCGAGCCGTAGGCCATGAAGCTCTGCAGCAAGTCATAGTTGCCGATCAATTCCCTGCCCGCCGAGGTATCCATTTCCAGGTTGCGGCGAACGGTTTCGGCATGGCGCATCAACCAGGCTTCCTCGCCCGAACAGCTCACGCTATACGGATCGGGAATAATCACCAATTGACCCGGCGCGACCAGGCCGGGGCGCAGGTGACGGTTGAGCACATCAAAATGATCGGAGCGCTGCTGGCTCGGAGCGCCGCCCATGAGGCGGGATTTCAAATGGGTGTAGTCCGTTGTGCGGTCGTTGATATAGCTCTGCGCCATGCCCTACATCCGAGATGCAAAGAAGATGGCGTCGAAATATAAGCAAGCACCTACGCCCCGAACACAAGCGCAGGTGGGTCGAATTGCATTTGGGAAGTTGCCTACTTCACGAAGAAACAGCGCCTACAGAAACAACCCTAATATCCGGTCATCTCCAAGTAACCCACCCCACCGTCAAACCGCACCGGTCCTTCCCAGTACGGAATACTCAGGTTCATCCAGGCGTTCGGGTTGACAGCCTGGGTGGTGATATCCAGCTGCTTGCTGGGAATCTTCAGCGACCAGCGTGTGGGAATGTGGCGTCCGTCGATGGCCGTTGTGTCCAGCGGTGCCAGTTGGATATCGGCGTTGTGCAGGGTCTGGGTGTGGCCTTCGTGGTCGATCCAGGTGCCGGTCAGGTAGGACCCGCCATCGGTTTGCCGCACCCGAAACAGCATCAACTGCTCGCCACGGTCCAGATGCAGGGAGAACCAGTCCCAGCCCGTCTGGCTCGCGCTCAGGGGTTGACTGCTCCATTCGCGATCCAGCCACGCCGGGCCCGTGACTTCATACACCTGGCCGTCGATGCTCACGCTGCCGCTGGCACTGAAAAACGGCTGGCTGTAGTAGTACGAGGCCTGGCCCTGGTCGGATTTGCGGCTGTAGCCGTTATCCCCCTGCAGCACCAGCGGGCGGCTGGAAGTCAGGTGCAGGTCATAGGCGAAGTGCGCGCCGCTGGCCTTGAGTTGCATATCGGCCAAGGGGCTCACGGCACCGGGACGGCTGGCGAAGTTCCAGTCGTCGATCCAGGCGTTGAACGGCACGGCCTGGGCGCCAGCCTGGCCGACGCCGCCGCGGGCGTAGCGTTCGGCGGCGTAATGGCGGGTGGCTGAGGTGACGGCGGCGTGGCCGAGCCAGACTGTCGCGTCCTGCCAGCCGGTTTGCGTCGGCCCGGCCTTGAGGGCGTTGCGAAACAGCGTCCATTGCACGCCGAACACGTTGCCCGGCGCATCCTTGAGGTTGGCGGTGACGTACCACCATTCAATGCGAAAGCCAGCATGCGGCCCATGGTCCTCGGGAAAACTGAAGACCTTGCCCGGCACTACCTGGCTGAAGTCCGCCGCATCGCTGCCCAGGCCGGCGAAACTTTCCGGTGGTGCGGGCGCCTGGTCGCACGCGCTCACCAGTAACAGCGCCAGCCACAGCAAGGATTTAATCTTCATGCGCAAACGTCCTCAACAGGTCCGCCGGACGGCTGCGGTACAACTGCCACAACGGCCAGGCCGAGGCCAGCAACGTGGCGAGCAATGCCAGCCCGAGCAATTGCGCCAGTTGCCAAGGAAATACCTGCAGGGGCAGGCGCCAGCCAAACGCTTGCACGTTGATTACCGCATCCAGGCACCACGCCAGCAGCAGGCCCAAGGGCAATGCCAGGATCAGCGTGAGCACCGCCAGCAGCCAGGTCTGGCCCAGGTTCAGCAGCATCAATTGGCGGCGCGTCACCCCCAACGCCCACAGCGGCGCAAGTTGGCCCAGGCGGCTTTGACTCTGGGTCAGCAGGCTGATGAACAGCGCCACCCCGGCCACGCCGAGGGTGAGGCTGTTCAGCGCCGCGGTGGCGGCAAAGGTGCGCTCGAACACCTGGCTCGACCAGCCCTTGAGCTGCTGTTGATCGACGATGCGGCTGTCTTCCAGGGCAAAGGCGCGTTGCACCGCCTGGACCAGCGGCGCGACATCCGCCGGCAACACCCGCAGGTTGAACCGCGCCGGTGACAGCGTCGGCCAGTGGGCCAGCAGGTGTGCGGCATTGACCAGCATGTGGCCCTTGGGGTTGCCATAATCGGCGTAGATCCCCACCAGCGTCGGTGACCACACGCCCTGCGGCGTAGGAATGCTCAGCGTGTCGCCCAGCTTGATCGCCAGCCGGCGCGCCAATTGCTCGCTGAGCATCAACGTGTCGTGGTGCTGCAACTGATCCCACGGCTCACTCACCGCCTCCAGCAATGGCCAGTGCTGGCGATAGGTCGGGTCATCGACCACGCCAAACAGATCCGCCGGCCAGCCCTGCAATTGCACCGCGACCTGCCAGGTCGGCAGCACGGTCTGCACGAGCGGTTGTTGCTTGAGCCACGTGTTGAGTTGTTCGGCCTGGGCCGGGGTCTGGGGATTGAGGTACAGCTCGGCGGTGAGGCGCTGCTCCAGCCAGTTATTGAAGGTGTGACGAAAACCCGAGGTCATCGAGCCCGCGCCGATATTCGCTGCCAGCGCCAACAGCAGGGCCATCAGCGCCAGGCTCAAGGCCGGCAATTGCTGGCGACAGTCGGCGAGAAACCATTGGCCGAGCACCGAGCGGCTACGTCCCAGTACCGCTTTGAGCAAGGCATTGAGCAGTACCGGCAAACCCAGGGCGGCGCCGAGCAACAGCGCGGCCATCAGCACAAAGCCGGCCGCCAGGCTATTGCCCAGCCACAGCGCCAGCACCGCGATCAGCACGGCCGTGCCCGCGACCCAACCCTGGCGTCGCAACCAGCGCCCGTGGGCCTCGTGCCAGGCCTGGGCATTGGCCAGCGTCAGCAACGGCAGGCGCGCCGCCCGCCACAGGCTGCTGGCACCGGCGAGCAAGGCACCGAGCAGACTCAAGCCGAGCCCCGCCAGCCACCACCCTGGACTCAGGCTCAACTGCCCTGGCACTTCGGCGCCATACAGGCCGCGCAGGCTGGCCGCCACGTCCGGCAGCAGCAAGCTCGCGAGCAGGTAGCCACTGGCGACGCCGAGCACACCGCCAAGCAACGACAAGGCGCCCAACTCGACCCCCAGGCCGAGGATCAACATGCGTGCGCTCACCCCACAGGCACGCAGGGTGCGCAGCAGCCCGCGCCGTTGCTCAAGGGCCAGGCCGATGGCCGCGTGCACGATAAACAGCCCGACCACGAAGGACAGGAAGCCCAGCGCGTCGAGGTTCAGGTGAAAGCTCTCGGTGAGGCGCGCGAGGTTGTTGTCCTCGCCCTGCTTGAGTTGCAGTTCGACAGGTGGCGTGGGATGGCCGGCGGCAAACGCCTTGTCTACCAGCAGTCGTGACAGTCGGTCGGGCATCGCCAGGAGCGGCTGGGCGAAGCCGATATCGGTAAGCAACAACCCCGGCGCCATGTCCGGCTGGACTTGCAACGGTGGCAGGCGCTGCCCGTTCAGCGTGAGCGGCTGCTCACCGGCGTGCAGCCCCAGGGCCTGCAAGGTCTGCGGCGCGATCCAGGTACGCCCGGGCGGATCGAAGAACGCCAGCATTTGCGCCTGGCTCAGACGCTGCCCCGCCACTGCGCCACTGCCGGGCAGCGACACCGGGTCGATGCCCATCAGTTGCAGGCGCATGTCCTCGTGGCCCTGGAGCTGCACCCGCCCCTGTACCACCGGCGACACCGGCCACCCGGCGCGGCGCAATTGGGCAAACAGCGCCTGCGGGAAACTCGCGCCGTCCGGCGTACTGAGGCTGGCCTGGGGCTCGCCGCCGATCAACTGGCTGGCGCGCGCATAACTGTCGCGCGCCTGGCTGTTGAGGGCCTGCACGCCGGTCAACAGGGCGGTGGCCAGCCACAAGCCGGTGAGCACGCTGAAGAACTGCACCGGATGGCGCCGCCAATGGCTGAGCAAGGCGCGCACCGTCCAATAAAACACACTCACATCGCCACCACCTGTCCGCGATGCAACACCACCTGGCGGTCCAGTCGCGCAGCGATCCGCGGGCTGTGGGTGACCATCAACAGGCTGGTGGGGCTGTCACGCAGCAGGTCCAGCAACAGTTGCAGGACTTCGTCGCTGGTGGCTTCGTCGAGGTTGCCGGTGGGCTCGTCGGCCAACAGCAACCCCGGGCGCGAAGCCAGTGCGCGCCCCACCGCCACCCGTTGCTGTTGGCCACCCGAGAGTTGTTCCGGATAACGCTTGAGCAAGTCCCCCAGGCCCAGGCGCTCCACCAGTTGCGCCTGCCACCGGGCATCGAAGCGTCCCGCCAGGCGCGCCTGGAATGCCAGGTTGTCGTCGACGCGCAAACTGCCGATCAGGTTGAACTGCTGGAACACCAGGCCGATTTCAGTGCGTCGCCAATGCGCCAGTTGCGCTTCGCCGAGTTGGTCGAGCCGCTGCTGGCCCACCTGGATGCTGCCGCCGTCCACCCGATCGAGCCCGGCCACCAGGTGCAGCAGCGTGCTCTTGCCGCTGCCGGATTCGCCCATCAGCGCCAGGCTGCTGCGCGCCGCCAGGTGCAGGTCGACACCGGCCAACACCGCCAACGGGCCTTGGGGCGTGGCATAGCTTTTGAAAACACCTTGCACCTGCAGCATGGGAACACTCGTGTGAGGGGTGGCCATCGAGAATAACGGCTGGTGATGGCGGCCACGCAAATTTTTCACATGGATTTCACCGGTTGCCCACCCACCGCACTTTAAATTACCGGCCAAACGTCAGGTATCGGCAACTTGTTAGTTGCCACGCCTGACAACTTTTACCCGCCACGTGTTCAGCGAAAAGACAGCCGTCCTGTGCCAGCCTCAAGTCATACTGCAGGCATTCGCCAACACGTTGCGTCAGCTAACTAATACAACACTGCCAACAGTGCCCAAGGTGAATGAAGTGGTTGACCTGACCCTGACCAAACCACGCTCGCGCAGGGCCGTCATCAAGCGGCTGCAACCGCTGTGGCTGGGGATTGTAGTGATCAGCCTGTTGCTCACCGCCAGCCTGCTGTGGCCGGCGTCACCGCGTGACCTGGGGGTGGGCAACCGCCTGCTGACCTCCCAGGTACTGCCGCTGTGGCGCGACGGTGACCTGATCGTACTGGTGCGTCATGAAGAGCGCTGCGACCGCTCGTCGAATGCTTGCCTGGGGCCGGTGGAAGGCCTGACGATCAAAGGCAGCCAACAAGCCGAAAACCTCGGCAAGGCCTTCAAGGCACTGGGCATGGACGGCAGCGATGTGCTCGCCAGCCCGGCCATTCGGACCGCCCAGACGCTGCGGTTCATGTTCGGTAAAAACGAGCTGACCTCCGGCCAGCAAGCCGTCTGCGGTGCGGCCATGGGCGAAGAGTTGCTCAGCCACAAGACCCCGGGACGCAACCTGGTGTTCGTCACTCACAGCGGCTGCATCGCCGACTTCGAAAGCACCCTGGGTTTCCCCCACGCCACCTTCCCCGAGTACGGCAGCGCGCTGTTCGTGCAGGTCTTGCCCAACGGCAAATTCAAGACCCTGGGCCTGGTCAATAATCAGGACTGGCCAGCCGCGTTAAAACAACTGTAAGTACTTTCCTGCCCGCCGCCGCCCTCTATGTTCAGCAAAAAGACAGCCATGTTCTGGCATGTTTAGTTGCGCCTTTTAATTAAGGACGTCATGAATATCTTCTGTCACTCAGTGAACGCTTTGATGTTTTCCGCTATTACTTTCTTACTGCAAATGTTTGCCAGTACACGTCAAGGAGCGACGTTGTGACGATCCGATTCAAACCCCTGCCGTTGTTGTTATTGGCCTTCGCCGCCTTTTACCTGTTGCCGCTGGGCCTGCACGGCCTGTGGACCCCGGACGAAACCCGCTACGCCCAGGTCAGCCAGGAAATGCTGCTGAGCGGCAACTGGGTCGCGCCGCATTACATGGGCATTCGCTATTTCGAAAAACCCGCCGGCGGCTATTGGCTGATCGCCCTGGGCCAGGCCGTGTTCGGCCAGAACCTGTTCGGTGTGCGCATCGCCTCGGCCCTGACTACCGGCTTGAGTGTGCTGCTGGCTTATGTGATCGCCCGCCGCCTGTGGAACACCCCGCGCAAGTCTTTCGCCTGCGCCCTGCTGTACCTGAGCTTTGGCCTGGTGGCCGGGCAAGCCGGGTATTCCAACCTCGATCCGCAATTTACCCTGTGGGTCAACCTCAGCCTGGTTGCCCTGTGGTTTGCGCTCGACAGCACCAGCACCCGTGGACGCCTGCTAGCCTGGGCCGTGGTGGGCCTGGCCTGCGCGATGGGCTTCATGACCAAGGGGTTCCTCGCGTGGGCGTTGCCGGTGCTGATTGCCGTGCCCTACATGCTCTGGCAACGGCGCCTGGGCGAATTGCTGCGCTATGGTCCGTTGGCCGTGGGCGTGGCGGTCCTGGTGTGCTTGCCTTGGGTGGTGGCGATCCATCTGCAGGAACCAGACTTCTGGCGCTTCTTTTTCTGGAATGAACACATTCGCCGCTTCAGCGCCGACGATGCGCAGCACGTACGCCCGTGGTGGTTTTTCCTGCCGATCATCGCCGTGTCCTGCCTGCCCTGGACCGGGCTGCTGCCCTCGACCCTGCGCACCACCTGGCGCGAAAAACGCCAGCCGGCGATCGCCTTCCTGGCCCTGTGGCTGCTGTTGCCACTCGGGTTCTTCAGCCTGAGCAACGGCAAGCTGCCGACCTATATCATGCCGTGCCTGCTGCCCCTGGCGCTGTTGATGGGGCACACGCTGGGCGACCTGCTCGACAACGGCCGCGCACGCACGATCAGCCTCAATGGCCTGCTCAACTTCGCAATCGGCATGGCCGCGATGATCGGCCTGATCTACCTGCAAATCGCCCGGCCGCTGTATGGCCACAGCCATGCCGAAATGTTCGGCCTGTCCCTGGCCTTTATCGTGTTGCTGGGGTGGATCCTCAGCAACCTGCTGCAGGCCTTCCGCCCGTTGACGCTGTGGGCGATGCCGACCCTGGGCATTGGCTTGCTGGTGATCCTGTTGCCGGCGAGCATGCCGGCACAGATCGCCGATAACGAAATGCCCGACCAGTTCGTGCTGGAGCATATGAACGAACTCCAGCAAACCCAGGCGTTGCTCGCCAACTCCCTGGAAAACGCCAGCGCCCTGGCCTGGCGCCTCAAGCGCACGCAAGTGTCGCTGTACGACACCGAAGGTGAACTGCGCTACGGCTTGCAGTACGCGGGCTCGATGCACCGCAAGGTGGAATTGGAACAGGTCCAGGCCTGGATCAGCGAGGCCCGCCAGCACGGTTCGGTCGGCGTGCTGATGCGCGTCAACAGCACCAGTGAAATGCGCGAGGCCGGGCAACTGCCGCCAGGCGGCAAGCGTTATCACAAAGGCTATCTGGAATTGATTGTGTATCCGCCGTTGCAGTGAGGTCAGCGCGGTTTGGACGTTGCAGGGCTGACCTCTTCGGTCGGCGCGACGCCGCTGCCCAGCACCTGCTCCTGCACCGCCCGCCCCTCCGCCCGGTTGCGGATAAACCCGGCGCGGGTAAAGCGTTCCAGGAATGGCACCGGCAAGGCTTTATCCGCGGTGATGGGCGGATGTTCGGCCGTGTCGCCGAACAGGGTGTAAGCCGCGCTCGGCAGATGCCGGGTATTGAGGTCGCCGGTGAGGCGCCCTTGCTGCAGCACAATCGCGCGGTTGGTCACCCGTTGCAGGTCAGACAGCCGTTGAGAGATGCACAGGATCGCCACGCCACGCGCGCGCTGGCTGTCGATCAGCCCGAGCAGGCGTTCGGCGTCGACGGCCGAGAGGGCAGCGGTGGGTTCGTCGAGAATCAGCAGCTTGGGGTGCAGGGCAAACGCGCGCGCCAGCACCAGCAGTTGGCGGTCGGCCTGGCCCAGGCGCTCTACCGGGAGTTGCAACGGCAGCTCCAGGCCCAGCCCGGCGGCGATGGCTTCGGCACGTTGCAACAGGCTTTTGCGATTGAGCAGGAAGTCGGCGTCAGGCTGGCCCAGTTCGTCGAGCAACAGGTTTTCGGCCACGCTCAGCCCCGGCGCGATGGCATCATCGGGACATTGGTGCACCGCCACAATGCCAACGCGGCGCGCCGATAGCGGCGAGGTGAAACGCTGGCGCTGCCCCTCCACCCACACTTCGCCAGTGTCCGGCGCGAGGCTGCCGCTGAGGATTTTCACCAGGGTCGACTTGCCCGCGCCGCTGGCCCCCAAAACCGCCACCCCTTCCCCCGGATAAATATCCAGATTGACCTGATCCAGCGCCCGCTGGGCACCAAAGGACTTGCTCAGGTCCAGCAGGCGGACCAGGGGCACGGGGGCAACGAGGTTGCTCATGGCGAATCTCTAAGGCGTAACGATGGCTCATTGCAACGCACGAGGGCGCTGATTTATTCAGCACAACAATGAGTTAGGCCTCGGATTAAATGCATTACCTTATGAACAATCCAATAGCTGAATCGCATAGCAAAAAGATTTTGAGTTATAAGCGCCTTGCCAGCAGTTTGTTGAATGCTTTCAGCACCAAGGCAGGCTTCTCCAGCATCAATTGATGACCACAGGCCTCCAGCACCTGGAAGTCAGCGTTCGGTAACTGTTCAGCCAGCGCCTGGCCACCGCTGGCAGGGGTCAGGCCATCACTGTCACCGGCCACCACACTGACCGGCAATGTCAGGCCGGGGATCTGTTGCGCATCCGGCCATTGGGCCTTACTGGTCAGGGCCTTGAACATGTGCAGGCGGTTGCGCTCGGTGAGTTTCTCTTCGTAAGCCACCAGCGCCGGGTCGACCGAGGCATGCCAGGCATGCTTGCGAAAGCCCTTGGCCAAGACCGGGCGCAGCCATTCCAGGAGCCACGCCGGCAAGGCCATCAACCCGCCGTTGACCACAGGGCGGTGAAGGCGCGCACCCAACAGCAATGCTGCGTCGATGCGCGCGGTGGGCTTGGCCAGCAACGCGCTGAGGCTCAGGCCGGTGCCGAAGGAATGCGCGACAAGCAAGTTACGCGTGCCGGCGTAGCGCTGGAGGATCGCCAGATAGTCGGCCACCAGCTCGGACCAGGCGTAGGCCTGGGCATTGCGCGGCCGGCCACTGTCGCCATGGCCCAGCAGGTCCCAGGCCACCAGGCTGTAGCCTTCGGCCTTGAGCGCCGGCCATTGCAGGCGCCATTGGTCCTTGTTGCCGCCGGCGCCATGGCAGAAAAACACCACGGTGTCGGCCTGGGTGGTGCCCACGTGGTGGGCAATGCTCAAGGTGCGATTGGGGCGGATTTCCAGCAACTCGCCGCGCACCACGGGTAAATCGGCAAAAGAGAACGTCATACACAGCCTTGGGTAGGCGCCGGTGTGCCGGCGATGAAAGATTCGGACGTGGCAGCGCTCGACAGGGCGCTATCGCCGGCAAGCCGGCCGCCACAGTGCAACAAGGTCCGGGTATAGGGATGGCGTGCATCGGCAAACAGCGTCGCCGTGTCGCCCTGCTCGACCACCCGGCCGTTCTGCATCACCGCAATGCGGTCGCACAGGCGCGCCGCGACACGCAGGTCATGGGTGATA
Source organism: Pseudomonas sp. 13B_2.1_Bac1 (assembly GCF_025466155.1). Lineage (NCBI taxonomy): Bacteria > Pseudomonadati > Pseudomonadota > Gammaproteobacteria > Pseudomonadales > Pseudomonadaceae > Pseudomonas > Pseudomonas sp. 13B_2.1_Bac1. Next base: position 48,689 of record NZ_JANLOH010000057.1, on the reverse strand, counting down.
AAAATGATGCTTAATTTGAGCCGCCGTTGCAGCGACTCCAGCAGCTCCAGGATCTGCACCTGTATCAACGCATCCAGGGCCGAAACGCACTCATCGGCGATCAGCACCTTGGGCTCCACCGCCAAGGCGCGGGCGATGCCGATACGCTGGCGCTGGCCACCGGAGAACTCATGGGGGTAGCGTTCGAACGCCGTGGCGGGCAGGCCCACCAGTTCCAGCAAGGCCCGCGCCCGCTGTTCGGCGTCGGCGCGGGTGCGCCCCTGCACCAACGGCCCGGTCATGATGATGCGCCCGACGGTCTGGCGCGGGTTGAGCGAGGCAAACGGGTCCTGGAAGATCATCTGCACTTCGCTGCGCAACGGGCGCAGGCGGGCTTCGGACAACCCTGCAACGTCCTGGCCCAGCCATTCGATCTGGCCGCTGTCGGCGCGCAGCAAGCGCACCAGGCAGCGGCCCAGGGTGGATTTGCCCGAGCCCGACTCACCGACAATGCCGAGGGTCTCGCCTTCACGGACCTGCAACCCCACGGCGTCCAGCGCCCGCGTGGTGTGCTTGCTCCACCAGCTCGTGCGGCGACTGAACACCTTGCCCAGCCGCTCGGCCTTGAGCACCACCGCACCGTCCACCGTGGTGCGCGGTGCCAAGGGTTGGGCCGACACGGCCGCAAGCAATTGCCGCGTGTAAGCGGCCTGCGGCTCGCGCAATACTTGCCGGGCGCTGCCCTGCTCCACCACCTGGCCCTTTTCCAGCACCAGCACGCGGTCGGCAATCGCCTCGACCACGGCAAAATCATGCGTGATAAACAGCAGCGCCATGCCCTTGTCCTGCTGGATGCGGCGCAGCAGCTCGAGGATCTGCGCCTGGGTAGTCACGTCCAGGGCCGAGGTCGGTTCATCGGCAATCAACAGCGCCGGATCAAACGCCAGGGCCATGGCGATCACCACGCGCTGGCGCTGGCCACCGGAAAGCTCGAACGGATAGGCCAGGCGCAGGCGCTCAGGGTCCGGCAAGCCGACATAGCCGAGCAACTCCACCACCCGAGCGCGCCGTTCACTGGCGGATTTCACCCCGTGGGCGCGCAGGGTTTCATCGATCTGCTCGCCGACCCGCAACAGCGGGTTCAGCGCGCTCATCGGCTCCTGAAAGACCATGCTGATGTGGCGCCCGCGCAGTTCGCGCATGGCCGCTTCGCTGCGCGCCGCCAGGTCTTCGCCGCGAAACAAGAGTCGCCCGCTTTGCACGCTCAACGGGCGCGGCAACTGGCGCAACAGCGCCTTGGCCAACATCGACTTGCCCGACCCGGACTCGCCCACCACACACAGGCATTCGCCGCTGCGCACCTGCAGCGACAGGTCATACAGCGCATGGCTGCGGTCGGCTCCCGGCGGCAAGGCAATGCGCAGGTGCTCGACACTCAATAACGTCATAGCGACCTCTCTGGTTCAAATGCCACGCGCAGGCCTTCGCCGACCTGATTCACCGCCAGCACGCACAATGCAATTGCCAGCCCCGGCAGGAAGCTCATCCACCACGCATCGCGCAGCAGGCCACGGGAGGCGTTGATCATGTAGCCCCAGCTCATCGCCTCGGGGTCGCTGAGGCCGAGGAATGCCAGGGCGGATTCGGTGAGGATCGCCGTGGCCATCACAAAGGTCATGACCACCAGCAACGGCGCCAGCGCATTCGGCAGGATCTGTTGGCTGATGATCCCCCACGGCGACTGGCCCAACACCCGCGCCGCCTGCACGAATTCGCGCTGGCGCAGGGTGAGGAATTCACTGCGCACCAACCGCGCGACGGCCGGCCACGCCACCAGTGCAATCGCCAGCACGATGGTGCCCAGGGACGGCTCCAGCACCGCCACCAGGATCACCGCCAGCACCAGTTGCGGGATGATCTGGAAGAACTCGGCGATGCGCATCAGCACGCCGTCGACCCAACCGCCGAAGTAGCCGGCGATGGCGCCCACGAGCAGGCCCATCAGCAAAGTCGCCAGGCTGGTCAGCACGCCCACGGCCAGTGACACTCGCGCGCCATACAGCAAGCCGATGCCGAGGTCGCGGCCAAGCAGGTCGCTGCCCAGCCAATGGGCCGGATCATGGAACGGCGCCAGCATCGGCTGGCTGTTCATTTCCCACGGCGAGCTGCTGGTCAGCCACGGTGCAGCAATCGCCAAGGCGGCCAGCACCAGCAAAAACACCGCGCCGAGCAGCGCCGAGGGTTGGCGCACAAAGCGCTTCAACAACCGCATCAGCCCTGCCCTCCAGCGCCAATACGCGGGTCGAGCACGCGGCAGAGCACGTCCGTCAACACGTTTAAACCGACCACCAGCATCGAGATCACCAGGAAGCCGCCCATCAACACGCCATAGTCGCGCTGGGCCAGCGAGTCATACATCAAGCGCCCGATGCCGGGCCAGGAATAGACCACCTCCACCAGCAAGGCGACGCTGGCCAACTGGCCGAGTTGCAAGCCGGCAAAGGTCACCACCGGCAACAACGCGTTGCGCAGCACATGCACCCAGAGAATCCGCCGTGGGTGCAAGCCCTTGGCGTGCGCGGTGCGCACGTACTCCTGGGCAAGGGCATCGAGCACGGCGGCGCGGGTCAGGTGGATGTACAACGCGAGGAACATCACGCTCAGCGACAGGCACGGCAACAGCAGGTGCTGCAGGCGATCGAGCAGCGAAAAGTCGCGGCCCACGGTCTCCATGCCAAACGCCGGCAACCAGTCCAGGCTCACCGAGAACAGCAGGATCAGCAGCATCGCCAGCCAGAACGACGGCATCGCATACAGCAGCAAGGCACCGTGGGAGATCAGGCCATCGAGCCAATGGCGCTTCTGCCGCGCGCGCGCCGCCAGCACGCCAAGGGTCACCCCCAGCACCGACGACAGCACGAACGCCGAGCCCATCAACGCCAGGGTCGCCGGCAAGCGCTCGGCGATCAGCGACCACACCGGGGTCTGGTTGCGGTAGGAGTAACCGAGGTCGAGGTGCGCGATATTGCCCAGGTAAATCAGCAGTTGCTGGAGCAGCGGTTTGTCCAGGCCCATGGTCTGGCGCAATTGCTCGATGAACTGCACATCATCCACCCCGGCCTCACCGGCCAGCAGCAGCGCCGGGTCACTCGGCGCGAGGTGAATCAACAAAAAGCTCAACACCAGCACGGCCACCACCATCAGCAGCGCCTTGCCCAGGCGCCCACCGATATACAGCACGCCATTCATGGTGCCGGCGCCTCGAGGTACACGCTTTCGTAGTCCTCGTTAAGGCTGGTGGCGGTCTGCAGCAGGTTTTTCACCTGGGTGTGGAACAGCGTCGGGTAGCGCATTTCGAAGATCGGCGCGATGGGCAGGTCGGTGTTCAGTACGTTCTCCAGTTGGCTGAAGAGTTGTTTGCGCTCGGGACCTTCCGGGGTATCCGCGATTTTGCTCCACAGCGCATCCGCCTCGGGGCTGTTGTAGCCGCTGACGTTGGCGAACGGCGAGGTCTTGAGGATGTAGTCGGAGCGGAACAGGTAGGCGCTGGTCAGGTACGGGTCGCCGATCTGGAAGATAAAGTTGTAGGTCAGGTCAAAGTCCCAATCACTCACGCGCTGGAACCAGGTCGCCGCATCGGACGTCACCACCTGCACCTTGAAGCCCAACGGCTGCAGGGCCTGCTTGGTGTATTCGGCCAGGCGCTCCCAGGCACCGCCCTTCTCGCCATTGAGCAGGCGAATGCGCACCGCGCCGACGTCCACGCCGGACTCGGCAATCAGCGCCTTGGCCTTTTTCACGTCATAGGTGTACTGCGGCAACTGCGGGTCGTGGTACGGCGTGGTCGAGACAAACTCACCCTGGGCGACCTTGCCCGAGCCGAAGAAGATGTTGTCGACGATGAACTGGCGATTCAGCGCGTACAGGATCGCCTGGCGCACCTTGGGGTTGTTCAGCGGTGGCTTGCGTGTGTTGATCTGCAGGAAGGCCAGGCCGGCATACAGCTCCCAGCCTTTCTCCGAGGACTGCACATTCGGCAAGGCGCTGAGCCGCTTGAGGTCGGCGTAATCCGCATCACCGCTGCGCAGCACTTGCACGTCATTGCGCTCGAACGCGGCGGCGCGCGAAGAGCCATCAGGGATCACGTGAAAGATGATGCTGTCGAGGTGCGGCAGGCCTTTTTTCCAGTAATTGGGGTTCTTGGCCAGCTTGATGTAGGCGCCGCGTTTCCACTCCACGAATACAAACGGCCCGGTGCCCACCGGCTTGAGGTTGTAGGGGTTGTTGCGAAAATCGGTGTGCTCATAGAGGTGCTTGGGCACCACCGGGCGCAGGCCGCTGCCGAGTGCCGAGAGCAATGGCGCGAAGGGTTTCTTCAGGTGGAAGACCACTTGCAGCGGGCCCTTGGCGGTGATGCTGTCGACGTACTCGGTGATGATCCCGCCGAGGCGCTTGTCGACCTCGGGGTAGAAGGTCTGGAAGCTGAACACCACGTCATCGGCGGTCAACGCCGGGCCGTCGTGCCAATGCACGCCGTCCTGCAGGTCGAAGGCGTAGGTGAGGCCGTCGGGGGAAATCGTCCAGGCCTTGGCCAGTACCGGCTTGGGGTTGAGGTCGGTGTCGAAGGTCAACAAGCCCTGCAGCACCTTGCCGCTCACGTATTGGGTGGACACGTGGCTGACCACGCCGTGCATCAGCGATGGCGGCTCCGGCTGGGCCACCAGGTTCAGCACCCCGCCGTCCTGGGGTTGCGCCAGTGCCTGGCCGGCCAGCAACGCGGTGCACAGTGCCACGGAGGTGAGGGCACGGCGGAAAGAAAATGGGCGCATGAAGGCTCCTCGACTGGAAAGACAGACGAGGGATTTTGCAAGGGCTGTGCCATGGGGGTATTGACGGGGGATTGCTGAGCCAAAGGCCCGGCAAGGTGATGAAAAAACCACAGCGGCCTGCGTGAGTGTGCAAAAAGCAACAGCCCGTGCAGGAGCCAGCTTGCCGGCGATGGTGGTGTATCAGCTAACGAATCCATCGCCGACCCACCGCTATCGCCGGCACGCCAGCGCCCACATGAGCGCCACGGTGTCAGCTGGCACAAGGTTTGCCCCTTCAAACCCATCTGAAACCAAGAGCCTCTTCACCATGCCACTGGATTACCTGGGCAACCCCATCGACACCACCGACCCCATCACCCGCCAGGGTTTGGACGATTTCATCGGCGGCTTCCTCGGCTACCAGCCCCGCGCCGAAGGCATCCTTGCCGCCGCCGATGCCAACCCGGACTCGGCGCTGGCCAATGCGTTTGCCGGCTTGCTGCTGATGTTCATCGAGTCTCCGCAAGGCCCGGCGCTGGCGGAAAAATACCGCCAGCGCGGCGCAGCCGTGAAGACCGACCACCCGCGTGCCCAGTTGTACCTTGACGTGCTGCATGCCTGGATCAAGGACGACCTCGATCAGGTCCTGCAGTTGAGCGAAAACCTGCTCGACCGCTACCCTCGCGACCTGTTCGCCGCCAAGCTCAACCAGTACCTGGAGTTCAACCGCGGCAACTGGCCGGCGCTGTTGCGCATCGGGCTCAAGGCCCGTGCCGGAGCGCCCGACATTGCCCACAGCCACGGCCTGCTCGCCTTCGCCTACGAGCAATGCCACCTGCTCGAAGAGGCCGAAGCCAGCGCCCGCGAAGCCCTGCGCCTGCAACCGTCGGAGCCCTGGGCCCAACACGCCCTCGCCCACGTGCTGCTGACCCACGGGCGCATCGAGGAAGGCACTGCGTTCCTGGAAAGCGTCAAGCACCACTGGGACGGCCTGAACTCCTTCATGTACACCCACAACTGGTGGCACCTCGCGCTGTTTTACCTGGCCCGGGGCGAGGATCAACGCGTATTGGCGATTTACGACCAGCATGTGTGGGGCATCCTCCCGGAGTACTCCCAGGACCAGGTCGGCGCCGTGTCCCTGCTGGCGCGCCTGGAATTGGCCGGCATCGACGTGGGCCAGCGCTGGCAGGCCTTGGCGCCCTATCTGCAACGCCGTACCGCAGACACCGTGCAACCGTTTTTGAGCGTGCAGTACCTGTATGGCCTGGCTCGCGCGGGCCAGCCGGAGGCAGACACCCTGCTGGCGGCGCTGCAGCACCACAGCCTTCACGCACGGCCGGTGTGGGGCGAAGTGACGCTGCCGTTGGCGCGTGGCCTGCTCGCCCATGCACGCGGCGATGCCCACGTCGCGCTTGAACAACTGGGCATTGCCCTGCCGCGCCTGAACGAAATTGGCGGCAGCCACGCCCAGCGCGACCTGTTCGCCCAGGTCGAGCTGGATGCGCGCTTGCAAGCCGGGGATTGGTTCAGCGCCCAGCAGGCATTGGAATTGCGCCGCCGGTATGACGGCTGGGACGTGCCGACCAATCGCAGCCTGGTGCGGGTATATGAGGCGCTGGGGTTGCCGGAGCAGGCAGCAAAAGCCCAGGAGCGGCTTGCACGCTTTACCTGATGTTCACAGATCCAAACAGTAGGCGCTGGCTTGCCTGCGATAGCGGTCGGTCAGCGGCATGTGGCCCAACTGACAGATTGCCATCGCCGGCAAGCCAGCCCCGACAGGAGTCCGTGCAGCTTATTGGCTTCGCGCGGCAAACACCCCCCGTGCAATCGCCCGCGCCACACAATCGGCCGCCGCCGAGCCAATACAGCCAATCTCCACCTGACGCCGTGGTCCGGCGGTCAGCTCCACTGCCGCCGACGCCAGCGCAAAGACCGTGTCGCCATCGAACGGCAAATGCGCCGGGCGCACGGCGCGGGCGATGCCGTCCTGGGCCATGATCGCCACGCGCTTGCACTCGGCAACACTGAGGCGCGCAGTGCTGGCGACCACCACCAACGTGGTGTTCGCCCCGGCTTGCAGGCGGCCCATGGAATCCAGGCGCGACAGCTCGGGGATCGGATCGCTGCAGTCCATCACGCCCTCGGGCCGCTGGCCGCCGAACTCACCGGCGACTTCCCAGGGCCAGGCCCAGAAGGTCTTGCCGTCGGGCATGTACACCGAGCCGATCGGGTTGGCGACCACCAGGGCCGCGACGATCAGCCCGTCGCCCAGGTCCAGCGAGGCCGTGCCCAGCCCGCCCTTCAACACCCCGGCCATGGCGCCACGGCCGGCGCCGACCGAGCCCAGGTCGAAGTCCTTGGCGGCATTTGCCAGCGCTTCAAAGCCCAGGCGCCGATACGGCGGTTCCAGGCCCCAGGCTTTGTCGCCGCCATTGGCCAGGTCATGCAACACCGCAGCGGGCACGATGGGGATCGCCGGGGCGCCCGGTTTCAGGTGCAGCCCGACCTGGTCCTGGGACAGCTTCGCGGCCACGGCATCCGCAGCGCCGAGGCCAAACACCGAGCCGCCGGCGAAGACCAGCGCATGCAGCTGGCCGACCATGTTTTCCGGCTCCAGGGCTGCCGTCTCGCGCCCGCCGGGGCCGCCGCCGCGGATGTCGATACTGGCGGTCCAGAAACCATCGGGGCGGATCACCGTGACGCCGGTGTCGACGTGCAGGTCCGTGGCGTGGCCGACCGTAAGGCCTGGGATATCAGTGAGGGCGTTGCGCGGGCCGGGTCTAGGCATACAGAAAAAGCTTCCTTGGGTTTAGGTATGGCGTGGGGAGAGCAAGGGGTGTGCCAAGCATCGGCGCCCCGGTCTCGCGAGGCAAAACCGGATGGCCCGGAAAAAACCCTGCACAAAAACCAACACCCTGCCTTCGCGCCTGTTAGAAAAACACCAGCGCCCTGCTCAACAACTCACCAACTCACTGTTTTTAAACGACTTTTCCACATGGCATAGGCCTTGCTCTCAAGCCTCCCACCAGAGCTTGAACTCAACAAGCCACCCTACCCATTGGAGTGTTGCCCATCATGAATGCATCCCGCGCCGCCGGCCGCAGGCCCCGCAAGGCCTTCGCCCACACGCTGTTATTCCTCGCCCTGTGCGAGGCCGCCAGTTACAGCAGCCTGACCCTCGCCGCCGACGCCCCGGCCAGCGACAACCCCCTGGACACCGTGGTGGTGATCGGCAACCGTGGCCAGGCGCGCACCCTCGCCGAAAGCCCGGCGCCGGTGGATGTGATCTCCTCCAAGCAACTGCTCGCCACCGGCCAAGGCGACCTGACCCGCGCCTTGAGCAAGGTGCTGCCGTCGCTCAATCAGCCGGCGTCCTCCGGCTTCGGTTCCACCTCGGTGGTCCGCCCGATCAGCCTGCGCGGCCTCAACGGCGACCAGGTGCTGGTGCTGGTCAACGGCAAGCGCCGCCACAACAGCGCGCTGCTCAACAACGGCACTTACCTCAACTCCGGCTCGCAACCCGTGGACCTGGACATGATCCCCACCGCCCTGGTGGATCACGTGGAAGTGCTGCGCGATGGCGCCTCGGCCCAGTACGGCTCGGATGCGATCGGCGGCGTGGTCAACGTGGTGCTCAAGCAGACCGACCACGGCGGCAGCCTGTCCACCAGCTACGGCCAGAACTATGAGAACGGCGACGGCGAAACCGCTCGGCAGACCGGCAATATCGGCCTGGCCCTGCCCAACGACGGGTTTATCAACCTGGCGCTGGACGTGAAAAAACAAAACATCTCCGACCGCTCCGACAACGCGCCGTACACCGACTCTGCCGGCAACACCAGTCTGCAGCACACCTACTACGGCACCGGCCTGCCCGAGGCAAAGAACTTCAGCCTGGGCTACAACGCCGAGCTGCCGGTGGACGATGCGCTGACCTTGTATTCGTTTTCCACCTACACCCACCGCAACTCGGAAAAGCCCCTGGCCTTCCACCAGCCGTCGAGCTTCAACGGCATCCAGACGCCCTATCCGGAAGGGATTGAAGACAACCTGCGCTTTATCGAAGAAGACTTCCAGGTCGCGTTCGGCGGCAAGGGCAAGGCCGCCGGCTGGGACTATGACCTGTCCAGCACGTTTGGCCAGGACCACGCGCGCGCCACCCTCACCGACACCTACAACCTGAGCTACGGCCCGACGTCGCCGACCTCGGTGGACACCGGGGTAAAAACCTTCAGCCAGTGGACCAACAACCTCGACCTGACCCGCGCCTTCGACCTCGGCCTGTACAAGCCCACGCAGATTTCCTGGGGCCTGGAACATCGCTACGAGGATTACAAGATCGGCAAGGGTGACGTAGCCTCCTACGCCAGCGGGCCGTTCAGCACCGGTGCCAACGGCGCGCTGATCCCGCCTGGGACCATTTCCGGTGCCGGTACCACGCCCGCCGACGCCGCCGAGAAAAGCCGCGACAGCCTGGCCGCCTACGGCGAAATCGGCCAGGACTTCACCGATAAATGGCACGTCGACCTGGCCGGGCGCTACGAGCATTACGACGACGGCTCCGGCAACACCACCAACGGCAAGCTCTCCACGCGCTACCAGTTGACCCCGATCCTGGCCGTGCGCGGCACCGTCAGCACCGGCTTTCGCGCACCATCGCTGGCCCAGCAGATCTACAGCGCAACCTCGCAGACCAGCGTGAATGGCCAGCTGTTCGACTACCGCAACGTGGCGGTCGATTCCGACGTGGCCAAGGCCCTGGGCGCGAGCAAGCTCAAGCCGGAAAAATCCACCAACTTCAGCCTTGGCATCACCCTGCAACCCACGGACGCCACCAACATCACCCTCGATGCGTACCAGATCAAAATCAAGGACCGCATCGCCCAGACCGGCTACCTCGGCGGCACCCCGCAGATCAGCGCGATTCTCGCCGCCGCCGGGCTCAACCCGAACCAGGCCGTCACCTACTTCACCAACGCCCTGGATACCACCACCCGAGGTATCGACCTGGTCGGCGACTATCGCCAGGACATCGGCGCCTGGGGCAGCCTGAAATACTCCGCAGGCTTCAACTGGAACACCACGCAGATCGACGACATCCACGCGTCCGCCGTCGCCGCCCAGGCCCTCGGCCCGGACGGTGGCTACGACCGTCAGCGCCAGGGCAACCTCAAGTACGGCCTGCCGCAATCCAAGCTGCTGCTGGGCACCACCTGGACCTACGACAAGCTGGAAGTCGGCCTCAACCTGACCCGCTACGGCGAATACACCCAGTACGGTACGGCTGAAATCTACGACCGCACCTTCTCGCCGGCGTGGATCACCGACCTCAATATCGACTACCACCTGACCCCGGCAATCACCCTGAATGCCGGCGCCAACAACCTGTTCAACAAGTACCCGGAACGCACCGACCTGGCCAGCAGCTCGGGCGGCTTCCCCTACGGCAACTTCTCGCCCTACGGCACCACCGGCGGCTACTGGTACACCGGCGTGACCTACAACTTCTGACCCAGCCCACGGGGCCGGTTCGCCGGCTCCGTGCCTGACCTCGATGGGAGCCCGTTCATGACCCGCCGCACCGATCAACTCAAACTGGGGGCCTTCCTCGCCAACAGCGGCCACCACGTGGCTGCCTGGCGTCACCCCCTCGCCCAGGCCGATGCGAGCCTGGATTTCGAGCACTTCAAGCACATCGCGCAGACCGCCGAGCGCGGCAAGTTCGACGCGCTGTTCATCGCCGATGTGGTCGCGCTGTGGGGCCATCACCACGACGCCCTCAGCCGCACCGCCCGCGCCGAACACTTCGAGCCGCTGACGCTGATGTCGGCCCTGGCCGCCGTGACCCGCAACATCGGCCTGATCGCCACCGCCACCACCACCTACAACGAGCCGTACCATATCGCGCGCAAGTTCGCCTCCCTCGACCACCTGTCCAAGGGCCGTGCCGCCTGGAACCTGGTGACCTCGGTGGTCTCCGACGAAGCCTGGAATTTCGGCCGGGAAAACCACGTGGACCATGGCGACCGCTACCAGCGCGCCGAAGAATTCCACGACGTGGTCAAGGACCTGTGGGACAGCTGGGACGACGACGCCTTCACCCGCGACAAGGCCAGCGGTGAATACTTCGACCCGGCCAAGTTGCACACCCTCAACCACCGGGGCGAACACTTTGCCGTCCGGGGCCCGCTCAACGTGGCACGTCCACCCCAGGGCCACCCGGTGCTGGTGCAGGCCGGCGCGTCGGAGCCGGGCAAGCAACTGGCCGCGCGCGTCGCCGAACTGATCTTTGCCCACGCCCATAGCCTTGAAAGCGCCCAGGCGTTCTACCAGGACATCAAGCAACGCGCCGCCGCCCTCGGGCGCGACCCGGACCACGTCAAAATCCTGCCCGGTGTCACCCCGTTCATCGCCGAGACCCGCGAGCAGGCCCAGGCGCTGTTCGAGGAATTCCAGGCGCTGATCGACCCGGTGCTGGGCCTGCGCCTGCTGGCCGACACCCTGGGCGATGACATCGACCTGTCCGGCCATGACCTCGACGGCCCGCTGCCGGACACCCCGGTGGGCCAGCGTGGCAGCCGTCGCGACAAAGTGCTGGAACTGGCGCGCAGCGAAAACCTCAGCATCCGCCAGTTGTACCTGCGCCTGGCTGGCGGCAACCCGGTGATCGGAACCGCCGAGGACGTCGCCGATTACTTCGAGCGCTGGTTCCAGGCTCGAGCCTGCGATGGCTTCAATGTGTTCTTCCCATACTTTCCCGGCGCCATCGACCTGTTCGTCGAGCAGGTGATTCCGCTGCTGCAGGCGCGCGGCGTGTTCCGTCTCGAGTACGAAGGCACCACCCTGCGCGACAACCTCGGCCTGCCGCGCCCGCCCAACCGCTTCACCCAAGGAGCCACCGCATGAAACGCAGCGCATGGATGCTCGCCTTTGCCAGCCTGATCGCCTCCAAGGCGTTTGCCTTGAACATTTTGCTGAGCAACGACGACGGTTATCAGCACCCCAATATTCGCGCCCTGTACACCGAGCTCAAGGCCCAGGGCCACAACGTCAAGATTGCCGCGCCGCAAAGTGACCAGAGTGCACGTGGCGGCGCGTTCTTTTTCGGCCGCGAAGTAACGGTCGGCCACGACAGCGACCCGGCCTATCCGGACAGCTATTACCTCAGCACCCTCGAAAAAGGCGTGTGCCAGAGCGCCGACTGCGCCGGCAAGGAGGTACAGATCGAAATCAGCGGCACACCAGTGATGGCGCTGCTGATGGGCCTGAATAAAATCCTGCCGCACCCCGACCTGGTGATCGTCGGTCCCAATCCCGGCAACAACCTGGGGGCGATCAATATGGCCTCCGGCACCTTCAATGCTGCCAGCGTGGCGTTGCAGGCCGGGATCCCGGCGTTGGCGGTGAGTACCGACCTGAAGGAAAAAGACCCGCAGCGCGCCGCCCTGCTGGTGGCGAAACTGGTCAAGGCCCTCGATCAACATCGCCAGCCCAACGGCGCGCTGTTGCCGCCGGGCCTGGGCCTGAACATCAACTTGCCCAAGGACGCGCAGATCAAAGGCGTGAAACTCACCCGGGTCGGCAGCTATGTGGGTTTCGAGGCGCTCTACACCGACGACCTCAAGCAGTTCAACCTGCCGGGCAAGCCGGGCATCGGTTTCCAATACAGCCCTGCCGCGACGGCTGCGCAACAGAACGACGAAGCGGTTTGGCTGAACAAGGGTTACCTGACCATTAGCCCCTTCAGTGGCCTGCCGGAATCAGTCAGCGCCGGCCCGGCGCTGCAAAGGCAATTGGCGCAGGAGGTGAAACCATGAGTGGCGGCTTTTCCCTGGGGTTCCTCAGCCGGGTCTACAGCCCCAGCGTTGACCCCAAGGTCTACCGCGACACCCTGGAACTGTTCAAGGTCGCCGAGTCGCTGGGCTTCGACAGCGGCTGGGTGGCGCAGCACCACTTCGCCAGTGAGCACGGACGCCTGCCTGCGCCGCTGGTATTGCTTGCCGCCGTGGCCCAGCGCACGCGGCACATCAGCCTCGGCACCGGGATTATCGTGCTGCCCCAGGAACCCCCGCTGCGCCTGGCGGAAGACGCGGCGGTGCTCGACCTGCTGAGCAATGGCCGCCTGGAGTTGGGCCTCGGCGCAGGTTTCGACCCCGAGACGTTCCTCGCCTTCGGCCGCGAACATGACGCGCGCCATCGTGACTACGAACAACACCTGCACCAGTTGCTCAACGCACTCGGCAACGCGCCCCTTACCGACAGCGGCTCGCGCCTGCTGCCACGCGCCAACGGCTTGAGCCATCGGTTATGGGAGGCCACCTCCCGCGTGGAACTGGTCGCCGAACGCGGCCACGGCCTGATCATGGCGCCCAACCCGCACCAGCCCGCCGACGCCGGCACAGACCTGGTGAACCGCTACCGCAATGCCTGGACCGGCGACAACGGCACTCCGGCGCGGGTCGCGCGGGTGCAGGCGCTATTCCCGGCACCGGACGACGCCACCCGCAACGACATCCGCGCCTATGTGCAGCGCCAGCAACGCATTGGTGTGTTCAAGGGCGCGATCGATGACGATTTCGACACGACTCTCAAGCGCCTCGGCGTCCTGCACGGCCCGGTACAGCAGATGATCGAGCAGTTGCAGCAAGGCCCGGCACTGACCGCCCACGACCATTTGATCCTGCAGGTGCAGACCGTCAGCACGCCGTTGCGCGATGCCATTCGCGCGCTGGAAATCATCCGCGAACACATTGCCCCAGCCCTGGGCTGGCAGCCCACAGGAACCCCGTCATGACGTTCAAACTGGGCTTTCTCAGCCACGCTTTTGGCGATGATCCACAGCAGGTCTACCGCGACCTGATCGAACAATTCGAAGTGGCCGAAGCCCTCGGTTTCGACAGCGGCTGGATTGCCCAGCACCACCTCAGCAACGGCTTTGGGCGCCTGCCGTCACCCTTGGTGTTGCTGGCGGCGGTGGCCGAGCGCACGCAGCGTATCGAGCTGGGTACCGGGGTGATCGTATTGCCGTTCGAAGACCCGATCCGCCTGGCCGAGGACGCCAGCGTGCTCGACGCCTTGAGCGGCGGCCGTGTGCAACTGGGCCTGGGCAGCGGCGGCGCCAACCTGGACAATTTCAGCGCGTTCGAACGCGACCCGAGTCGACGCCAGGCGGAGTTCGCCGAGCGCCAGCAAACGCTTCAACGGCTGCTGGAGGGCGAGCCACTGACGGGTGGGCTCACCCTGCAGCCGCCCGCGCGCGGTTTGCGCCAGCGCCTGTGGCACTCCCACGCCAGCATCGACGGCGCCACCTACACCGCCGAACAGGGCAACGGCCTGCTGCTGGGCACCGCGACCCATGATCCGCTGACCGTGCAAAAGCCCTTGGCCGATGCGTACCTCAAGGCCTGGGCCCACCCAGGCCGCGCGCCGCGTATCGGCGTGGTCCGGGCGGTGTTCCCGGCGGCGGACCGCGCCAGCGCCCAGGCGGAGCTGGCGGTGGATATCGAGCGGCACATCCCGCGCCTGCAACGCGAAGGGCTGATCGACCAGGCCGTCGATCTGCAGGAACACCTGCGCCTGATGAACGTGCACCACGGCCATCCCGATGAAGTGATTGAAAGCATGCAGCACGATCCCTCGCTGCTGCCTTATGCTGATGACCTGATCGCTGTCGTCCAGGCCGAAAGTTCGACCCAGGCGCAGATCCTCAAGCGCCTGGAAATCCTCGCCAGGGACATTGCCCCGGCCTTGGGTTGGAAAAGACCATGAAGAGTGGAGCGTGTGCATGCCCTTAGCATTCAGCTGGCTGATGCCCCTGTGTACCCCTGACTGGGCGGCACGGCCGGGGCAGTGGATTCAGCTGGCCCAAGCCGTGGAATACGCCGGCCTCGACGGCCTGTGGATTCCCGGCGGGGCCTTGTGTGCCGACAGCCTGGGCGTGGCGGCGGCGTTGTGCGCACACACCCAGCGGGTGCAATTGTCGGTGAGCGTGCCGCCCGAGGTGATGCTGCCGGCGGCGCTGGCCACGACCTTGCAAAGCCTGCAATCGATCAGCAACCACCGTGTGCAGTTGCACCTGCCCAACAGTGAGCGCAGCGCGTTTGGCGAGTGGCTCAACCGCGACCAGCGCAGCGAACGCATCGGCGAATACCTGGACATCCTCCAGCAACTGCTCGCGCCCAATGACACCGGCCTCGACTACCAAGGCCGCTACTTCCAGCTGGAAAACGCCGGCGTCGCCCGCCGTGAATTGCCCGCGCCCGCGCTGGTGCTGGACGACAGCCAGAGCCACACGTTGCTCGCCGCGCATGCCCAGACCTGCCTGCTTGCGCCCGGCCCTCCCAAGGCGCTGGCCAAGGAAATCCAACGCTGGCGCGCGATTCAACCGTCGCTCAAGTTTGCCTGCACCTTTGGCCTGATCCTCGGCGACAGCGAAGACCTCGCCTGGGAAACCGCCGCCACGCTGCTGCCGGTGCCGGCGTTGCCCGACGAGCTGCTGGCCACCCTGCCCCGCGCCCGCCACCCGCTGCGCCAATGGGAAGTGCACCCGAACCTGCTGCAGTTGGCGCCGGGCCAGCCGCTGATCCTGGTCGGCACGGCGCAACAGATCGCTACGCGCCTGCAGGAACTGCACGGGCTGGGTTTGAGCCAATTGATCCTGGAAGGCGGGCCGGCGGTCAGCGAAGTGCTGCGCTTTGGCGAACAGGTTGTCCCTCTCTTGCGCAAGGAGCGCTC
This sequence comes from Pseudomonas sp. 13B_2.1_Bac1, assembly GCF_025466155.1. Taxonomy (NCBI): domain Bacteria; kingdom Pseudomonadati; phylum Pseudomonadota; class Gammaproteobacteria; order Pseudomonadales; family Pseudomonadaceae; genus Pseudomonas; species Pseudomonas sp. 13B_2.1_Bac1. The sequence goes on along the minus strand of NZ_JANLOH010000057.1, from coordinate 33,165 downwards.
ATGAACACTGATGCACGCCCACCGATCCAGCTGGACTGGTTCCTGCCCACCAATGGCGACGGGCGCCACCTCACCAGCAGCGGCTTGCCCAAGGTCGGGCTGTTCCAGCAAGGCGAACGCGCGCCGACCCTGGATTACCTGCGCCAGATCGTCCGCGCCACCGAACAGGCCGGCTTCGACGGCATCATGGTGCCGACTGCCAGCGGCTTTGAAGACCCCTGGCTGATCACCGCGGTGCTGGCCCAGGAAGTGCGTCGCCTGAAATTCCTGCTGACCCTGCGTCCTGGCCTGGAGCTGCCCGCCTACACCGCGCACCGCGCGGCGACCTTGCAACTGCTCAGCGAAAACCGCCTGGCATTGCACGTGGTGACCGGTTCCAGCCGCTTCGAGCAGCGTTCCCTCGGCGACTTTCTCGAGCACGACGAACGCTACGCGCGCACCGCCGAGTTCCTGCAAGTGTTCCAGGCCGTCTGGGCCGGCCAGCCACCGACGCACCCCGGCCGTTATTACCGCAGCGGCATCCACACGCCCATGGCGCCGGGGGCGACTGCGCCGCCGATCTACTTCGGCGGCGCGTCCGAAGCCGCCGAACGCGTCGGCGCGGCCCATGGGCAGACCTACCTGATGTGGTGCGAGCCGCCTGCGATGATCGCCGAACGTATCCAGCGCATGCGCGACCTCGCTGCCGCCCAGGGCCGTACCCTGCGCTTCGGCCTGCGCCTGCACGTGTTCGCCGCGCCTACCGATGAGGCGGCATGGGCGCATGTGGAGCGCTTGCTGGAAGAAATCCCCAAGGATGCCATCGACCAGGCGCAACGGCAGATGGCGACGTATGAGTCCGTCGGCCAGAGCCGGCAGACCCAGTTGATGCAAGGCCGTGGCCGTGGGGCGCGGGAGCTGGAAGTGTCAGCCAACCTGTGGGCCGGGGTCGGCCTGGTGCGGGGTGGCGCCGGCACCGCGCTGGTGGGCAGTTATGCACGGGTGGCGGAGCGGATCGAGGAGTATCACCAGTTGGGCGTGGACAGCTTTATCCTGTCCGGTTTTCCGCACCTGGAAGAGGCGATTCATGTGGGGGCGGAGGTGTTGCCGCTGCTGCGCTAGCGGCACAGGTGTGCTCGACCTCTTGGGGATTGGCGAAGGGCTCACTGCTGAAACGATTAAAGGGCTGTAGGAAATTGGCTATATCCCGGCGCTGAATTTTTTTCAGGAATGACTTTTTAAAGTTATTTTTATCTTATTTATCAGCCAGTTATCCATATCTAAAGACTATTTACGATTTATCTCAGCCGGAATGGACCGTCAGAAACGTCGAATTAATGACGATGTTTTTATGGCACGTTGTGTCCCTCGTTTCTGCTACATACGTAGGACGAACCCCCAGGATAACTAAACGGTCGAGTGCCGACTCTGCTTCATGAAGAACGGATCGTCCCGTAGAGGCCCAGGGAGTGTGTGACGGTTTTCGACATCAAGGATGAGATGGCTATGAGTTTGACGAGTAGTTTTGCCAAAACGCAAAGCACGCATTTTTATGCCGAAATGGGCGAGTTGATTGCCAACTGTGGGCACGCGGATTTTGCCGCCCACATGCTGCACCTGGTGGATAAATGGGTACCGATCCACCTGGTGGACCTCAGTGAATGGACCCTGGACGAGTTGCGCGAGCGCGTGCTCGATATCAAATTGCTCGGCAGTGCCGGCCAGAACCAGGACCTGCCGCCGCCCCTGACCCTGCACTCGATCAACGACCACCCGCTGCTGCGCGACATGCTCGGCATGCAGGACCCGTTGCTGATCCAGCTCAAGGCCAAGGCCGACAGCGCGCACCCACGGGGCACCTCGCACCAGTGCAACCTGGTGTCACGCCAGGGCAATCGGCGCTGCGTGATTTCGTTCTACCGCCCGCCGACCCAGCGCGGGTTTTCCCTGGCACAGCTGTCGTTTCTCAAGTGCCTGTCGGACACGTTGCTGCCGTTGATCGAGTGCCACGCCCAGAGCCTGCGTCAGGCGCCGTCTCCCGCGCTGGAGCCGGCCCACACCCTGCTGGAGCAGTCGCAGTTGCAGCAGGCGTTCTACAAACGCCTGTCCCTGGGCGACATCACCCTGTCGGCGCGCGAGCAAGAGGTGTGCCTCGGCCTGTTGACGGGCGGCACCGTGCCGCAGATGGCGGAAAAACTCAGCGTGAAAAACAGCTCCATCGAAACCTACCTCAAGCGCGCCGCCGCCAAGCTTGGTGTGAGCGGTCGACACGGCCTGGCCAAATGGATGGTCGGCGCCTGATGAACCGACCAGCTCGCGGCCAACCAGGTCTGCGGCGTCTGCTGCGCCTAGCGAAGGAAAAACCGGCGCTAGGCCTCCCGCATCACCCGCTCCAGCGGCCAATGCTCCAGGTAGTGAGCCTCGATCGGTTTGTGGTGAGCGGGCTTGCCCCGCGTTGGGCTGCGCAGCGGCCCCAGTAAGATCGACGCGGTATTTCCTGGCAAATCACGCCGCCTGGTTTGGGGCCGCTTCGCAGCCCAACGCGGGGCAAGCCCGCTCGCCACAGGAAGCCCGCTTAGCATAAGAAATCACTTGGCCCAGAAGGCCCACTTGCCACAAGAAATCACTTGGCCCAGGAAGCCCACTTGCCATAAGAAGTCACTTGCCCCGGGAAGCCTACTTGCCATCAAACATGGGGATTTCAGAGCACCAGCTACCCCAGCCTCACGGCTTGTCCCGCACCACCCGCCACACCGTATTCCCCACATCATCCGCCACCAGCAATGCGCCCTGCGCGTCCAGGGTCACGCCCACCGGACGGCCTTGGGCTTCGCCCTCGGCATTGAGGAAGCCGGTGAGGAAGTCCACCGGTGTGCCCGTCGGCTGGCCGTCCTTGAAGGCGATAAACACCACTTTGTAGCCCGCCTGTGGGTTGCGGTTCCACGAGCCGTGCTCGCCGACGAACACGCCATCGGCAAACGCCGCCGGCATGCTGCGGGCGTCGGAAAAGGTCAGGCCCAGCGGCGCGACGTGGGTGCCGAGGGCGTACTCGGGGGCGATGGCCTGGGCGACTTTGTCCGGGCGTGGCGGCTGCACGCGGATGTCGACGTGAGCACCGTAGTAGCTCCACGGCCAGCCGTAGAAAGCGCCGTCCTGCACCGAGGTGAGGTAGTCGGGCACGAGGTCGCTGCCGATTTCGTCGCGTTCGTTGACCACCGTCCACAGCTGCGTGGAGCCGGGTTTCCACGCCAGGCCGTTGGGGTTGCGCAGGCCACTGGCAAACAGGCGTTTCGCGCCGCTGGCGATGTCCAGTTCCCAGATGGCCGCGCGGCCTGCCTCGGCGTCGAGGCCGTTTTCGCCGACGTTGCTGTTGGAGCCCACGGTCACGTACAGCCGCGTGCCTTCCGGGTTGGCCAGCAGGTTTTTGGTCCAGTGGTGGTTGATGCCGGCCGGCAGGTCAGTGACGTGGACCGGGGTGGCGTCGATGTGCGTCTGGCCCGGGGTATAGGGCACCTTGACCACCGCGTCGGCATTGGCGATGTACAACTCATCGCCCACCAGCGCCATGCCGAAGGGCGACGCGAGGCCGGTGAGGAACTCGCTGCGCACCTCGGCATGCCCATCGTGATCGGCATCGCGCAGTAGGGTGATGCGGTTGGCGCTCGGCGTATCCGCGCCGACGCGGCCCATGACGATGCCCATCGCGGTGCGGCGGGCCCAGGCGATCAAGCCGCTGCCCCCATCGGTCGCGCCTTCTGGCATCGGCGGGTGATTGCTTTCGGCGACCAGCACATCGCCGTTGGGCAAGGTGTAGACCCAACGCGGGTGGTCGAGATGGTTGGCCAGCGCGGTGACGGTGAAGCCTTCGGGAGCACGCGGCTGCACCTGCTCGGGCCAGCCCACGGCCTTGGACACCTTGAGCGTGGGCATCAGCGAAGTGCTGGGCTCGGGCAGTTGGGGCGTGGGACCGACACCGGCCTGGAAGGGCAGCTTGGACGATTCGCCACAGGCAGTGAGAACCGCCGCAGCAGTGATCAGGAGCGCCAGTCGGCTCGGGTTGTTCATGCTTGAAACCTCGGGAAAAATCCCGACGCAGTATTGCCTGATGACCCGGGGGTAAACACCGGCGATGGCGCAATTGAGTTTTAACCGCAGGGCACGAATGCCTTGAGCCCACGAAGGGCCATCGCACTTGCTGGCGACAGCGACCCTGATGCAATCGCGGGCAAGCCGGGCTCCTGCAAGGGATCAGCTATCATTAAGCCATCACTCAAGACATGGACAGTCCCTATGCGCCCGCTATCTGCTTCCGCTGTTGTGCTGACCGCCCTTTTCCTCTCGGGGTGCAGCATTACGCAGACCGTTACCCCGGTGGCCTTGTCACCCGCCCAGTCGGCTGAAATCTGCATGATTCCCGCCGCTGGCCTGCGCAGCGGGTTCAACAGCACCTACACCGCGCAGCTGCGCAGCAAGGGTTTCCAGACCCGCGAGTTGCCGCCGGGCAGTCCGCCCGCGAGCTGTGCACTGTCGACCACCTACATCGGCACCTGGAGCTGGGACTTTGCGCTGTACATGACCTTTGCCGACATCCAGGTGTTTGAAAACGGTCACCGCGTCGGCCAGGCGCTGTATGACGCGACCTGGGGTGGCGGGCGTCCGGACAAGTTCATCAGCGCACAGAACAAGATCATCGAGATGACCAACCAGTTGTTCCCTGCAGCCTCCTATGCCAATCCCCAGGCTACCCATTTCCCATAGCCAGGCTGTGCGGCGAGAACTCCACGAAGCGCCACCTCAACGCGAGGGCTGCCGGACGCCGCACCAGATGCTCCACGGTGACCGTCCACAAGCGTTGCGCGCCTTCGAAGCGGGCGACTTGCGGTCCGTCGAGGATCAACGAGGTGCGCCCGGCGACCTGCAGGACGTCCCCCGATTCGAAATCGATGAACAACAACCCCGCCACCGGGTTCACGTGCAGGTTGCCCAGGGTGTTGAAGAACAGGTTGCCGGCGAAGTCGGGGATGGTCAGCAGATTACCTTCCACGTGTACAAAACCGCGGTAGCCGCCGCGATGGGACACGTCCACCGAGCGTTCGCCGGCGACATCGACATAGCTGGCGACGAAGAACGTGTCGGCGTTGCGGATCATTGCGTGGGCCGCAGCATCCAGGCCGTCGAGGCGCTCGACCCGCGTGTCGGGCCTACGTGCGACGCCAACCACCGGCCGTAGCTGGATGTATTTAGGGCAGTTGCCATAGGTGTGCACCACCTCGATCGAAAAACCCTCGTGCCCCAGGCTGCCGATCCGGCCATTCAGGCGGTTGCGTCGGCGTGTGTTCAGGTCGATGCCAAGCACGCCCACGCTGGCGCCGCGATGCAACGCAGCACGGGCGGGGTCGCTCACGGACGGCACGCTGTCGATCTGCAAGGTCTGCGGGTCGGGTGAATGCGCGAACCCTGGCGCGGCTTCGATCATCGTCGCCCAGGGCAGCCCTTGTTCATCCACCACGCCGAGCACCAGGTACGGCAACAGGGGATAGAAGTCCCGATGCTGCTCCGGCAAGTGATCGCGGATCACCTTGGGCCCGACCACGGCCATGCGCTCGGCGGCGCCGGCGTTCTGCTGCAGATACCGTTCGCCGGCATGCCAAGGGGAATGTTCGATGGGATTCATGCTGCTCACCTCCGAGTGGATAGGCCGATGGTGCGCGCTGGCACCCCACAGGAGAATGCCCACGCCGGGCAATCGACTGTTACACCAACTGAAATGCCGGATGATCCCGCAGCGCCGCCACGCAATGGTCGACAAAACTGCGCACGCGCATCGGCGCATGACGGCCGTCGCGGTACACCACGTGCACCGGCAACGGCGGCGGCTCATAGTCCGGCAGCACACGACACAGCTCACCGCTGAGGAGGTGCTCATGCACGGGATAGCTCAGGCAGCGAATCAGCCCCGCCCCCTGCACGGCCGCATTGATCGCACCTTGCACCGTGGTGCACCTCAAGCGCGCACGCGCCTTGAGCGGGCCGCCTTTGAAAACCCAATCGACCGGGTTGGTGCTGGCGACCAGTCGATGCTGCTTGAGCGCGTCCGGGTGCCGCGGCTCGCCATGGGCAGCGAGATAGCCAGGGCTGGCACACAGGATCGGCCGCACGTGCCCGACCGGTCGCGCAACCAGGGAAGAACTGGGCAGCTCGCCCACCAAAATCGCCACGTCCAGCCCCTCTTCGTGCAGGTTGGGGTAGTAGTCGTGGTAGTGCGCCACCAGGCGCACGTCGGGGTAGCGATCCATATAACCGGCCAACACGGGCGCCATCACATAACGGCTGAAGAGCAGCGGCAGGAACACGCGCAAATTACCCTGGGCCTGATCGTGCATGCCCTTGGCCGAAGCCTGTGCAGCGTCCACGGCGGCAAGCAGGCGCACGCAGTCGGCCAGGTAGGCCTGGCCAGCCTCGGTCAGGCTGACGCCGCGCGTACTGCGCGCCAGCAGCGCCACGCGCAGGCGGGCTTCCAGGCGGGCAACCGCGCGCATCAGGGTCGGGCCGGACACCGCGACACTGCGCGCCGCCGAGGCCAGGCTCGGGTGCCCGGCCAGCGCGGCGAACAGCTGCATATCGCGGTATCGCTCCATCATCCGCGTCGCTTCATCGCCGGGTTCAGGGCTGCGTCCTGACCCAGGCGGTGGGTGAGGAAATCCACGAAAGTGTTGATCTTGGGCGGCACTCGCGGGCTTTTCTGGAACACCACCTGGATCGGCAGCGCCGCGGGCTCGAAAGCCTCGAGGACAATCTCCAGCTCACCGGCCGCCACCGCTGCGGCGACTTGATAGGACAGCACCCGCGTCATGCCCCAGCCCTGCCTCGCCAGGTTGATCGCCGCATTGTTCGCCGTCACCACCAGGCGCGGCTCAATCGGCACGGTCAGTGGCTGGCCATCCTCGACAAACCGCCATTCGCTGACAAGTTGACTGGAGGACGAGGTCGCAATCTTCGCATCGCGCAACTGCGAGGGGTGCCGGGGCCGGCCGTACTGCTCCAGGTAAGCCGGCGCCGCACACACCACGCGGCGCACCTCACCGACCTTGATCGCCTGCTGCCCCGGCTCCTGCAGATGGCCGATGCGCACGGCCACGTCGATACCTTCGTCGAGCATGTTGACCACGCGATCGACCAGCAGCGCATTGATACTCACCTGCGCAAAACGGTCGAGATATTCCCCCAGCGCCGGTGCGACATACAGCTCGCCAAACAACACCGGCGCGGTCACCGTCAGGTGGCCGCAGGGAATCGAATAACTGCCCGCCGTCGCTTCCTCGGCCTCGTCGAGTTCAGCCAGGATGCGCCGACAGTCTTCCAGATAACGCTGGCCCGCTTCCGTCAGGTGCAGGCTGCGGGTGGTGCGCGCAAGCAACTGCGTGCCGATCCGCGCTTCCATGGCGGCAATGGCGCGGGTCACGCTGGGTGGCGAGGTGTTGAGGCGGCGCGCGGCGGCGGCAAAGCCCTCCTCCTCGGCCACCGCCAGGAACACCTGCATTTCATGGAATCGGTCCATCGACAGGCCTCGTGAAAATCAGTGTGATTGCAGCCCCACCGCCGTGCGCGGCATGCCGACAAACCCTGGCAACGCTTCAATGCTGGCGAGCCAGGCGCGTACATGAGGGTAGTCGGCCAGCGACACATTGCCTTCCGGCGCATGGGCCACGTAGGTGTAGAAGGCCACGTCGGCAATGCTCGGCTGTTCGCTGGCCAGGAAGCGGCTCTGGTGCAGTTGCTGCTCCACCAATTGCAGCAGGGCGTGGGAACGGCTGATCGCGGTGTCGGTATCGACCTGGGCACCAAACACCAGGGCCAGGCGTGCCGCAGCGGGGCCGGCGTGCAGTTGCCCGGCGGCGGCCGACAGCCAGCGCTGGACGCGCGCCTGGCCTACGGGATCGCTCGGCAGCCATTGGCCTTTGCCGTAGGTGCTCGCGAGGTACACCAGGATCGCGTTAGAGTCCGCCAGTACCGTGCCGTTGTCGTCAATCGCCGGCACCTGGCCGAAGCTATTGAGAGTGGCGACGAATTCAGGCGCTTTGTGCGCGCCCTGCTTGAGGTCGACCAGAATGAATTCACTGGGCAAGCCCAGCAGGGACAGCATCAGCTCGACCCGATGAGTGTGGCCGGACAATGGATAACCGTAGAGTTTGATCGCAGGCTGGGACATGGAAGGCTCCGAAAGAGGGGTTCGACACACCGCATGTTCCATCGCTGCCCGGGTCGATGGAATCACCAGGTTTTACAATCCAGCATTTCACCCGGTGAAACAATCACTCACCAAACAAATCGACGATCAGATCGAACAGAGTGCGCTTGACCGCGCTGTCCAACGCGGTCCAGGCCAGCCCCGTGCTGGTCTCGAACCCACCCAGTTGCAGAGGCCGAGACACGCAATTGGCCGGCAGGGCCCGCGTCGCCTGCACCGGCAGCACGCCAACACCCAACCCGGCGCAGACCAGCGCGAGCATGGTGGTGAACTCGCCCAGCTCCGAAGCGATCTGCAGGGGAATCCCCAGCGCCTGGATAAACTCATCGTAGAAGCCCGGGGCATAGCGCCGCGCGAGGATGTACACCGGCACATCGAGCAGGTCGGCGGGCTGGATGGACGCCTGCGCCGCCAGCGGGTGATCCACGGGCAACGCCACGCAGAAACTCTCGTGCAGCACCGCGCGGGTCTGGATCCCCGGGTGCGCGGCCGGCAGGCGCATCAGGCCGAAATCCAGCAGGCCGTTCTTCAGTGCGATGGCCTGGTCGGGGCCGGGCATGTCCTTGAGTTCCAGCTCGAGGCGCGGGTAACGCTGGTGCACCGCGCGGATCAGCTCGGGCAACCACTGCGGGAGTACCGAGGACACAAACCCCAGGCGCACCCGGCCAATCTCGCCACGACTGGAGGCGCGCGCCGCATCCGCCGCACGCGTCGCCTGGTGCAAGGTGGCCTGGGCTTCCGGCAGGAACACGCGACCGGCTTCGGTCAGCGCGACCGAGTGGCGATTGCGGTCGAGCAGGCGCACGCCGAGGCCGCTTTCGAGCAACTTGATCTGCATGCTCAGCGCCGGTTGCACAATCGACAGCTGGGCTGCCGCCCGACCGAAATGCAGCTCCTGGGCGAGCACCACAAAGGCCCGCAAGTGTTTGAGCTCCATACCCTACCCTGGTGATCACCGATATTGATCAGAAGATCATAAATGAACATTGGACCTCCCCCCAGGATTGCAGCGAAGTTAAGCCCATCAAGGCCTGTTTGGTTATCACCCGCGCGTTCGGAGAACGGTTCCATGCACAGTGTTTTAGACAACTTCCGCCTGGATGGCCGGCTCGCGCTGGTCACCGGTTCCAGCGCCGGTATCGGCCTGGCCATTGCGCGTGGGCTGGCCCAGGCCGGCGCACGGGTGGTGCTCAACGGACGCAATCGCGGCAACTTGTGCGATGCAGCCGCGCTGCTCACGCTGGAGGGCCTGGAGGTGCACACCCAGGCATTCGATGTCACCGACAGCGCGGCGATCCAGGCCGCGGTGGCGGATATCGAGGAGCGCCTCGGCCCGCTGGAAATCCTCGTCAATAACGCCGGCATGCAGCGCCGAGGGCCGCTCGAAGACTACAGCGAGCAGCACTGGCGCGAATTGATCAGCACCAACCTCGACAGCGCGTTTCTGGTCGGCCAGGCTGTGGCGCGGGCGATGATCGCGCGCCAGCGTGGGCGCATCATCAATATCTGCTCGGTGCAAAGTGAACTGGGCCGCCCGGGCATCGCGCCGTATGCGGCGAGCAAGGGCGCGTTGAAGATGCTCACCAAGGGCATGGCCATCGACTGGGGCCCGCATGGGTTGACCGTGAATGGCATCGGCCCCGGTTACTTCAAGACCGAACTGAACGCTAACCTGGTGACCCACCCCGAATTCAGCGACTGGCTGGTGCAGCGCACCCCGAGCCGCCGCTGGGGCGACGTGGCCGAGCTGGCCGGCGCCGCCGTGTTTCTCGCCAGCGACGCCGCGAGCTTCGTCAACGGGCATATTCTTTATGTGGATGGGGGAATTACTGCGTCGTTGTGAGGGTGGGAGCTGGGAATGGGATTGTGGTTGAAAGTGAAACTGTGGTGAGCGGGCTTGCTTATTGTGGCGAGCGGGCTTGCCCCGCGTTGGAGCGCGAAGCGCTCCCAATAAGACCGCCGCATTCCGTCAGACACAATGCGGAGGATGGTTTTAGGGCGGCTTCGCCACCCAACGCGGGGCAAGCCCGCTCACCACAATAAGCGCGTCCCCCAATAAGACCGCCGCGTTCCGTCAGACACGATGCGGTGGATGGTTTTAGGGCGGCTTCGCCACCCAACGCGGGGCAAGCCCGCTCGCCACAATAGGCGCGTCCCCCAATAAGACTGCCGCATTCCATCAGACACAATGCGGTGGATGGTTTTGGGGCGGCTTCGCCACCCAACGCGGGGCAAGCCCGCTCACCACAACAGGCCCGCTCACCACAATAAGCGAGCCTGCCAGGACAATCTTGCTCACCACAATAAGCGCGCCTGCCAGAACAAGCGTGTTCACCAACAAGCGTGCCCGCAACCAAGCGTGCCATAACAACCAGCCCGCACTCAGCGCTCTTGCAACCGATCACGCAAAAACCGGTGGCTGGCGGAGAACAGCCGTCGGTAGGTGAGCAGCACCGCCCCCACCGTGCCCAGCGCCGACGATGCGGCGATCAGGAACATGATCACGATCTGATACCGCACCGCGTCCACCGGGCTTTCCCCCGCCAGCACCTGGCCGGTCATCATGCCAGGCAGGCTGACGATGCCGACCACGGTCATCTGGTTCAGCGTCGGGATCATGCCGGCGCGCACTGCCTGGCGGATCGCTTCCTGCGCGGCTTCCCAACGCGAGCCGCCGAGGGCGAGGATCATCTCGATGGTGTTGCGGCCCGAGGTCAGTTCCTGGGTCATGCGCTCGATGCCCAGGGACACGCCGGTCAGGGTGTTGCCGAGGATCATTCCCAGGATCGGAATTGCGTACTGCGGCTCGTACCAGGGATGGATGCGAATCACCGCGAACAGCCCCACCGCCGTCACCAGCCAGGAACTGCCCCACACCGACAGGATGCTGTCGACGCGCTGCCCGCGATACGTGCGGCGTCCACGGCCGGCGGCCGAGAGGCCGGCAATCAAGGTCATCGCGCACATCAACGGCAGCACCACGTACCAGTAGGCAAACTCGAACACCCATCCCAGCAGGTAACCGATCGCCAACAGTTGCACCACGGTGCGTACCGCCGCCCACAGCAACTCTCGGCCCAGGTCCAGGCGCAACAGCACTGACAGCGCGCCATTGATCAGGATCAGCGAGGCGGCGATGCCCATGTCCAGGGCCGTGAGGTTCTGATAATTCATGGCTGGGCCGCTCCATCCAGCACGCCTGCGCTCATCTGCAAGTGGATATCACTCATGCGCCGGGCCTGGTCGAGATCGTGGGACACCCAGACATAGGCGCGCGCGTTGTCCGCGGCGAACCAGGCGTCGATAAGCGCTTCGACGTCCCGCGAAGATGCCGGGTCGAGGGCGGCGGTGGGTTCGTCCAGCAACAGCACTTCGGGGTCAAGTTGCAGGGTGCGGATCAGCGACACCACCTGGGATTCACCGCCGGACAAGTCCAGCGCGTGCTTGGCCAGGAAGTCCGGCGCCTTGCCTGCATGCTCCAGCAGCGTGATGACTGACGCGCGGCCAAAGTGGCGCTTGCGCAGGGTCTTGAGGCTGAACGGGAAACGCAGGTTGTCTTCCACCGTGCCTTCGAGCAGCGCCGGGCGTTGCGACAGGTAGCTGATGTGGCTGCGGTAGTGGGGAATCTGCGCATTGGCGATCGGCTGGCCGTTCCACAGGATCTGCCCCGAGGTCGGCGTATCCAGCAACGCCAGGGCGCGCAGAAACACACTTTTGCCGGAGCCGGACGAACCGGTGATCGACACGCGGTCGCCGGCGTGCAAGGTGAAATCCGTGGGTTGCAGCAAGGCCACCTGGCGGCGTTCATCCACGCGCGTGAGGGCGCGGGTTTGTATCAATGCGCTCATGGACGCGGGGTTCCTCGTAATTCCTGCCAGGCGCAATGGTGCGGCACACGCGGGAAGATTTCATGAAAAAATTCAAACTATCGCCAGCCACGTCGTTCACACCTTCACGTGCAACGTAAACAGGAGGCGACATGCAGTACCGACAACTGGGCCATTCCGGCCTGCTGGTATCCGAAATCATCCTGGGCACCGTGCCGTTTGGCGGTCGTGCCGAGTTCGAAAAATGTGGCTCGGTGGACGTGCCCCAGGCCAAGCGCATGTTCGACATCGCGTTCGACGCCGGGGTGAATATGGTCGATACCGCCGACCTCTACTCCCACGGCCTGGCCGAAGAAGTGGTCGGCAAGGCGTTGGGCGACAAGCGCAACGACATCCTGCTGGCGACCAAAGGCCGCAGCCCGGTGGACAAGAACCCGAACAACTCCGGCTCGTCGCGCTATCACCTGATCCGCGCGTGCGAAGCCAGCCTGAAGCGACTGGGCACTGACCATATCGATCTCTATCAACTGCACAACTGGGACGGTATGACGCCCATCGAGGAAACTCTCGAAGCCCTGCGGCTGTTGGTGGGATCGGGCAAGATTCGCTACTTCGGCACCAGCAACTTCACCGCCTGGCAAATGATGAAAACCCTGGGCAAAGCCGAATTGCACGGCATGCTCAAGCCCATCACCCAGCAGATCTACTACACCCCGGAATCGCGCGAGGCCGAGTATGAGTTGCTGCCACTGGCGCTGGACCAGTCCATCGGCACCCTGGTGTGGGGCCCGATGGGCGAAGGTTTGCTGACCGGCTCGACCCGGCGCGGACACCAGCCACCGGCCAATACCCGCCAAGGCAGCGGCTGGCCGGAACCCTACGTGCATGACCAGGAGCGCGCGCTGGATATCATCGAAACCCTTGCTGCCGTCGGCGACGAGCATGGCGTCTCGGTGGCCCGCACATGCCTGGCCTGGCTCAAGGATCGCCCAGGGATCACCTCGTTGATCGTCGGCGCACGTACCGAAGAACACCTGCGCGACAACATTGCGGCGACCGAATTGAAGCTCACTGAGGAGCAATCCTCGCGCATCGAGGCCGTGACCCGTCGCCAGCCGCTGTACCCATACTGGCACCGGTTTACTGCAGGCATCGACCGTTTTGATCCGGCAGAACAGCCGTTCCTGGCCGAGCATCAAAAGACCATGGACGCGCGCAAGGACAAGTAAGCTGGCCTGAATGTGGGCGCGGGCATGCTCGCGCCCCCCTCTTGAGGGTTGCAGTGAACGGCAATGCTGCCTATATTTCCCGCCTGGCGCTCTCTACGCCACCTTCCGCGGAAAGGGCTGCGCCCAAGACACTGCAACCTCCTTTTTTCTACGACTCCCCAGCCTTAAAGCGGAAAAGGTCTGTGCAAGGAGATCGTATGTCCCAACACTTCAACACCGATGGCCGCCTCAACCTTGAGCAGCAGCGCAAGCGCGCCAAGGAACTGTTGCCGCGCCTGAAAACCCAAGACCCGAACGCGACTTTGTCCCAGGCCCAATGGACGATTGCCAAACAGCTGGGCTTCAGCAGCTGGCCCAGGCTCAAGGCGCATATCGATGCCATCGACTTCGCCGCGCAGCACCCCGACTTCACCGCCAGCGATGAAGCGCGCACCACCCATTGGCGCTGTGGCAATGACATCGCCCATAGCTTGCAACTGGCCGGGTTCAAGGGGCAGTTCCGGATGCTCACCGACCCGTTGTGCATGGGCCCCGTGCGTGATGTGCCGGATGAAGCATTCCGCGCGCTGCGCAGCGCATTCATCAGCCAGGCCTTTGCCTTGGACCACGCCGAGACAGCGCGCCGCGTGGACGATGAATACCAACAGCTGAACGCCTTGGCCGGCGCCGATCACAGCGTGCTGTGGTGCGAGGCGGACGCCTATGACCAACTGTTCCTGGTCCGCACACTGGCAAGTCTGGAACACGCGCCGCGCAAGCTGGAGCTGATCGAGGTGGGCCGCATTCCGGGCGTCGAGCGCTTCATCGGCATCGGCCAACTGGCGCCTGACGTCCTGGCGTGGCTATGGCCGCAGCGCCGGCTGATCGACGATGACGCGGTGCAATTGGCCAGACAGGTGTGGTCGGCGTACTGCGACAACTCGCCCGTCACCCTCGCCGAACTGGCGCACGGCAATCACCCTTCCCTGCCCTTTCTCGCGCCGGCGCTACTGCGTCAGTTGCAGGAGTTGCCCAGCCAGCACAACGGTCTGTCACTCACCGAACAGTTATCGCTGAGCTACATCGCCGAGGCTGGACCGGTGCCTTTCGGCCGGGTGTTTGCCGAGTTGATGGCCAAGCGTGAGCCGTTGCCGTTCCTGGGCGACATGATGTTCCACGCGCTGCTGCGCCCGTTGATCGACGCCGAGCAGCCGTTGCTGATCGAGACCAGCACCGACCAGCCATGGCCTCGGCGCCCGTTGACACTCACCGCGTTGGGCCACGCGGTACTCAAGGGCGATGCCTATTGGCTGGACCATGCCAGCGACGTGCGCTGGGTTGGCGGCGTGTGCCTCTCACCCCGCCAGCCGCATTGGACGCTGAATGATCAACGATGGCCGTTATGGCGTGGCTGACGGCCGTGGCTCATGGATCGGGCAGCCGTTGTGCTCGGCCCGGAACCCGGACGACATCTCATAAGCGGGCTTGCGCACCCGCATCACCCCGCCCAGGGGCCGATGCGCCGCCAGCCCGTGCCACGGGCTGAAGGCCATGCCATCGTCGATCTGCTGCACATTTTCCGGGCTCCAGGCCGCTTGCAGTGCAAGGTCGATGCGCGCCACGGTCACATACGGGCTGAGGTCTTCAGGCCACTGCACCGAGGCGTCCTCGATGGGCATTTTTTCCAGGTCGGTGGCCAGTTGGACGCGCACCTCCCAACTGCCGCCGCTTTGGGCAAAGTAGGCTTCGACCGCTGCACGCAGGCCATCGGGGTTGCCGCCGAAATCCACGTGCAGGTCGGTCAGCGCCGTCAGGTTCGACGACACCGGCACCACCGCGACCTTGGCGTAGTAAGGCCCGTAGAGCATCGGCACGACGCTGGAAAAACTCTCGCCGAGGATATGCGTCTGCGGGTGGCCGCCCAGGCTCTTCAAGGTACCGCTTTCGCCACCGAGCGACTCCAGCGTCGCCTCCACGCCGCGCAGCACTGCCGACAAGGCTTTCTTCATGCCGGGGGCCTTGTCGGTAGTCTTGGCCAATAACTTCAGGGTCTTGAGGAAATCCTTCGGCGTCGCGGCGGTGAAGGCCTTGGCGTTTTGCATGACGAAATCCTGCGTCACCTCGCCATCGCTGCCCGGCAGGCGCGCACCCTCGACGCCGACGATCTTGACCGCCAGCCCGCGCGGGGTGGACACCTTGTCATCGAGGATGTCGCCAGGGTTGGTCGAAAAACGCATGAACACCGGCAGTGTCACCGGCTTGGCGAAGGCGCCCTGGGCCAGTTCGGCCGGCAGGTTATCCAGCACCGTGATGTGCCCGCGCAACAAACCGTGGGCCTTGGCGTGGACACTGCGGGTGGCGTGCCCACTGTCGCGAAACGTGGTCTGCATAATGCCGTGAAGGGCTTCAGCCAGCTCCGCGCTGGTCTGCGCTTCATCATCCGGGATCTGTTCGAAGGACGCCTCAAAGGGCAACGGCGCACGCACTGGATTGACTACAGGTAGGTCGTTCATCAGGTATCTCTCCGCTCGGCATAGGGATCACGGCAGGCTTTTTCTAATAGTCAGGCACGCCGGAAAAAATCCAGGCGTGGTGATTCATAGGTCCGGGGCAATCAGATGGATGTTCAACAAATCGGCATGACGTCGGACGAGCGGTGGTCGCCTACCGTCCGGAGATCAGCTCGAACCTTTTGCAGCGCGCATTCGTCACAGCCTTATCCCTCCTGATAGCACCCGGGTGCCGCCATGCTGATCTATCCAAAAGCCCACTTTCACCCCTACACCCATGCGAGCGGCGGCTGGGGCTCGGCGCAGTCGGTGATGAAAATCCTGTGGCGCGAGCAGGCTTTCGCCAAGGGCCCGCGCGCGCTGATGAAACAGAACAAGCCGGACGGCTTTGCCTGCGTCAGCTGTGCCTGGGCCAAGCCGGGCAAGCCGCACGCCCTGGAATTTTGCGAGAACGGCGCGAAGGCCACGGCCTGGGAGTTGACCTCGCTGAAGACCTCGCCGGCGTTCTTCGCCGAGCACACCCTCAGCGAACTGCGTCAATGGTCGGATTACGACCTGGAGCAACACGGGCGGCTGACCCACCCGCTGCGCTACGATCCGGCCACCGACCGCTACCAGGAGACCACCTGGGAGCAGGCATACCGCGAGATCGGCGCGCAGTTGAAGACGATGCAACCCGACAGCGTGGTGTTCTACGCCTCCGGGCGCGCGTCGCTGGAAACCTCGTTCATGTACCAACTGTTCGCCCGGGCCTACGGCACCAACAACCTGCCCGACAGTTCGAACATGTGCCACGAGAGCACCTCGGTGGGGCTGCAGGAAAGCATCGGCATACCGGTCGGCAGCGTGACCCTGGAAGATTTCGAACACACCGACTGCCTGTTTTTCTTTGGCCAGAACGTCGGCAGCAACGCCCCGCGCATGCTTCATCAACTGCAGGATGCGCGCAAACGCGACGTGCCGATCATCACCTTCAACCCGCTGCGTGAGCGCGGGCTGGAGCGCTTCGTCAATCCGCAGTCGCCGGTAGAGATGCTCACGCCGGAATCCACCGTGATCAGCACGCAATACCACCAGGTAGCGATTGGCGGCGATAGCGCCGCCCTGCTCGGCCTGGCCAAGGTGCTGCTGGAGATGGACGACCAGGCGCAGCGCGAGGGGCGCGCGGCGGTGCTCGATCACACCTTTATTGCCCAGCACACCCAGGGTTTCGAGGCCTTCGCGGCGCTGGTGCGGGCTTGCCAATGGCAGACTGTCGAGCGCCAGTCCGGGCTGAGCCGCAGCGCCCTGGAGGCGGCCGCGCAGGTGTATGCGCGCAGCGAGCGGGTGATGATGATCTATGGCATGGGCCTCACCCAGCATCGCCACGGGGTGCAGAACGTGCAGATGCTGGTGAACCTGTTGCTGATGCGCGGCAACTTCGGCAAGCCGGGCGCCGGGATTTGCCCGGTGCGTGGCCACTCCAACGTGCAAGGCCAGCGCACCGTGGGCATTACCGAAGACCCGAAGAAAGTCCCGGTCGAATTGATCGAACAATACTTCGGTTTCAAGGTGCCCGAGCAGATGGGCCTGTGCACCGTTGACGCCTGCGAAGGCATCCTCGCCGGGCGCGTGCGCGGTTTTATCGGGCTGGGCGGTAACTTCCTGCGCGCGATCCCGGACACCTCGCGCATGGAACCGGCCTGGCAGACGCTGCAACTCAACGTGCAGATCGCGACCAAGCTCAACCGCACGCACTTGTTGCCTGCAGCCCACCAATGGCTGCTGCCGTGCCTGGGACGGATCGAAATCGACCGGCAGAACGGCGTCGCCCAGACCTGGGCCACCGAGGACAGCACCGGTTGCATCCACGGCTGGCGCGGCAGCGCAGAACCGGTCGGCCCGCAGGTGCGGGCCGAGGCCAGCATCGTCGCCGGCCTGGCCCTGGCGACCTTGCCGGCCGGCAGCAAGATTGACTGGCAAGGCTGGAGCGCAGACTACTCGCAGGTGCGCACCGCCATTGGCGCAATCTACCCGCAGATCTTCCACGACATGGAAACCCGCATGGCCGAACCGGGTGGTTTCCACCGCCCCATCGCGGTCGCTCGGCGTGAGTGGCTGACCCACAGCGGCAAGGCACAATTCGTGCTGCCCAGCACCCTCAACGAAGATGACGACGTCAACCCCGGGGTGCTGCCACGCGATGTGCTGCAGTTGATGACGCTGCGCAGCAACGATCAATTCAACACCACCATTTATGGCTACGAGGATCGCTTTCGCGGTATCAGCGGCACGCGCGAGGTGATTTTCATGCACCGCAACGACATCGCGCGGCTGGGCTTCGAGAATGGCCAGGGCGTGATGCTGACTACCGCCATAGAACCGGAGGTCAAGCGCCAGGTGGGGCCGCTGGAGATCGTCGCCTATGACATTCCCGAAGGCTGCGCCGCGGCGTATTACCCTGAATGCAACCCGCTGGTGCCGCTCTGGCACCATGCCGAACGCAGCAAGGTGCCGGCGGCCAAATCGGTGCCGATCCGCCTGAGCCTGGCGGGTTGATCAGCGCTTGGGAGACAGCCCGACCGCGCACGCCACCACCGCCGAATCCTGCGGATAGTGAGCGCGCGGGGCCATCGCAGGCGACAGCAGCCGACCGTCTACGGCGCGCAACATCGGCCGCTCGACGGCTGGCGCGCAATGCTGCGGGTCGATAATTTCCATGCAGCGGCGCAACGAGTTGAAGTCCGGCGACTGCGACAGCGACAAATGCAACGTCTGGCTCACCGACACCGACACCACCGACCCCTGCACGCATTGCCCGTCATAGATCAGCGCGTGGCGGATCAGCGGGTTGTCATGGCAGTACTTCAGCAGGTTGAATGGCCGCGCGCACACCAGTGCCGTGTTGATGATCAACAGGTCGAACGCCACCGTGCCCGAGCGCGTCAAGGCCTGCAGCTCGTCGAACGTGCTCAGCGGGGCGATACGGTAATAGCCCAGCTGGTTGAGCATTTTCTCGATCTTGATCCGTTGCAGCAGGTCTGCATCGGCAATCAGAAGGCGTAACGCTTTATTGGACATAGGTAAACCTGACAGTTGGGCATCCGCGTCGATCATTCAACGCTGAATACGTTAACCGTCAGCCAGCAAACCTGACTTTAAGGCGATTCTGAAACGGTAGCCGCTCCACCCACGCACTTTTAAGAATCGCCTCAAAGCCCTCGCACTGCCCTGCCCCTACCATGGGCCGCGTCCCTCACGCTCCCCTGGATTCGCCCGTGCTCATGTTTCTACTCAGAATGGTGTTTTTAGCCTGCGCCTTGCTGGCCCTCGCATCACGTCCCGTCAATGCGGCGTTGAAGATCGAGGGCACGCGCCTGATCTATTTTGGCCAGGACAGGGAAGCCACCCTCGGCGTGGTCAACCAGGCGCCGCGTGAAGTAGTGGTGCAGACCTGGATCACCGGCGAGGACGACGCAAGCGGGCGCACCGTGCCGTTCGCCGCCACCGAGCCGCTGGTACAACTGGGCGCCGGCGAGCACCACCGGCTGCGCATCCTGTATGCCGGCGAGGGCTTGCCGACCGATCGCGAGTCGCTGCTCTGGCTCAACGTCATGGAAATTCCGCTCAAGCCGCAGGACTCCAACAGCGTGCAGTTTGCAATCCGCCAACGGCTCAAGCTGTTGTATCGCCCGCCCGCGCTCAAGGGGGGATCGAGCGAGGCGGTGCAGCAGTTGGTCTGGAGCCGCAACGACGGGGGCAGCGTGACGGTCAGCAATCCCAGTGCATTTCACCTGTCGCTGGTGGACGTGCAGACCGACAGCCAGGCGCTCAGCGACTACCTGTTGCTCAAGCCCTACGAGCGCAAAACCCTGGACACGCCGAGCCCGCTGGCCGCCGGCACCACCCTCCACTTCACCGAAATCAACGATATCGGCCTGCAGGCGCGCCGTAGCGCCCTGCTCAAATGACCGGTCGCGGGGTACTTGCACCTATGTCACCGACCAAACGTTTCCTGCCCCTGCTGCTGTGGGCCTGCGCCGTGTTGCCCGCCACCAGCCATGCGCTGGCCTGCCGCGAGGACGGTACCAATTCGATCATCACCGAGGAGGCGCTGGGCACCGCGCTGGCGGTGGCTGCCGATGCCCCCAACGGCAGCATCATCTGGGAATCCGGCCCGCGCTCGACCAATGTGATCTGCAAGGACGACTACAACCATGGCCGCGAGGAAGTGTATTTCTACGTCAACCCGGCCAACGTGAGCATCGGCACCGGTATCCGCGTGGGCATCCGTTACAACAACCAGCCAATTACCCAAAGCAGCGGCAAAGTCGGCACCGGGTTCTATTCCGACCGTGGCTGCAACCTGGCCAACTGCGTGGGCTGGGACAAGGCGCGCTTCACCCTCAACTTCAGCGTGTTCATCGAAAAATACGACCCTACCCCACCGAGTGGCCAGGCCAGCACCCTGACCTCTTACCGGGTGTTCCAGCTGGACGGCGTACGCGGTCTCAACTCGCGGCCCAACAGCAACTTCAACTATGTGGTCACCGGCATGAACGGCATCCGCTTCGTGCCCTGCACGCCCGAGCTGACCATCACTCCCAGCGTGGTCAACTTCCCGACACCGTCGCGCAAAGCCTCGATCGGCGAAGTCGCCAGCAGCGCCAACTTCAGCCTGAACCTGCGCAAGGGCTGCGACACGCCCTACACCGTCAGTGCGCGCTTCGCGACCACGGCGGGCGGCGGCAGTGTGAGCAATGGCTTGCTGGTGCCGGACAACAACAATTCGGTGGGCATTTCGTTGTCGCGCGCCGAGAGCCAGCAGCAACTGCCGTTCAACGCGTGGTTCACCCTGCAGGAACTGATGGGCCTGGGCCAGAGCCACGATGAATTCCGCGCCGACCTGAAATGGCGCACCCTGCCGCTCCCCGGCGCCTTCGACGCCTCCGTGGTGGTAGATATGTATTACAAGTAGGCGAATTTTAAGGATCGTCTTATGCCCTTGGCGCACGCGGGTCTCTACAGTGCGCCGATGCGATTGAAAAGTTACCTGCTGCAGATCAACCCCGTCCTCTCCCGACCCGAAGCAGCCAGAAGGCTGCTGCGTATTTTTGCGACCGTGCTGCTTATCGGCATCTTCAGCGGGGTGTATACCTTTCTGCTGTCGACCTTCAACAACGACATCTCCCAGCGCCGCGGCTACATGAGCAGCGCCATCGCCGAAGCCCACACTTTTTTCACCAACCGCGAGGCCTTGCTCGAAAGCCTCAGCCTCTCGGCAGTGCGCAAGCAGGCGCGGCTCTACCCCTCCTCCGAAGAAGAACAACACCTGCAACTGGGGGACACGCCGGGCAACCAGTGGAGCATCTGGCTGACCGCGCGGATGCGCGACTACCTCAAGGCCAAGCAGGTCAACCTGCTCTATGTGAACACCGGCCCCGAGCCGCAGGTGACGCGCCTGTACGACTCGACCGCGCAAGTGCTGCCGATTTCCAAGTGCCTGCTCAATCGCCTCAAGGCCTTGCAACGCAGCGACCCCTCGACGCTCAAAGAGCTGTGGCTCAGCGACAAGACCGAGCACCACTCGCACCTCTATCTGTTCATCCGCCTGGACGAACGCGACCCCCGCTCCGGCTGGCTGGGCCTGGAGATGGAAAGCCGCGAGGTGTCCCAGACCCTCAGCGACCAGAGCGCCGGCGAGTTCATGATGCTCAATTCCCAGGGCATGCTGGTGTTCACCAACAGCGACGATGCGCAGTGGAGCCAGCAACGCCTCAAGCCCCAGGAAGAGAGTTTTTTCGGCTTTGTCGGCAACGGCTGGCTGCCCGATCACCTGGTGATTCGCAAGCACCTGAAGTCTTCGGATTGGCAACTGATGTACTCCATCGACCTGCACGCCGTGGTCTCCGGGCTGTGGAAGCAGCTGCTCGGCTCGCTGCTGTTCTGCCTGCTCAGCGTGACGCTGATCTGGCTGGTGATGCGCCGTGTCGACCAGCGTTTCATCATCCCCTCGATCCACCGTATCCAGGCGCTGATCGAAAGCGAGGCGTTCGGCCGCGATGTGATCCAGACCGCGCCCGTCGCCCTCTGCGTGCTGCGCCGCACCGACGGCCAGGTGGTGCTGGAAAACACCCTGGCCCAGCAATGGCTGGGCCATGGACCGGAGCGTGAGGCATTGCGCGCTGGCTGGATCGAGCAGGCGTTTGCCGATGACGCCCACGAACACTGCGATTACTTTGAAACCATCGACGGCCGCCACCTGTACCTGAGCAGCGCCCCCACCCGTTATCGCGGCGAAGACGTGCTGTTTTGCGCATTCAGCGATATCAGTGCGCGCAAGCAGGTCGAAGCGGCGCTGGAGGAAGCCCGCCAGTCAGCCGATGCCGCCAACGCTGCCAAGACCCTGTTCCTGGCGACGATGAGCCATGAAATCCGCACGCCGCTGTATGGCGTGCTCGGCACCCTCGAACTGCTGGCCCGCACGCAACTGGACGCCCAGCAGAAGGACTACCTGCACGCCATCGAAGGGTCGTCCTCGACCCTGCTGCAGTTGATCTGCGACGTGCTCGATGTGTCGAAGATCGAGGCCGGCCAACTGGCCCTGGAGTTGAGTGAGTTCTCGCCGCTGGAGCTGGTGCACGAAATCATCCAGGGCTACGCCGCAGCCGCGCAGGGCAAGGGCCTGCAACTGTATGCCTGCTTCGACCCGAAGTTGCCGGAGCGGCTGATCGGCGACGTGACGCGCATCCGCCAGATTCTCAACAACCTGCTCAACAACGCGGTGAAGTTCACCGACTACGGGCGCGTGGTGTTGCGGGTCAAGGTGCTGGGGCGCGACGGCGAGCGCTCGAGCCTGCTGTGGCAGGTGTCGGACACCGGCAAAGGCATCGCCCAGGAAGACCAGGCGATGATTTTCGAACCGTTCTACCAGAGCGAAGGCAACACCAACGTCGTCGCCGGCACGGGCCTGGGGCTGCCCATCTGCCAGCGCCTCACGGAGTTGATGAACGGCAATATCCGCATGGTCAGCGAAATGGGCCTGGGCAGCAGTTTCAGCCTGATCCTGCCGCTGGAAGAAGCGCCCACACCACCGATGACCCCGCTGCTGGCCGAGACCATCTACGTGGTCGCGCCGATCCCCGAGCTGGCGCACTCCATCAGCGGCTGGCTGCGCCGCTGGGGCGCCAGGGCGCAGACCGGCCTGCCGACGCTGGCGGACAGTCATCTGCTGCTGCAAGTGCATCCGGGCAGCATCGACCCGTCGCTGGCGCCCGAGTGGCCGGGCCCGGTGATCCACGTGAGCAGCAACGCCTGCACTGCCGTGGAAGCCGACGCCGGCGCGTGGCACGTCAACCTCAATCACCTGGCGGCGATTCACCAGGCCGTCAGCCAGGCGCAAGGGCTGTGGGTGGCCCGTAGCGACGAGCAAATACGCCAGCGTGACTTGAGCAAACTCAACCTGCATCTGCTGGTGGCCGAGGACAACATCATCAACCAGCTGATATTGCGCGACCAACTCGAAGAACTCGGCTGCACCGTGGAGCTGGCGGCCGATGGCCAGGAAGCGTTGCAGCTGTACACCGCCGGCAACTTCGATGTGGTGTTGACGGACGTGAACATGCCCCACATCAACGGTTATGAACTGGCGCGCGAATTGCGCCGCCAGGGCTGCCCGTTGCCGATCATCGGGGCCACCGCCAACGCCATGCGCGGCGAGGCCGACCTGTGCCTGGCCGCCGGCATGAACCATTGCCTGGTCAAACCCTTTGCGTTGCGGGCTCTATTCAACTCCCTGGCGCCTTATGCACGGAACACCCATGAAGCCCCTTAGTATTTTGATAGTCGAGGACCACCCCCTGCAGCACATCTACCTGCAGCACCTGCTCAGTGAGTTGGGGGATTTCAGGCTCGAAACCGCCGAGGACGGCAAAGAAGCGCTGGAGCGATTGCGCCAGCGCGATTTCGACCTGGTACTCACCGACCTGCTGATGCCCGGCATGGACGGCGTGCAGTTTATCCAGTGCCTGGCCAGCCTGCGCTGCAAGCCGGCGCTGGCGATCATGAGCGCAGCGTCGCGGCGCATGTTGATGGCGGCGAGCCTGGTGGCGAAAAACCTCGATGTGGAGGTGATCGGGCTGATCTCCAAACCGGTCGCCGCCGACGCCTTGCGCAGCCTGGTGGACCAGTTGCGCAACCGGGTACGCACGCCCTCCCCCGAACTGCCCGAGCACCTGGACATCGACCGCCACACGCTGGTCCAGGCCATGAGCGCGGGCCAGTTCCAGGCCTGGTTCCAACCGAAAAAATCCCTCGCCAACGGGCGTATCGTCGCCGCCGAGGCCTTGGTGCGCTGGATGCACCCCGAGCAAGGCGTGATGCTGCCCGCCGCGTTCCTGCCGGCGATCAAGGCCTTCGAGCTGGAGGAACGGCTGTTGTGGCTGGTGCTCAAGCAGGCAATCTACGCCCAGGAGCAGTGGCGCCAGCGCGGCTATGAAATCCCGGTGTCGATCAACCTGCCCACCCACCTGCTCAACAGCCACGACCTGGCCGACCGTTTGCTGGAATTCGTGCTGCACCACGACGGTATCCCGGGGATGATCTGCTTCGAGTTGATGGAATGCTCGGTGCCACAGGACATCAGCAACTTCTACGCCGGCGCCTGCCGCTTGCGCATCAAAGGCTTCGGCCTGTCCCAGGATGACTTCGGCAAGGGCTACAGCTCCTACCTCAACCTGGTGTCCACGCCGTTTACCGAACTCAAGATCGACCAGGCGCTGGTCCAGGGCAGCCATGACAACGAAGGCATCGCCCAGGCCTTGGCGAGCATCATTGCGCTGGGCCGCAAACTCGGCCTGACCGTGGTCGCCGAAGGCGTGGAGACGCCCCAGCAACTGGCGTTGCTGCGCAAGATCGACTGCAACCAGGTGCAGGGTTTCCTGATCTCCCACGCGGTGTCTTCGGATCAATTTCAACAACTTCTGAACAATGATGGCCCTGCGACATCTCACTAGCAGCCGGCCCTGGATTATTTGCTCTTTAATAAGGAGTAAGCTCCCTCCAGTGCCGATTTATCCTGCGCCTGCGGAACCTCCTGATGAAGCACAACAACGCGATACTCGAAGCCTTCACCCGCAGCTCCCTGCGCCTGAACAAAGGCCTGATGGTGCTGATTGGCATCGCGTTGTTGCTGATACTGACCAACTACTGGTCGCTGCAACGCGGGGTCGAAACCCGCTACGGTGCGACGCGCTTTCATTTCGCGCGGCTGATGGAAAACCTGACGGAGCAGGAGTCGTACCTCAGGAGCCTGACGCACCCCGGCATCCAGGCCGAACTGCTGCGCGCGACCAACGTGCAGGTGAGCCTGAAAAGCCGCATGGTCGACAACCACCGCACGTTGTACGAAGGCCAGAAGTACTCGTTTTCGGTGCCCTTCAGCGTCAAGTTCGATGAGCAGCAGGTCGGCCCCGCCGCGCGGCCGCAGATTTTCGCCCTCGGCGCGCACCTGACCAGCTACTACAGCGCCTTCTGGTCTTCGTCGCCGTACGAGGCGCCGCAAACCTTTCTATTCAATCGCCACACCCACTACACCATCACGGTGCCGTCGGTGGGCTACCAGCGTCGAGAGAACACCGAGGAAACCGGCAACCTGGTGGCGCTGGTCAACGCCGTGCAGCAAACCCTGGAAAACACCCCGCAGCCGCTTGAGCAGAACCGCGTGTATTGGCAGGCCGGCCCCGCGCCCGGGCACTTGCTGGCCTATATCGGCCTGCCGCTGGACGGCCAGGAACAGGCGGTGGTCGGCACCTTGCTCGACCTCGCGCGGGTCGACGATGTGCAGCGCGCGCTGGACCGCTCGGCCTTTGATCGCCTGACCCTGATCGCGCCCGACGGCACCCGGCTGGCAGGACCGGACGTCGGGCAGCTCAGCGATGGCGTGCACTTCAATGCCGATGGCTTTGAATTCAAGATGACCCAGCCAGGCGACCAGCCGTGGAGCGCGGTCTATGGCCTGAACTACTCGCACTTCTTCCACTCCGCGCTGTGGCCGCTGAGCAGCCTGGCGCTGTTCTTCGTCGGCCTGGTGACCCTGGGCTGGGGCGGCAGCCGCTGGTACCGGCGCCAGGTGATCAACCCGGCGCGCCTGGCCCACGAGCGCATTGCCGAAAGCGTGGCCTTCAGCCGGGTGATCATCGACACCGCGCCCACCGGCTTGTGCGTGGTGCGGCGCAGCGACGGCAAAGTCCTCATCGAGAACCAGCGCGCCCAGCAATGGCCCGGCACCGCGCGCCTGGTGGCCGCCATGGCCGGCACGCATGACAGCGCCGAGAGCGGCGAGACGCACCTGGAAATCGAAGGCCGGCACCTGCAGATCGGCTTTGTGTCGACCCGCTACCAGGCCGAAGACGTGCGCCTCTACGCCTTCAACGACATCACCCGCCACATCGACGACGCCCAGGCACTGGAAGATGCACGCCGCGCCGCCGATGCCGCCAACGAGGCCAAGACATTATTCCTGGCGACCATGAGCCATGAAATCCGCACGCCGCTGTATGGCGTGCTCGGCACCCTCGAACTGCTCGGGCTGACCGACCTCGACCCGCACCAGCAAACCTACCTGCACACCATCCAGCGTTCGTCCGGCACGCTGTTCCAGCTGATCAGCGATGTGCTGGACGTGTCGAAAATCGAGTCCGGGCAAATGGCGATAGAGGCCGTGGATTTCTGCCCGCTGGACATGCTCGAAGACACTCTGCACACCTACGCCGCGTCCGCGCTGCGCAAGGGCTTGCAGCTCTACAGTTGCATCGATGCGCAATTGCCCGATTGCGTGATGGGCGACCCGATGCGTATTCGCCAGATCCTCAACAACCTGGTGAGCAACGCCATCAAGTTCACCGACATCGGGCGCGTGGTGATTCGCGCCAGGGTCACGGCGCGCGACGCCGGCAACGTCGACCTGGAATGGCAGGTCACCGACTCCGGCGTCGGTATCCCTGAGGCCCAGCAGGCCAAGCTGTTCGATCTGTTCTACCAGGCACCGGACACCGCCAGCGAAGGCGGGGCCGGGCTGGGGCTGCCGATTTGCCGGTGGCTGGCGCAGATGATGGACGGTGAGATCCGCGTAGTCAGCGAGCCGGGCCTGGGCAGCAGCTTTACCCTGAAATTGCGCCTGCCACTGTGTGGCGGTGCGCTGACCCAGTTGCCGTTGATCGAGCCCAGCCCGACGCCGGTGTATGTGCAGGCCCCAGTGCGCGAGCTGGCGCAGTCGATGAGTGACTGGCTCAATCGCCTGGGCATCGCGGCGGCGCTGGCGGCGACCACCCAGGAGCAGGACAGCCGCCATGCAGTGCTGGTCGACCTGCTGCCCGGCGACCCCGCCCACCCCTGGGCCGGCCAACGCGTGCGCTGCCTGCCAGGCGCTCACAGCCCGCCACTGCACACCGAGCAGGGCTGGGTCGTCGACTTGCACGACGTGCGCGCCATCGCTGCCACCGTGTCGCTGGCGCAGCACGGCAAGCACGAGCAACCGCCAGCGGCCCGGCCGCACAGTGCCGGGCAACTGGGGCTGCGCATCCTGGTGGCCGAGGACAACCCGGTCAACCAGGCGATCATCAAGGAACAGCTGGAGGCGCTCGGTTGCTCGGTGACCCTGGCGGCCAACGGCGAGCAGGCGTTGCAGCTGTGGCTGCCGCAGGCCTTCGACCTGGTGCTCACCGACGTGAATATGCCGTTGATGAATGGCTATGAACTCGCCCGAGCGCTGCGCGAGCATGATCCGCAGTTGCCGATCATCGGCGTGACCGCCAACGCGATGCGCGAGGAAGGCGTGCGCTGCCTGGCGGTGGGCATGAACGCCTGGATCGTCAAGCCGTTGAGCCTGCAGACCTTGCGCGGCCAGTTGATCAGACTGTGCAAGGTCAAGCCGCCGGTCGAGCCCGACCTCGTGCCCTGCGACGACAGCGTGCAGTTGTCGGACACCATGCGCCCGTTGTTCATCAGCAGCGTAGAGCAGGACCTGCAACGCATCGGCGCGGCGCTCGAACGCCGCGATGCGCGTGCCCTCGGCCAACTGCTGCATTCGGCCGCCGGCGCATTGGGCGCCGTGCAGGCCCTCGACCTGGCCCAGGCCTGTATCGAACTGGAAGACCAACTTAACCGCGGCAGCCTCGACACTGCCCTTGCGCTCAAGGTGAAGGCGGTGATGCAGCGCCTGTCGGCCGTCCTGGACACGCTTCGGCCCGGGCACCCTTCACTCACCTGAACTGGCACTACGGACGGCCCTTTATGAAAAAATTCAACGTGGTAATCGCGGACGATCACCCGATCGTATTGCTGGGCGTTCGCGAGCTGGTGGAGCGCGACACCCGCTTCCAAGTGGTCGGCGAGGCCGTGTGTTCAGCCGGGCTGATCGCGCTGTTGCAGCGCCAGGGCGTCGACATTGTGATCACCGACTACAACATGCCGGGCGACTCGCCCTACGGCGATGGCCTGAAACTGGTGGAGTACCTCAAGCGGCATTTCCCGCAGGTGCAGATCCTGATCCTGACGATGATTTCCAACCAGCTGATTCTCACGCGCCTGCAGGAGTTGGGCGTGGTCGGCATCATCCAGAAAAGCCAGTTGCACACCGAGATCCAACTGGCGCTCAAGGCAATTGCCCAGAAGAGCGCCTATCGCAGCCTGGAACCGCCGAAGACATCAGTGATCGAGACCCTCACGGACTTCGACGAGCGCTTCACCAGCCTGTCGCCCAAGGAGTTCGAGATCCTGCGTTTGTTTATCTCCGGCATGAGCGTGAGTGATATTGCGCGCAGCCAGAATCGAAGTTCCAAGACCATCAGTGCGCAAAAGATATCGGCCATGCGCAAACTTGAAGTGAGCAGCGACCAGGACCTGCTCGCTTATTGCCTGGCGCGTAATATCTTCAACTGACCTGCCCCTCCAGCAAGCCATTCAAGGCAATGGCTTCGCCCTGCCACCGTGCCTGCCCGCTCTAGACCGCAGTTCTCCTGCCTGCTCCGGGGTTTATAAGAATCGTCTTATGTCGTCCAAACCTTGGACTTTTTATTCTTGCCCCGCAGTTCAACAACCGCACTTTCCAACTCACACTAACGGACATCATCATGAAGAAGTTTTCCCTGGCTGTTATCGCCTCGGCCCTGGTTGCGGCCTCCGGCAGCGCATTTGCCGATGAAACGGCACCGACGCCGACCCTGGGCGGCAGCGGCAAAATTACCTTCACTGGCGTGATCAACAATGACGCGTGCTCGGTGGACGGCGCCAACTCCGACCGTACCATCTCCGTGGACATGGGCAACGTCTCGATCAAGGACATGGGCACCGCCGAAAACCCAACCGCAGGTCGCGTGACCGCCAAAGACTTCAACCTGAACGTCAACTGCAACCAGGGCACCAAAGTCGCGATGATCTTTGACGCCAACAACGGCGGTTCGGGCCTGGTCACCGGCAAGAAAGTCCTGGCCCTGAACCCGGGTTCGGCCACCGCGCAAAACGTCGGCATCGCCCTGCTCGACAGCAAAGGCAGCCTGATCGACCTCAGCTCGCCGAGCACCGCACGCATTGAAAGTACCATGCACGGTCAGGGCACTGAAGGCGGCGACGCCACCATGAGCTTCGCAGCCGCCTACGTCACCACCGGTGCCGCCGGTGCCTCCACCGCCGGTCGCGGTGACGCGACCCTGCCGTTCATCCTGCAATACGAGTAACTCGGCGCCCCTGAGCACCGAACGCGCGAGGCCCTGCGGCCTCGCCATTTATTTTTGATGACACCGGACACCCTCATGCAGCCTCGTATTATCACCGCGAGCCTGGTGCTGCTGGGCATGCTTATGGCTACCCAGGCCACCGCCAGCATTTCACTCAACGCCACGCGTATCGTGTTCGATGGCAGCCACAAGGAAGCCAATATCACCGTGCGCAACGGCAACCAGGACGTGTTGATTCAGTCCTGGGTCGACATGAACGACGCCAGTGGCAGCCGTGCACCGTTTGCCGTCACCCCGCCCCTGGCGCGGGTGTTTGCCAAGGAGCAACAACTGCTGCGCATCCTCTATCAAGGCGCCGGCATGCCGACCGACCGCGAGTCGGTGGTGTGGCTCAATGTGCAGGAAATCCCCAAGGCCAGTGAGGCCGAGAACACGTTGCAGTTGGCCATCCGCCAACGCATCAAGATCTTCTACCGCCCTGCCGGCCTGCCCGGCAATGCGTTGCAAGCCCCGGCGCAGCTGGAGTGGCGCCTGGCCAAACAGGGCACGCAAACCCTGCTGCAGGTGAAGAACCCGACGCTGTACCACGTGTCGATGGCCGACATCAAAGTGCAGGCGCAACTGGCCAGCGACTCCACCATGATTGCGCCCGGCGAGGCAAAACAGTTCCCGCTCAGCGCGACGCCCGCCAGCGGTCCGGTGCAGTTGTCGTTTTCCAGCATCAATGACTACGGCGCGCAAAACCACTACACCGCGCCCCTGTCCATCGGCGCTGCGGCAGCCGCGTACGCGACTGAATCGCGCCTCAAACCCTAAGCACTTCGTCTAACCCACAGGCTCACTTCGCGTGCGTGTTTGCGTGCCCGGCTGTTCGCCAACCAGGGATG
Source organism: Pseudomonas sp. 13B_2.1_Bac1 (assembly GCF_025466155.1). Taxonomy (NCBI): domain Bacteria; kingdom Pseudomonadati; phylum Pseudomonadota; class Gammaproteobacteria; order Pseudomonadales; family Pseudomonadaceae; genus Pseudomonas; species Pseudomonas sp. 13B_2.1_Bac1. The sequence continues at coordinate 2,794 of NZ_JANLOH010000057.1, read as the reverse complement.
TCACAGGTCTTCGCATGTCTTTTATTTCCAGCAACAGGCCCGTACGTGGCGCACTGAAGTTGAAGACGCTGTCGCTCGCGATTGCCGCCAGCCTGCCTGCCTGGGCACTGGCCGACGAGCCTGCGGAAACCTTCAACACCACCTTCCTGCAAGGCGCGCAGTCCGCCGTCGACCTGCAGCAATTGCTGTCGGCCAACAGCGTGTTGCCGGGCACTTACCGCGTCGACCTGTACAGCAACGAAGTGCTGGTGGGTCGCCGTGACATCGACTTCAAGCGCAACCCCGGGAACGGTCGCGTCGAAGCCTGCCTGACCCTCGACCTGCTCAAGCAACTGGGCATCGACATGGCCCGCTTGCAGGCCCAGGGCAAGCTGGATCCGCAACACCCGCAGGACTGCTACGCCCTCGCCGACATGATTGAGGAAGCCAGCGTGCGCTACGACAGCAGCCGCCTGCGCCTGCTGGCGAGCATCCCGCAGGTGGCCATGCAGCGCGGTTTGCGCGGGTATGTCGACCCGCAGTTGTGGGACGACGGCGTGCCTGCGGCGTTCATCAACTACCAGCTCAACAGCAACCGCAGCGCTGGCGACGCCGACACCCGCATCAACAACAACCTCGGCCTGCGCAACGGCATCAACCTGGGTGCCTGGCGCCTGCGCAACGAGTCGAACATGAATGGCGGCACCGGGCGCTCGAACACGTTCACCAGCAATCGCACCTACCTGCAGCATGACGTCACGCCGATCAAGGGCCAGTTCAGCGCCGGTGAAATTTTTTCCGACGCCGACCTGTTTGACAGCGTGCGCTATCGCGGCTTGAAACTGGCCTCGGATGACGGCATGCGCGCCGACAGCGAACGCGGTTATGCGCCGGTGATTCGGGGCGTGGCGCAGACCAACGCGACGGTCGAAATCCGCCAGAACGACTACATCCTCTACACCGCCAACGTTGCGCCGGGGCCGTTCGAAATCAACGACATCTACCCCAGCGGCTCCAACGGCGACCTGGAAATCACCGTGATCGAGTCCGACGGCAGCCGTCGCGTGACGATGCAGGCATTCTCCAGCCTGCCGATCATGGTGCGTGAGGGGCAAGTCAAATACAGCCTCTCGGCGGGTACCTTCAAGAGCAATGCCGACGGTTTGGCGACGCCGCGTTTTATCAGCAGCACCCTGGCGTACGGCTTGACCAGCAACCTCAGCGGCATCGTCGGCGTGCAAGACAGCGAGGACTACAGCGCGCTGTCGATCGGCGCCGGCAAGAACACCGCGCTGGGCGCGTTTTCCCTGGATGCCACGCATTCATCCAGCAAGGCCCGTGGGCAAACCACCCAGGGCAGCAGCGTGCGCGCGCTGTATGCCAAGACGTTTGCCGGCACCGACACCAACTTCACCCTGGCCGCCTACCGCTACTCCACCGAGGGCTACCGCACCCTCACCGACCACGTCGAGGACATGAGCGAAGACGTGCGCGTGCGCACCGGCCATTCGAAAACCCGCACCGACCTGACCATCAACCAGAGCCTGGGCCGCAACAATGCGTTCGGCAGCCTGTATGTGAACGCCAGTGACCAGCGCTACTGGAATCGCGGTGGGTCGCAGAGCTTTTCGGCCGGCTACACCAGCAACTGGGGTGACTTGAGCTACAACCTCGGCGTGACGCGCACCAAGCAAATCGTGACCTGGGGCGCGCCGAGCAGCGACACGCAATTGAACCTGTCCATCTCGTTCCCGCTGGGCAGCCAGGCGCGCGCACCGCGGGCGTTTGTCACCACCAGCCGCCAGCACGGCGACACCACCACCCAGGCGGGTATCAATGGCTACGTCGCCGACACCAGCGACACCTTTTATTCGGTGCAAGCGGGCCACAGCGACACCAGCGGCAGTTCCGGTTCGGTGAACCTCAACAGCCGCACCTCCATGGCAGACGTGAGCCTCGGCTACAGCCAGGGCCAGGGCTACAACTCGCAGAACCTCAACATCGCCGGCTCCGTGGTGGCCCATGCAGGCGGCATCAACCTGGGGCAAACCGTCAGCGAGACCTTTGCGCTGGCTGAAGTACCGGGCATCTCCGGGGCGAAGATCAGCAGCTACAGCGGCGTGGAGACCGGCTACAACGGCTATGCGGTGATCCCGACGGCGCAACCTTACCGGGTCAACTGGATCAGCCTGGACACCCGCGACCTGGGCGGCAATGTGGAAGTCACCAACGCCACCCAACAACTGGTGCCGCGCCGAGGCGCCGTGGTCGTCGCGCATTACAGCGGCACCACCGGACGGCGGGTGCTGTTCGAGTTGTTTGATGCACAGCACAAGCCGCTGGCGTTCGGCGCTTCGCTGGAAGACGGCAACGGCAAGCAACTGGCAATTGCCGACCCGAATGGAAATGCGCTGGCGTTGGTCGAGCAGGATCAAGGTACGTTAGTGATCAAGTGGGGCGACCAGCAATGCAATGCCCACTATGCGCTGGCACCACAGAACAAGGCGCTGAACTATGAGCGCCAGGCGTTGGTGTGCGCGCCTTGAAGCTGGGGTAGAAGGCCAACAGGTGGGATTGAGGTAGGGCCCAGGCACCCGGGTGTATGGAGATCAAATGTGGGAGCTGGCTTGCCTGCGAAGGCGGTGGGTCAGGTAGCGAATGCATCAACTGATACACCGCCTTCGCGGGCAAGCCCGCTCCCACAGGGGATTGGGGTGGGGCTCAGGTACTCGGGCATATGGAGATCAAATGTGGGAGCTGGCTTGCCTGCGAACGCGGTGGGTCAGGCAGCGAATGCGCCAACTGATACACCGCC
>NZ_JANLOH010000040.1:0-23553 GCF_025466155.1 Pseudomonas sp. 13B_2.1_Bac1 | reverse complement strand
TACGGTGTGTCAGTCAACGAATATGCTGGCTGATCCACCGCTTTCGCGGGCAAGCCCGCTCCCACATTCGATTTTATTGATAGGCCGATTGGGCACTGCTTCAGGGGTGCGCGTTGGCTCTGATTTTTTGTCGACGTTTGACACGCAGCATGCTCGTGTATCGCCGGTGGTTTTTTGAGTTCAGGACCCAGATATAGAGCAGAGCCGAGAACAACGGTATTAGATTGAACAGCGTCGGCCGGTGACTGCCGAGATAGGCAGTCGCGAGCAGAAGATTCACGATGACCACGGGTATAAGAACTCGAGGTGCATGACGAGACCCTTCACACAACATGATTTGGCCTACGTAAAAAACCAAGCAGAATGTCATAGCGGTTCCGAAAGCATATTCAGTCGGTAGGTGATAGACCTTCGCGTAGTACCACAGGCTGTGAGTCATGTTGCCGGCAATACTGTTCAAGCAAAGTAGGAGCGCCCCGCCCCATGCCGGTAAAAACCGGTAGGTATATCGGCGCCACATCAGATGTTTCCTTAGAGGATCGTCGCTATATTTCATGGCGTTCGAACTCCTCATACAGTGCAACGATTATGTGGCTGACGTTTCCAGATAGCGTGCTGCCTGCCAGAGCTAAAAGGGCTCCGACCTGGTCTTTGATTTGAGTCATGGTGGCTAGGCGTATTTGGGAATTACTGAAGCGTTTGGGTAATTGCCCGGACATTTGTCTCAAGCGAATTATGTCGTTTGGACGGCGAGGGTTTCTCAGGCGCAAAACTTCAGCTGTCAACTTCGCACGCTCTTGGCGGCTCATATGCCGCAAGACATCTGTCACCTCACGTCCCGTCGAATGCTTGATTGCCAGCACCGTCTTAACCGTAGCGAACGTGGTAGCACCTGCACCTACCAATGAGATTCCGTCCAACGCAACGGTCATCGTTTGGTACCAGCCTAATGTGTCGTAGTAATCGTTTTCCGCTGGGTTGACTGATTCGTTATAGGTCCGCCATATACCGTTCAGGCACTGTACCCCGCTGGCAGTCGTTCCCGCATAAGCAACATACGACAAGGCCAGGCTGGTACCTGCACTAAACGGCGCAGCCGCGATTCCCGCCTTCGCTATTATGAAGCCAATTATCGCTCCGCCGCAGGAGCTCACGATCCCCGATGCCTCCTTCCACAGCTGCGACTCACGCGGCGAGTCCGCTGCCAGCCGCGCATAGTCATCATCGGCCCCACCTCTTCACGCAAAATCACGCGCTTGGGCCTGATACTGCACAACGGCACAAAATCACGCAGCACCGTCACCTGATAATCACTGCCGATGTGCACCACTCCGGCCCCGACGAGGGCCGGGTCGGCGTCAATGGTTCTATAGAGTTTGGGCAGGTCCAGCAGACTGGTCAGTCGCTGGCGAGTCGTGGTGTGCGCATCCGGCACACCGCTTCGCAGGAAATCGCTTGGCATCCTTTCACCTGTGAGTAGACAGAGGTGAAAGAGCCTGTGGATAGTTTCCTTTTAATGATGTCAGGCCGTTCGCTGTTTTTTGTAGGATCCGCCCGATCAGTTAGTTCATTGCGCTAGCGCTACATAGGTTTCATGCAAATGGCGCCACAACAGCGCGCCACTCGCCTGTTTCTCGAACACCACGGTGGCACGGCGGTCGGTCTGCGTGCCGCTGGCGTCGATCTGATGCTCGCGATACGTCACGGTGGCGCCGCGTGCGTGGCGGTCGATGCCGGTCATTTCACTCAAGGTGATTTTCAACCCCGGGCGCATGCCGCCCAGGCGGGTGAACAGCGCGTTGACCCCGGCTGCATTGACCCGTGTGCCCGTGGCGGGGGCGATCATGCTGAACTCGGGGGAGAAGCGCGCGAGCAAACTCTGCAGGGTGCCTTCGGGTGCGACGCCGGCAAACCATTGCTCGATCTCGACGTGGGTCTGGATCACTTCCTCAAAAAAATCGCTGTAATCAATCATGACGGGGCTCGCTGGCAGGGTGAAGCAGTGTCCGTACTGTGGAGGCATCCAGGCGCAGCACTGCAAAGAGAGGCAACAGGGTTAATGCGGCTGCCATCGTGAAGGTTATGACGAAGGAATCCAAGGCCGACAACAGTGCACTGAGGGCCGCCGCACCGAGGCAGAAGCTTATTTGCCGATTGATATTCCACAACGCGCTGGCATGGCCCATGCGCTCGGCGGGGATATCCAGGAATGCCAGGGTCTGTGCGGTGCTGCTGCACAGGCTGCCGCCCAGGCCCATCAAGGCGTAGGCGAGCACGATCAGGCCTGGCTCGTTGAGCAGCAGGATGCCGGCGCATTGCAGCACCATGCCCACCAGCAGCAAGGGTTTGGGGCCGCAGCGATTGAACAGTTTTTTGCTCAGCCAAATGGCCAGCGCCGAGGCGAGTGCCCACGGCAACATCAGGGCGCCGGTGTGTGTGGCGTCGAAACCCAGGCCACGCAGGTAGAGAATGGCGATCAGGCTGGTGCCGATAAAAACGCCGGGAATGCACAGGTAGACCAGCATCGCGGTGCGCAGCATCGGGCTGGCGATCTGCCTGAAAATGCCGCCCACCTCCAAGGTAGGACGCACGCTGGCGGGCACGTCGGGTGTTATCCACAGCCACGCCAGCAGCAGGGTGATCAACGCCAGCGGCAGGTTGGCGTAGAAGATCCAGCGCCAGGACACGTTGTCGACGATCAGCCCGCCCAACGCCGGGGACAGGGCGGGCACCAGCAGGGCCACCGACATCACGCGGGCGGTCAGTTGGCTGCGCTCTGCCGCGCGGTAGTGACGGTACGCCATGGCCTGGCCCACAGGAATCAGCAAGCCGCCACCGAGCCCTTGCAGGGCTCGCCAGCCAATCAGCGCTTCAATCGAGTCCGCCTGGCCCACCAGCACCGAGGCACCGGCAAATATCAGCAGGCTCACCACGATCAGGCCGCGCTCGCCCATGAGCGCCGCGAGCCACACACTCAAGGGAATGATCAGGGTCAGCCCGAGTAGGTAGGCGTTGCTGACCCAGGCGAGTTGCGTCACTGACGCCTGCAGCTCGCGGCCGATATCCGGGTAGGCGACGGTGGCGACAAACATGTTCACCAGGTCGAGGGCGAAACCCAGTAGAAAGATCCAGGCGATTTTCGAGCGGTAGGTCATTGAGCGCGATCCGGCGAGTGAAGCGCGCAGGGTAGGCCGCACGCAACGTTTGGGATACGCCGGTTTGGCTGCTAGTTTGTCAAAAATATTTTGACAAATGAGAGGGCAATTGATGGTCAGCCTGGACCGATTCGACACGTTCAAGGCCGTGGTCGAGGCCGGCTCGCTCACCGCAGCGGCCGACCTGCTGGGCCAGACCCGCGCCGTAGTGAGCTTCAATCTCAAGCGCCTGGAAGCGGAACTGGGGGTCACCCTGCTGACGCGCAGCACCCGCCAACTGGCGCTGACCGATGCCGGCGAGCGTTTTTACCTGCGCTGCACACGCGTGCTCGAAGAGGCGCAGTTGGCCGTGGAAGAGGCGCGCTCCGAACAGGCGCAGCTCAAGGGCACCCTGCGCATCACCACCACCGTGGAATATGCGCTGGCCGTGGTCGCCCCTGCGGTGGAGCGTTTTCGTCGCCTGCACCCGGACCTCAATCTGCACTTATCCACATCCTCCACCCACGCGGATCTGATCTCCGAGCGCTTTGATGTGGCGATTCGGTTGGGACGTCTACTCGATTCCAATCATCGTGCGGTGCAGTTGTCCACGTTCGACGTGTTCGCGGTGGCGGCGCCCGAGTTTGCCGGCGTGCAAACCCTGGATCAGTTGGCACTTGCGCCCAAACTGGGCCACGGCCGCTTGACGGAACTGAGCGTGACCGACCCCGCCGGCGGCGAGCATCCATACCGTACCGGGCCCGCATCCCTGGTGGCCGACAGCGCGGCCGTGCTGCTGGCCTTTGCCGTGCGTGGCCTTGGCGTGGCAGTACTGCCGCAATGGCTGGTGCAGGATGACCTTGAGTCGGGACGCCTGGTGCGGCTATTGGCGGACCATCACTTCGCCCCACAAGGTGTGTTTGCGCTGTACCCGGATACCCGTCACCTGCCGCTGAGAGTGCGGGCGTTTATTGATTTCATGAAGGGTTAAAGCGTACCGCTCAAGCCAAAGCGCTTTTTCAAGACCTTCTCGAGCAGCCCCTTGGGCAACAACGCCGCCATCAACGGCAGCGCTCGACTGCCATTGCCCGCGCGCAGCAAGCGTGGCGGTGTTGCTTGTTGCACCGCGTTCAGCACCTGGCTGGCGAAGTGGCTGGCGGGTGTTGGCTTGTCCTGGGAGGCCTGGCTGCGAGCACGAATGCCCTCGCGCAACGGCCACCACGGCGATTGCTCATTGATCAACAGCTCGGCCTGGGCCCCGGCGTTCTTCGCAAAGCGGGTATCGATGGCGCCGGGCTGCACTTCCATTACGCGGATACCAAACGGCGCCAGCTCCATGCGCAGTGCATCGCTCAAGGCATGCACTGCCGCCTTGGAGGCGCAGTAGGCACCGGCAAACGGTGTGACCAGTACGCCGGAAACGCTGCCGATATTCACCACCAGCCCTTTGCGCTTGCGCAGGGCGGGGAACAGCGCCTGGGTCACGCCGACGATGGAAAATACATTGGTCTCGAACTGGCGCTGCATCGCTTCAGTGCCGCCATCGAGTAATGGCCCCATGGCGCCGTAGCCGGCGTTGTTGATCAGCACATCCAGTTCGCCCAGATGCGTGGCCAGGGTTTGCAGGGCGCCCGCGTCGTTCACGTCCAGCAGCACGGCATGGAAGCCGGCGTCGTTGAGGGCAATCACGTCGTCTTCGCGGCGGGCGCTGGTCAATACGTCGAAGCCCGCCGCCTTGAAGGCCTCGGCCAGGGCGCGGCCGATGCCGCTGGAGCAGCCGGTGATGAGTACGTTGGGCATGGATCAGTCCTTTGTCAGTCCGAGAAACTGCCTTGCAGGTGCTCGGCACGAAATTCCAGGGTTTGCGCGCGGTAGCCAGGGCGCAGCGGCGGGGTGGGCAGGCAGTCTTCCCAGGTGGCGCCCGCCTGCAATTCGCCGGGGCCGCGATAGCGAGGGGCAGCATAGACGTTGTCGGCCAGGTTGACCGAGTCGCCCGGCGCATAGGCCGCGACGCGCCAGCGCAGTTCGGTGAGAGGCACGTCGTTGCCGTTGTTCAGGGTCAGTTTCAATGGGCGGTCCGCCGGGCATTCCTGCGGGGCATAGCTGATGCGCAGTTCCAGGCGTGCCAGTTGCGAGGCTTCGCGGTTATCCAGCCAGACGACCCAAATGGCAACGAAACCAAGGCCGACGGCGGCAGCCAACGATACCGGCAAGGCTTTGGCCGGGTAGCGCAGCAGCAGGATCAACCAGGTGATGATCAAAAGGACGCCGAAGAACATGATGACAGTCTCGTATGCGGATAAACCATCCTACCTGCGCGATGGCCTTGATGCCTATGGCGAGCCTCTGTTTTCAGTCATGAGGGAACCGCATAAAGCCTTTTCTCCACAAAGCCCAGCATAGGGACATGCAGATTGCCCAGGAGGGTATCAACCCCAGTCTGATCAAGTGAGACGAACTATGATTCCTTCAGCCCTTCTTGTTCCCGCTGCCACATCTGTACTGTCGTCAGTGGCTTCCTCTCTTCTCACTGCTCAACCTGAGCCAGCGCCGAATAGCGCGGCACCGTCGAATCAAGCAAACGTAGGGCGTCACACTCATGCGCAACCCCGTATGCAAAGTCAACAGTTGACCAGCCTGGGACAAACGCTTCTGCAAGGGGCTGCGACGCTTTTCCCCACAGCGTTATATAACGGTGGCACCAGCGATAAGGCGAAGGGCGCTGGACTCGTGATGGGTGGGGCTGCCGCAGAAGGTATTGGCAAAAGGCTCACCACCAGTGACGGTATGGTGGGCAAAGCCATTGGCGTAGGCTTGGTATGGGGCGGCAGGACGGCTCAGGAGTTAGGCAAGGGTCAATACAACAGCGCGAGCAGCAACACTAACAACACTGGCAACTACGCCTACTCCCCGTCGAGTTGGGGGAGCAAGTCGGCGACGTAACAGGCTGGCGATGCAATCAAAAAAGCCCCCACCCAACCCACTGCGGATAGGGGACGCAATGGGCTGGGCGAGGGCTTCTTGTACGACTGTTTTACTGCGCGATAGTTTTCACCGATACGCCACGTTCAACCGGGGTCGAGCGACCGTAGATATCTTCGAACCGCTCGATATCGTCTTCGCCCAGGTAGCTGCCCGATTGCACTTCGATGATTTCCAACGGGATCTTGCCCGGGTTGCGCAGGCGGTGCACCGAGGCGATCGGGATGTAGGTGGACTGGTTTTCGCAGAGCAGGAACACGTTCTCGTCACAGGTGACTTCGGCGGTGCCGCTGACCACGATCCAGTGTTCGGCGCGGTGGTGGTGCATCTGCAGCGACAGGCACGCGCCCGGCTTGACCGAGATGTGCTTGACCTGGAAGCGCCCGCCCATGTCCACCGAATCGTAGGAGCCCCACGGGCGATAGACTTCGCAGTGGTTCTGGGTTTCGCTGCGGCCCTGGTCGTTGAGGGTCGAGACCATCTGCTTGACGCCCTGGACCTTGTCCTTGTGGGCAATCATCATCGCGTCCTTGGTTTCCACCACCACGATATTGTCCAGGCCGATCACCGATACCAGCTTGCCGTTGCCGTGGATCATGCAGTTGCGGCTATCCTGGATCACCACGTCGCCCTTGCTGACGTTGCCGTTGACGTCTTTATCGTTGACCGCCCACAGCGAGGCCCAGCAACCGACGTCGCTCCAACCGGCGCTCAGCGGTACCACGCAGGCGCGCTGGGTTTTTTCCATCACGGCGTAGTCGATGGAATTGTCCGGGCAGCAGGCGAAGGTAGCTTCGTCGAAGGTCACGGTGTCAGCGGTCTGCTCACTGCGTTCCAGGGTCAGCAGGCAAGTGTCGTAGATGTCCGGATCGTGCTTTTTCAGCTCTTCGAGGAAGCGGCTGGCGCGGAACAGGAACATGCCGCTGTTCCAGAAATAACCGCCGCTCTTGACGAACTCGACGGCGCGTTTTTCATTGGGTTTTTCCACGAACTGCTCGACGCGGCTCACGCCTTCGGGCAGCAGTGAATCGTTGGTCGACTTGATGTAGCCGTAGCCGGTTTCCGGACGGGTTGCTGGCACGCCGAACAGCACCATCTCGCCACGCTCGGCCGCCACGGTGGCCAGGGCCAGGGCGCGTTGCAGGGCTTTCTGGTCGTCGATCACGTGGTCGGCCGGCAGCACCAGCATCAATTCGTCGCGACCTTCATTCACCAGCATCATCGCGGTGAGGGCCACGGCCGGTGCCGTGTTGCGACCGAATGGCTCCATCAGGATGCGCTGGCATTCGAGCTTGCGCGTGCTCAGTTGCTCGTTGACGATGAAACGGTGGTCCTTGTTGCAGACCACGATCGGGCTGTCCATGCCTTCGAACACCAGGCGTTCCAGGGTTTGCTGGAACAGCGTGTGCTCGCCGGTCAGGGCCAGGAATTGTTTCGGGAACTGTTTACGGGAAAGCGGCCAAAGACGTGAGCCGCTACCACCGGAAAGGATTACTGGGATCATGCTGTTTCTCCTTGAATCGATTTGGGTCAGAGCTACGAAGGTTTGTCGTTTCACTCTTGTTTTTGTCTCGGTCCGACTGGGCTCCTCGGCCCCTGTGAGAGCCGGGCTTGCCCGCGATGCAGACGACTCGGTGTGTCAGTGACACCGAGGTGATGCCATCGCAGGCAAGCCAGCTCCCACAGGGGAACGGGGCCCGGTCGAAAATCTGATCAGCGGGTCGACACTGGGCGTTTCACCCAGACTGGCGACAGGCTCGAACCGGAACCGGTGACGTACAGCACCGCTGCCTCACCACGTTCCAGGGCCACTGGCTTCACGTCGCCAACTTTCTTGTCGCCGTCATACAGCGCCAGGCTCACCTTCACCGGGTTGATTTCGCGCTCGCCACGGCCTTTGGCGGCCACCGACTTGACCACGTCGGTCTTGCCGTCGGCGGTCTTCAGGGTCAGGGCCTTGTCGCTGAGGTTCTGCACGCGCACCAGGGATTTCTGCTTGTTCTTGAACGGCGGTTCCTCGATCAACTGCGGTTGGCCGCTGCTGTTGTTGACCAGGGTGTAGTAGTGGTCCGGGGCGAGCTTGACCGGCACGGTCTGGCTGCCGACCTTGGCGCTGTAGTCACCGCCGGGCATGAAGCTGAAGTCACTGCTGGCCAAGGGCGCAACGTCGCTCAGGTTGGTCGCGCCGACGGTGGCGCTGACTTCCTGGTTGCTGGCGTTGTAGACCCGCACGAAGCTCGAGCCTTTTGGCGCGGTTGGGCCGTACAGGGCGGCGTCGCCACCGGCGAAGGCAGACATCGATACAACGCTCATGCCGGCAACCAGGGCCAGGGTCTTGGCGAGACGACGCGGAGTAGTAGTGAAAGTCATGTGAGTTACCTCTCTTTCAGTTTTGCGCCCGGTCGGGCGTCTCGGATTTTGAGTGTTTAACTGGGGTGTTCAGTGCCATGTTCTGTTGGCGCGAACCGGCTTGTTTAAGCTGCGCAACCCACTGCGGGTCGGCATCACCGATTTCGTTGTTGACGGGCAGATATCGTTCAGGGAACTCCCAGATCAGCACCTGCGGCGGGCTGTTCTTGAAGTCGTCGCTCTTGAGGTAGCTGAGCATCGGCAGGATCGGGCCGTGACCATCTTCGGAGTAGTTGATGACGTCGCTGCCCAGGGCTTGCTTGAGCGCGCCGACGAAGTTCCAGTTGGGGTTGGCGCTGTAGCTGGTGCCGACCAGTGCAACCGGGGTTTCGCTGTCGGTGAACAGCGCGTCGTCGCCTTTGGTTTCAGCCAGGTGGGTGACGCGTTTTTCCAGCGGCTCTTTAGGCGGCATCAGGTTTTCAAACAGCGGGTCCAGCGGCAGGAACAGACGCAGGTCGCCTTTGTGCGGCTCGGTCTTCTCGGCTTCGGTGACAAAACGCTGCGGTTCGCCGTTCAGGGGCGCCTTGTCGGCAATCACCTTGGCCAGTTGCTTGGCAGCGATTTCGGCACCGTCCGGGGTCCAGTGGGTGTCGGTGCGCAGGAACACCTGCTTGCCGCCCAGCTTGGCCTGTTGCAGCGGGCCGAGCAGGTCGGGGGCGATGATCTTGTCGGCGGCGACACGGGCGTGGAAGTCCTGGTACAGGTTGGCGTGGATGCTCGCAGGCTTCACCTCACCCAGGTGTTCCGGGTACAGGCGCACTTTGGCCGGCACGATCGCCATCACCAGTTGAATGCCTTGGGCCTTGAGTTTCTGGCGCACGCCTTCGACCAGCGCGTAATTGCCCTCGAGGTTCTGGTCTTCATTGACGGCTGGATTGAACTCCTCATCGCTGTACAACCAGTGATCGCGGCCCAGCACGACGCCAGGGCGGCCTTCATTGAACAGCTTGTAGTCCAGCGCGGCCCAGAGGTTGGTGCCCAGGCGCTTGATCGGGAACTGGTCGTCGTAATGGGTCTCGACGGCCTTGGTCCAGCGACCGTTGAGCACGGTCGCATCGGCATTGGTGCTGAAGCCGAAGAAGCTGCGCATCGACCAGGCGCCCAGGGCGAGCAACACCACCAGGAACAGGCCGATATAGAGGACGCGGAATGAACGGGTCATGGTCGGCTCCCTCAGAATTGGAAGTAAAGGAACGGCGAGAAACTCTGCGCCGACAGTTTGAGAATCGACGCCACGAACAGCAGCAACACTGCCGCGCGCATTGCGTAGCGTGGCCAGTCAGCGGTCCAGTAGGCCGGTTGTACGGCGGCGTCCTGGCCGACGGTGAAGCCTGGCTCGTGGATGCTGCCCGGGTTGTCGCCCGGCACGGCCTTGATCAGGCTCGGATCGGCCGGCTTGGCTTTTTCTGCGGGGCGGTTGGTGTAGAAATCGCGCAGGCCGAAGAACGCCAGGGTCACGTACGCCACCACCAGGGTTGCCACTTGCAGGCCGGTGAGGTTGGCGCGGTTGAGTTCCGACAGCGACCATTCGCCAAAGCTGAACATCGCGCCGTACATACGGCCGGCGACGTGCAGGTTTTCGGCGCGGAAGATCACCCAGCCCATCACCACCAGCAGGAAGGTGAAGGCCCAGCGCACCGGGTTGAAGCTGCGCGGCGAGGTGTTGAGGCCGATGGCTTTTTCGATCGCCAGCCACATGCCGTGCCAGGCGCCCCACACGATGTAGGTAATGTTCGCGCCGTGCCACAGGCCACCGAGCAGCATGGTCAGGAACAGGTTGCGGTAGGTGGTCAGCGTGCCTTTGCGGTTGCCGCCCAGGGTGATGTACAGGTAGTCACGCAGCCAGGTGGAGAGGCTGATGTGCCAGCGGCGCCAGAACTCGGTGATCGACTGGCTGATGTACGGTTGCTTGAAGTTTTCCATGAAGCGGAAACCCATCATCAAGCCCAGGCCGATGGCCATGTCGCTGTAGCCGGAGAAGTCGAAGTACAGCTGCGCGGTATAGGCCAGTGCGCCGAGCCACGCGTCGCCGGTGGTGGGGTTTTGCAGGGCGAAGCAATGGTCGGCGACCACCGCCAGGGTGTCGGCGATGAAGACCTTCTTGATGAACCCCTGCATGAACCGCGTGCAGCCCTCGGAGAACTTGTCGAGGGTGTGGGTGCGGTTGTTGAACTGGTCGGCCAGGTCGCGAAAACGCAACACGGGGCCGGCAATCAAGTGCGGGAAGATCGCCACGAACGCCGCAAAGTCGATGAGGTTGCGGGTCGCTGGGGTATCACCGCGGTATACGTCGATGATGTAGCTGATGGACTCGAAGATGTAGAACGAGATACCGATCGGCAACAGCACGTGGGTGAGGATGAAGGGCTCAAGGCCTGCAGACTTCATCATCAGGTTGATGCTGTCGACGCCGAAGTTGGCGTACTTGAAGTAGCCGAGGATGCACAGGTCGACCGCCACGCCCAGCAGCAGCCAGCGTTGGGCCGGCTTGGTGCGCACGCCGGCAGCACCGACCTTGAGGCCGATCCAGTAATTCCACAGCGTGACGGCGGCGAACAGCGCCAGGAAGTCCACTCGCCACCAGGCGTAGAACACGTAGCTGGCAATCAGCAGCAGCAGGTTGCGATAGCGTTGCCCGCTCAAGTAGTACAAGCCGAGAAAGATCGGCAAGAACAGAAACAGGAACACATTGGACGAGAAAACCATCCCGATCTCTCCATGTTTAACCAACAGTCAAGGGCCAGAGCCCCCCCCAAACCCCCCGCGATTTCGCGGGAGGCTGTGATCGTTCCCACGCTCTGCGTGGGAATGCCTCACTGGACGCTCAGCGTCCGCTTTTGGGACGCGGAGCGTCCCTGGCTGCATTCCCACGCGGAGCGTGGGAACGATCATCAGCCGCTAGCTGCCTTTGTTGCCTTTTTCATGCGTCGGGTCGTAGACCTTGGTCAGGTCGCCGCCGAGGCGGAAGGTCTTGAACGGCTGCATGCCATGCTTGCGTTCGAGCACATCCGGGGCGCAGGTGTAGAGGGTGCAGAAGGGCTCAAGCCAGGCAAATTTCATGTCCTCCTTGAGGTCCTTCATGTCCTGTTCCTTGCCGTTCTTCTGTTCGAAGATTTCCGGGTCTTTCACGCCGGCCAGCACCTTGTCGCCCAGGCGTTTCAGCGCGCCGTTGTTTTCCTGGCGCAGATCGACACCGTTGACCAGGGCAAAACTGGCGATCATCGACAGCGGCGGCAGCGCGTAGTTGTGGTACGAGAGGGCACGTTGCTGACGCTTCAACTCGTTGGGCAGGAAGCCCTGGTCGTCGACCTGATTGGCGCCGACCTTGTATTCCTTCACCGCCCAATCAAACAGGTCGCGACGGTTCACGGCGACGGAAGTCGCCATCACCGACCAGGCGGCCCAGTAGGAGTGGTTGTTGGTTTTTTCCAGCGGCAGGTTGTCCCAGTCGCTCACCACCTGGTCGGCCAGTTTGTTGAACCAGGCTTCGATCAGTTGCGATTCCTGCTGGTGGTTGGCCAGCGGGTGCGAGTCGGAGAACTTCAGGCGCACATAGGCCGAAGCCATGCTGCCCAGCGCCCATTTGCGCATCGACTTGCCGGTGTGGTTGAAATCCTTGGACATCAACGCGTCGGCCTTGGCCCAGCTGGTCAGCCAGTTGAGTGTGCATTCCAGCTGCTCCGGACGCCCGTCGCGCATGAATTGCATCACGCGCTTGCTGGTGTCTTTTTCCAGCTTGGTGATGTCGGCCGTGCTGTCGCGAAAGGCTTTTTCGGATTGCACATTCAGTGTCGAACGGGCCTTGTCCGAACCTTCGTACTTGCTGCGAAATTGCAGCGAGCCGGTGTACGGCGCCGGCATGGCGTCGCAGTCATTCTTGAAATCGCCGGTCTTGAACGCTTCCACCGGAGCGAAATAGCCCTGGGGCGGACGCAGTGGCGCGGCGGCGTTGACTGAGCCGGCGAACATTGCCAGGCCCAGCAGCGTTGGAATCAATAACTTCTGCATAAGTAACCTCATTGCCCAGTTGAGGCGGTCTGCTGACCACCGGCTGGGAATACGTTGCGTGTGCAAATTTTCGCTTCGACTTTCTGCGCGGCAGCGCCCGCTTCGGGGCCCTGCACTTCCACGGCCAGCAAGTTCTGCGAGGCCCAGTCTTCATCGGTGCGCAGTTCAAAGGCGAAACGCCCGTCTGTATCGGATGTTTCGGGTTTCTCGATCTTGATGTCCTCGTGGCGCCCGTTCATGTACCAGAGGGTGGCTTGCAGGGTTTTCACCGACGGGTCGGCGAAGCGGATATCAACCTGATGGTTGGCGTTGCGCAGGTCTTTGTTCGAACTGTTAACCAGCAATTCGTTCTTGCCGGGCTTCAGGGTGGTGCTCGCGGTCATCTGTGCGGTCTTGCCTTCGCAGCCGTTGTCGAGCAGCGACATCATCTGGCGGTAGATGGTCTCCTGGTCGAGGCGGTACAGCGGCGAGAATTCCCAGATGAGGATTTTCGGCGGCGTCTTCTGGAATTCATCGCTGCCCAGGTACTGGATCATCGAACCTTCCAGGCCACCGCCGGGGAAGGCGACGTTGAGGATGTCAGCGCCGATTTCCTGTTCGAGGAAGCCGGCGAAGTTGTAGTTCTTGCCGCTGTGGCTGGTGCCCACCAGGGTGATCTGCGGGTTGCCGGAGTCGCTGAACAGGTCGCCGTCACCGGCTTCGCCCTTGGGTTCGGTGGTGAACTGGTCCATGTACTGGATCGCGTAGCTGGTGCCACACAGTTGCCCGGCCATGTTGTGCAGGGTGCCGGTCTTGCCCATGCGCCCGGAGCGCTTGGTCTCGAACTCACGCTTGGGAATATCCGCGAACTCAGGCATCGCACGGACTTTGGCGCCGACGATTTTCGCTGTGCGCTGGGCGCCGTAAGGGGTCCAGTGCTGGTCGCCACGGAAGTAGAAATCGTGCGCCGGCAATTCATCCGGCAGTTGCTCGTTGGTCAACGGCGACAGGTCCGGCACCACATAGCCCATCTTGGCGAAGCGGCCGAGCATGGTCTTGTAGTTGCTTAGGGCCTTGTCGAAATCGAACTTGGCTTTCTCTTCGGGGTTGAGCTTGTTGCGGTTCACCAGGCCACGGGTCGGCTGGTAGACCACCACCAGTTCCACGCCCTTGGCCTTGAACGCATCGTGCAGTTGCTGCATGCGCTTGTAGCCGGCGGGGCTGGTGTCGAATTCGGTGCGCAGGTCTTCCTGGGTGCGGAACAGCCAGTCGCCCTGGGCCTGTACCAGGGTGGTGAAGTTCTGCTGGTAGCGCGTGGTGTAGTTCTTCGCGTCGTGGGCGGCCGGGCACAGGCTGCAGCACGGCTCGGCGGTGAAGGTCGGCGCCTTGATTTCGTCGGCGCGTACGCCCTGGCTGGCCGCGAGCAGGCCGAGGGTCAGACCCGAGAGGCTCAGCAGTTTGATCATGTGTGGGTGCATAAGGGTCATCCTCAGTCCTGCAATTCGGTCTGGCGTTCGACAGGGTCGATCAGCACGGCTTTCTGCTGGCGCACCAGCAGGTCGAGAATCTCTTCCTGGCGATCGCCCAGCACGCCGGAGAAGCTGATGCCGCTGGATTTGGTCGGCGCCAGCATCGACACGCGGTACAACTCGACACTCAGCGGCGAGTCGATCGACAGCGGTCCGCTGCCGTTACCGGCCAGCTCACCGCCGACCACGATCAGCGAGACCTTGGCGTCGAACGGGTCGAGGGCGATGTCGCGGTCGGTGTCGGTCAAGTCCTTGATGTGGCCGTAGAGGCCGGTCAGGCCGTTGGCCATCGAGGTGTTTTCGTACAGCCGGATGTTCACGCTGTTACGCACGCGGATGCCGTGGCGACGGTTGCTGATCACCTTGTTGCCCCACAACAGGTTGTCGCCGCTCTCATAGAGGGTGATGCCGTCGGTGTGGTTGCGGTAGATCTCGTTGTCGGCGATCAGGTTGTTGACGCTGTTACGGTCGATCACCAGGCCCGAGAGCTTGTTGTCGTAGCTGCGGTTGTTGAAGATGAAGCTGTCGTTCACTTCACGGGAAATGATGATGCCGTGCTTCTTCTTGGTGCCGTACACGGTGTTGTCCGCGATGATCAGGCCGTGGGAACGGTCGTGCGGGTCAATGCCGTAGACGATGTTGTCTTTGTAGGTGTTGCCCTTAATCACGAAGCCCGTGGTCTCGTAGCAGTAGAAGCCGTACCACATGTCCGAGAACTCGGAATCGATGATCCAGCCGGTCGGCTCGGGACGCTTGAGCACCTTGGCCATGTTCGGCGTGTACTGGGAAATACTCACCCCGTACGACTTACTGTTGGCGTAGCCGAAACTGGCCATCTTGGTGTTGGCGACGTAGGTCTCGGTGCCGCCCCAGGCCAGCAGGAACGGGCGGAATTCCTTGGGCGACTGGAACAGCGCAGGGCCGTTGGCCTTTTCTTTCCAGCCGGTGATCCTGGTGTCGCGCACAAACAGCTGGCCGTCGTTGATCAGGAACGAACCGGCTTCCTGGGACAGGCGCAGCTCTTTGGTCTGCTTGTCGATTTCGAGGATGCCCTTGCGCCCGACCACGATCGGCAGCTTGGCCAGGAACACACCCGGCGAGGTTTCGCTGAGGTACTGCTTGGGCACTTTGCCGAGCAGGTCCTTGAGGTTCATGTAGCCGTCGTCGACAAAGATCGCCTGGGGAATGCCGTGCTGGCGCACCACCCATTCGGCCATCTTGTTGTCGCCGCCGATAAAGTCCTTGAGGGCGTCTTCCTGCATCATCCGGCGGATGCTGATCTTGCCCGGCTTGGTCCTGACGATTTTCTTTTCCATCGCTGCGGCGGTGTAGCCCGACAGGTCCGGCAGGGCAGGCTTGGCCATTTCCAGCGGCGCGGTCGGCGGGCTGGAAATGGTGTAGGTCTTGGCCTGTTGCAGTTCTTTGGCGATGGTCGGCGCCTTGACCTGCTGCGCGGTATCGGCGAAGGCTGTGGCACTGGCCATCAGCATCGCGGCAACCAGCAAGCGTTGAGGTTTCATTGCGCAGGCTCCCATCAGAACTTCCAGATCACGTCGACAAAGGCGCGATGCATGTACGAGTCAACCTGGCTGCCGTAGGCGTCGCCCGGCTTGAACACGCCCGCACGAAAGCGCACCAGGGCCGACGGTTCGTCGATCGACTGGCTGAGCGCGGCCGGCAGCAGGCCTTTCTTGAAGTACTTGGTGACGACCAGGTCCATCTCCTGGCCCAGGTCCTTCTTGCCGTCTTCAAGCGGCAGGGACGTGCTGGACAGGATCGCGCCGGTGACGTCATCGGTGTTGTTCTGCACGGCATCGATGCCGTTGCTGCCGACCGGCTTGTTGCCGTCGACGCGCCAGAACTTGTGGTACACCAGGCTGGCGTCGTAGTCCTCGCGCAGCTGCCAGGAACCGAACAGGCTCATGGACTGCATGTTGTTCATCTCGCCGCGAAACGCTTCGCCGAAGCGGTGCACGCGGGACTGGGTGCCGGTCCAGTTCGAACGGTTGCTCTGCAGGCCGTTCTGCTCGTATTCGGCGCTGGCGCGGGAGTAGGCCGCACCCACTTGCCACTGCGGGTCCAGACGCAGGCGGATACCCAGGTCGGTGGCCCAGCCATTCACGTCGTCGCTGCGCTTGGCGTTGGTGGGGCGGGTGCCGTCGGCGTTCAAGGCGTTGACCGTGTCGCGGTCGCCCTGCATGCCGGTAATGCTCGCCCAGTAGTTGACGGTGTTGGTGTTGCGCCAGTTGTAGGCATCGCTGTTGGCTTCGATGCCGAGCCAGGTCAGGTCGCCGTTCTCGCGCTTGTCCAGCGAGTCGGTGGCCACGCCCGGTTCCGGGTAGTCGAGCTTGCCGTCGTCATGGGTGTGGTGGGCGCGCAGGCCGATCCACTGGCCGGGCGTCCACTGGTAGGCGGCGTCGGCGTAGAGGTGCTGGCGATCCTTGTCCTTGGGCGACAGCTCCTTGAGGTCGGTGCGGTATTCGCTGAAACGTTCAGCGACGCCGACGTTGGCCTTGAGCAAGGTAGTGTCGAAGGTCCAGTTCAGCGCTTCGATGTTGGTGTCGCGCCATTGGCCGTCGTCATTGCGCAGGCGCTGGCGACCGAACTTGAGGATCTCGCCAGGGTAGGGCGTGAAACCGCTGTAGCCGACCCAGAACTCGCGCATGGCCAGGTAGTTTTTCTTGGCCTTGCGGTCGTTGTTGGTGGTTTGCTGGTTTTCGTCATCCGCCGACTGTTGCAGGGTGTCGGTCTCGATAATGTCGCTGGACACCACGGCCTGGCCCATCGCGTAGGCGCTCCACGCGCCGCTTTCACCGTAGATCCACGGGCGCAGGTCGAGGCCGATGCCGTTGACGTCGCCGCCTTTCTGGGTACCGAGGTCGCGGTCATCTTCGGACTGGGCGGTGGCTTTGACTTCCAGGCCGAAGTTCTTGGCTTCGGTCAGCGCGGCCAGGGTCGGGCACGACCACAGCAGGGCGAAGGTCAGGCCGATGCCGGCCTTGACGAATGGGTTGAGCTTCATAGGGATTCCTCGCCGTCTTCTTCTTGCAGGGCGTGCAGTTGCAGCGTGCTCTGGGCCAGGGTGCCGCGCGCGGCCAGCTCCTGTTGCACCAGGCGTTGGCCTTCGGCGCGTTGCTCAGGCGTGAGCGGGGCTTCGAGCTGCGTGGCCAGGTCAGTGGCCTCTGGCGTGTCCTGGGCTTTAGCCAACTGGCTGAAGACATAGGCGTTCAATGGGTCGGGCTTGGTGCCCTTGCCTTGGGAAAACAATTGGGCGATGGCGAAGTCGGCGCTGTTCTGGCCGTTGCGCGCAGCGGTCAGCAAGTGGTCGAGGGCTTTTTGCGGGTAGACCTTGCCCAGGTAGCCACGGCGATAGATCTGGCCGAGGTAGTAATCGGCGGCCACTTCCTTGCCCACGGCTTTTTCGAAGTGGGCTTCAGCGGCCTTGGCGTCGGCCGGCACCCATTTGCCTTCGTAGTAGAGCTTGCCCAGCAACAGCTCGGCGCGCGGCTGGTCGGCGGCGCGGCCGTTGTCCAGGTATTTCATCATCTGGTCGACGTCGCCCAGTTCAGGGAAGTCGTAGAGCAACTGCGCCAGGCTGACCCAGGAAGCCGGGTAGCCAGGGGCGATTTTTTCCAGCAGGGCCTGGGCGGTCTTTTCGTCGGTCTTGCCCAGCGAGGCATCGCCCAATACGCGGGCCACGCTGTCGACGCGTTGTGCGGTGACGGTGCCACGGCTGTAGCCGGCTTCCATCTGCTTGAGCAATTGGGCCTGTTTTTCCGGCTCGGCTTTCTTCTGGTAGACGGTGGCCAGTTCGACGTAGCAGATGTCGGTGGTGTTCAGCGCGGCCTTGCAGATGCGCTCGACGTCATCCAGGTGCTGGTCATAGGTGTCCTGGGTGCGATACAGCAGCACTTGGGCCAGGCCGGCTTCCGGGTAACCGGCGGCCTGCCACTTGCTGATCTGCTGCTGCGCATTCACGTTGGGGAAGCTGTGCGGGTATTGCAGGTACAGCATCGCCAGTGGAATCAGGGTGTTGCCTTCGCCATTGGCAAAGGCTTTTTTCAGCAGGCCTTCGGCTTCGTGCTGCTCGGCTTCGGTGACACCTGGCTTGGCAACCAGCAGGCGACCCAGGCGCGCCTGGGCACGTGGCGACGTATCGGCAGCCGCGCGATAAGTGGCTTCGGCCTGACGGATCTGCTCGGGGTCCCGGGTGGTCACCTGGATATCGGCCAGGCCCACCTGGGCCTCGCTGTAGCCCAGGTCCGCGAGCTGCTGGTAGTTCTGCTGGGCAGTGACGGTGTCGCCACGTTTCAGCGCTTCGTTGGCCAGGCGCTGGTCGGGCAGGCCGGCGCAACCGGCCAAAGAAACTGCCAGTGCCAGCGCGCAGTAGGCCGAGGCGAAGTGCGATCTGCTCTGTGTGGGAGCTGGCTTGCCTGCGATAGCATCGGCACGGTTTGTCAGGGACACAGAGTCGTCTGTATCGCGGGCAAGCCCGGCTCCCACATGGGGCAGTGTTGTTTTGGAAGTAGGGTTCACAGGCATGTCCTCGCTTACAGGCCCGAAGCCATGGCTTTGTCAATCAGCCAGTTCAGCGATGGGCCACGATCGCTGGTCACTTCCACCGGGCGGCCGGCGTAGGTGCTGTCCAGCGGCGCATCAGGCTTGATCTGCACGCGGATGTCGGAAGACAGGTCGGCGCTGTTCAGGCTGGTGCTGCTGACGATGGTGCCGGTGCGGACCTGTTCTTCGTCGGCGACCTGGAAGCTCACTGGAGTGCCGGGGCGCACGTCGGCGAACTGGCGGTAGGTGAAGCGCGCTTCGACATTGGCCAGGCTGCCGCGTGGCACCAGTTGGAAGATCACGTCGCCTTTGCTGGCGTACTGACCGTCGGCGACCAGTTGCTGGGCCACCACACAATCGCATGGGGAGGTCAGGGTGCCGGTCATTTGCTTGCCGAACAGCTCTTCGACTTTGGCCGGTTGCAGTTGGTCTTCGTCCAGGTGGCCCTTGAGCACGTCGAGCATGCTGGTGCTGAAGGTCGCCAGTGGCGCGCCTTTGGCAGCGACCGCATCACCCTTGAGCAGGCTTTGCACGGTGCCGTCGCGCGGCATGGTCACGTTCATGCCCGGTACGCTGACGATGCCCGCCTGGGCGTGGCTGACGAAGTACATGCCGTACACCGATTTGAAGACAAAACCGAACGCGGCGAGGCCGACCAGGAAGATCGCCAGGCTGAAGGTCACGGCACGCAGGCGGCCGAAGGCGCTCATGTTGCTGCCGCCGTCCTTGACCTTGCGCGCCTTGGTGAAGTTGTCGCGCTGCAGGGTCGCCAGCACGTCGCCCATGGTCACGATGTCACCGGACAGGTGCGAGGTGATCAGGTGGCGCAGGGTCGAGATGTCCTGGGCGTCGAGGTTCTGGAACTGGCAACCGGTGCGACCCGTCTGGCGGTCGTAGGAGCGAATTTGCAGCTCTACATCCATGGCCAGGCCAAGGTTGTCGATGACGAACTGCAGGCGGCCCTTGTGCACTTCACCCACGGTCAACGGCTGGGTGGCGGTGAACGCCAGGCCGCCGGCGGAGAGGTCGATCACCCGTGCTTCGGTCTGGGTGCGGTCGGTGTTGAAGAAGCGCAGCTTGGCCGGGATTTTGACCCGGGCATGTTGGCGCTGGGCTTCGGACTCGTGGACAACGTTGGCGTTTACTTGGCTGTTCATGGCGGTGTAATTCCTTGGTTAATTCAGGCTTGGCAGGGTCAGACCATCATCAGCAACACGGCGACGAAAATGCTGCCGGCGGAGAAGGTCATGGTCCGAGACGACCAGGTGTTGAACCAACGTTGAAAGCTGGCCAAATCGCGGGTCAGTTTGGTGTCCTGGCGGGTCCAGGACTGTTGATCAAGGCGGAAGAACACGTAGATCTTCACCAGCGCGCCCATGATCTGGTTGTAATAGAGAATCACAGGGTAGGCCGGGCCGATCTTGTGGCCGGAGCACGACAGCAGCAGGGTCAGGATCAGGCGGGTGATGCCGATCCACAGCAGGTAGGCGAGGATGAACGCGCCGCCGTACTTGAAGGTGGCGATGATTGCCACGGTCAGGCCGAGCAGGGAGGTCCACATCGACACGCGCTGGTCGAACAACACGATGCTGGTGAACAGGCCCAACCGGCGCACACCCAGGCCCAGGGCACGGGAGTTCTGGCGCAGGTTGTTGCCGTACCAGCGGAACATCAGCTTGCGGCTGGCCTTGATAAAACTCTTTTCCGGCGGATGTTCCACGGTGTTGATCGCGGCGTCCGGCACGTAGAAGGTGTCGTAGCCAAGGCGCATCAGGCTGAACCAGCTGGACTTGTCATCGCCGGTCAGGAACTTGAAGCGGCCCAGGCGCCAGTGTTGCAGCGAGTCGCTTTCCACGTCGGCGATAAAGCCCGGGTCGGTGACCACGCTGGCACGGAACACCGACATGCGCCCGGTCATGGTCAGCACGCGCTTGGACAGGGCCATCGAGCACATGTTGATGTGGCGCTGGGCGAAGCGCAGCTTGTGCCATTCGCTCATGATGTAGCCGCCGCGTACTTCGCAGAACTCGTTGGTGGTCAGCCCGCCGACATTGCCGAACAGCTGGAACCACGGGACGGTCTTGCGGACCACGCCTTCGGCGAGCACGGTGTCGCCATCGATCACGGCGACCACGGCGCGGTCATCCGGCAGGTGGCGGGAGATGGCGCGAAAACCGAAGGCCAGGCCGTCACGCTTGCCGGTACCGGCGATGCGCACGAAGTCGAGCTTCACGTGGTCTGGCGGGTTCATGCGTTCCCACAGGCTCTTGACCAGCAGCTCATCGGACATTTCCACCAGCGAGCAGACCACGGTGGTCGGAAAGCCACATTCGATGGCCTCGCGAATCACCGAGCTGTAGACCTGCGCGGTGGTCAGCGCATCGATCCGGAAGCTGGTAACCATCAGGAACACATGGGACGGGTCGGCGGCCTTGCCCAACTTGCGCACTTTGCGGCGCAGGTGCGGGTAGACCACGTACAAAAACAGCATGCCGCGAAAGAAATGCGTAGCACCCATCGAGTAGCGCCAGATACCGACGGCGCCAATCAGGAAAATAAAATTCTTCGACTCGGAGTCGAACGTACTCGCCGGCAAAAGCAGGGCGAGTCCCATCAGCAGGCTCAGAAAGAACAGCCAGCCGGCGGATTGGAGCAGTACGTGTTTTAACTTGGACATAAGCGTCATCCGAAGGTGGTGAAAGCGGCTGGTTGCAAGCCGCAAGCTGCAAGGGCGGTGCTTTTACTTGCAGCTTGCGGCTCGAAACCTGCCGCTGCTCTTCCGTTACCAGCAAATGCCTTCGGTGCGGCCGCTGACGCTGGTGGCTGCGGACATGAAGCCCACCAGGTCGACCACTTGCTTGCCGTGCGGGGCGTTATGCGCCAGGGCACGGAACTTCTCATCGCGGTTGCCCAGGATGATCACGTCGGAGTTGTTGATCACGTCGTCGAAGTCCGAGTTGAGCAGGGACGACACGTGCGGGATCTTGCCTTCGATGTAGTCTTTGTTCGCACCGTGGACACGGGCGTACTCGACGTTGCTGTCGTAGATGCTCAGGTCGAAACCTTTGCCGATCAGCATCTCGGCCAGCTCGACCAGCGGGCTTTCGCGCAGGTCATCGGTGCCGGCCTTGAAGCTCAGGCCCAGCAGCGCGACTTTGCGTTTGTCGTGGCCGGCGACGATGTCGAAGGCGTTCTGCACCTGGGACTCGTTGCTGCGCATCAGCGAGTTGAGCAGCGGTGCTTCCACGTCCAGGGAACCTGCGCGGTAGGTCAGGGCACGCACGTCCTTGGGCAGGCACGAGCCGCCGAACGCGAAGCCTGGGCGCATGTAGTACTGGGACAGGTTGAGGGTTTTGTCCTGGCAGACCACTTCCATCACTTCGCGACCGTCGACGCCGACCGCCTTGGCGATGTTGCCGATCTCGTTGGCGAAGGTGACCTTGGTGGCGTGCCAGACGTTGCAGGTGTACTTGATCATCTCGGCAACGGCGATGTCCTTGCGGATGATCGGGGCGTCGAGTTCTTCGTACAGCGACTGCAGGACATCACCGGAGGCTTTGTCAAACTCACCGATAACGGTCATCGGCGGCAGGTCGTAGTCGGCGATGGCGGTGGATTCACGCAGGAATTCCGGGTTGACCGCGACGCCGAAGTCGACGCCGGCTTTCTTGCCGGAGCAGTCTTCGAGGATCGGGATCACCACATTGGCGACAGTGCCTGGCAACACGGTGCTGCGCACTACGATGGTGTGGCGGGTGGTCTTGTCACGCAGGACAAAACCGATCTCGCGGCATACCGATTCGATGTAGTTGAGTTCCAGGTCGCCGTTCTTCTTGCTCGGCGTGCCGACGCAAATCATCGACAGGTCGGTATCGCGGATTGCTTCGGCGAAGTTGGTCGTGCCACGCAGTCGACCGTTTGCGATGCCTTGGCTCAACAGTTCGCCCAGACCCGGCTCAACGATGGGCGATTTGCCTGCGTTGATCAGGTCGATCTTTTCCTTGGAGATGTCTACGCCGACCACTTCGTGGCCACGTGCAGACAGGCAACCGGCACAGACTGCGCCAACGTAACCTAGACCAAATATGCTGATGCGCATCGCATTTACCTCTTTGTCATTGAAGACGGTGTTAATCATGCCAATAGATGGCCGGAGTTCATGTTTGCAAACGTCACTGTTCACACGGAAGTTGGGCGAATAGACGCCGACTTACCGCGTACAGGCAGGTTAAATAGTGAGTGACTAACTATTGCACTCAAGGTGTGCGCAACTTGGCCTTGTTATTGGGGCTTGCCCTAAAATGCAGCCAGGCTTCCGGGTGGAAGGGCCTGACGCCGGCGCCGTAGAGCCTTGATAGAGGCGGTTAGCCCTTTACTATCAATGGCTTGAGCGTTGGTACCGACACATTTGGGTAAGCGCTGCCTTGGCCTATAGGGGTTAGCAATTCATCCTTATCGCCGCCCTCAACTCATATCAGTTGATGATGTGACCCGTGAGTCAAAGTTGATGGGGCAACTTCGCTACTTCCGTGGATCGTTATGTAAGTCATCTCTTACAGAAACAGAGAATTTCGTTACCGGTGGTATGAGCGGCGCTTTAAGGTGAAGTTCCGGGCCGCTCATCCTGTTTCCCGAAATTTCTTGAAATATTAGAAAAGATGGCACTGGTAGTACAGTGATAGCACTTGCTATTTGGGCCAGTAGTTGTAGGGAGTTGGCGCGCGGAGATAGTTTTGTGCCACCACGGTTTGAAAAAAGTGGTGCCACTACGAAAAAAAATTGGAAATGTCGAGTGAAAGAATTGTTAGAGATGCGTCAAGATATTTTTTGACGCCAAAATAATGACGAAATGCTTGGAGGAATGTGATCAAAAATGTGGGAGCTGGCTTGCCTGCGATAGCGTCGGGTCAGTCGGCAAACCTGCAACTGATACATCGCTATCGCAGGCAAGC
>NZ_JANLOH010000088.1:0-23995 GCF_025466155.1 Pseudomonas sp. 13B_2.1_Bac1 | reverse complement strand
ACAAAGCCTGCTAACCACATGAAACCTACTTCCCACACAAAGCCTGCTCACCCCATCAATCCCGCCCCCCCCCCCTCAGTCATGCAACCCCCTCGCCGCCGCAAGCAAGCCCTTAAACTTGGCATAGCGCGCCTGCAGCACCGGTTGCTGCGTCGGGTCGGGTTGATACCGGGCCTTGACTGGCAGGCCCACCGCCAACTGGGCGCCCTGCCCGATGGCCATGAACCCCAGCTTCGCCGCACCAATGCAGGCGCTCAGCTCGCTGCCGTGCAGGGTGTAGATTTCCCGCTGGAGGATATTCGCCAGCAACTGCGCCCAATACACGCTGCGGGCGCCGCCGCCCACCAGGGCGCAGGACGTCACGTCGGCGCCGGTCGACTGCACCGCGCGCAACGCGTCGAGCAGGCCGAAACCGACGCCTTCCATCACTGCATACCCGAGCATCGCCGGGGTGCAGTCATGGCCCAGGTTCATGAAACCACCGCGCAACAACGGATCGTTATGCGGGGTACGCTCGCCGGCGAGGTACGGCAGAAACAACGGCGTATCCAGTGCAACCGGTTGGCCGATCGGCAACTGCGCCTGGACCTGGTCCAACAGTGTCTGTTCATCGGCCAGGCCCACCAGCCGCGTGACCCAGCGCAAACAACTGGCACCGGCGAGCATGGCGCCCATGGTGTACCAGCGGTTCGGCAGCGCGTGACAGAAGCTGTGCACCGCACTTGCCGGGTTGCCGGCGGCGTGGTCGGTGATCGCGACAATGGCCGCGCTGGTGCCGAGGGTGATGAAGCCATCCCCCGCATTGATCGCGCCGATACCGACGGCCGCCACCGGGTTGTCACCGCCACCGCCGGCAATCACCACGTCGGGCGCCAAGCCCAAGCCGGCGGCGACCAGACGACCACTCGGCGCGCCGCCTTCGATCAACCGCGGCATCTGCGCGGGCGTCAGGCCGGTGACGCGCAGCATGGGCTCGAACCACTCACGCTTGGCCACCTCCAGCCACAGGGTGCCGGCGGCGTCCGACATCTCGCTGACGCGCTCGCCAGTCAGGCGCAGGCGCAGGTAGTCCTTGGGCGAAAGCACACAATCAATCGCCTGGAACACCTCGGGTTCGTGCCGTTGCAGCCACAGCAATTTGGGCGCGGTGAGCCCGGCCATGGGCAAGCTGCCGGTGGCGTCGGCAAACGCCACACCGAGGTGTTCGGCCTCGGCCACGGCGCGCGAGTCATCCCAGAGGATCGCCGGGTACAACACGCGGTCGTCACCCCCCAGCAACACGGCGCCATGCATCTGCCCCGACAGGCCGATGCACGCCACGCGGGCATACGCTGGGTGGCGGCGCAATTGCTCCAGCACTTGCAGGCACGCCTGCCACCAGTCTTCAGGGGCTTGTTCGGACCAGCCACTGTGGCGCCGCGACACGCTCAAACGCACCCCGGCATTGGCCAGCACGGCGCCGCTTGCATCCATCAGGATGGCTTTGAGTTCCGAGGTGCCGAGGTCGATGCCGAGGGAAACAGGGGTGTTCATACGCGGGTATTCCAGTCAGAGACAGCCACATGAATTACGCAGTTGCAGGCTCGGCGCCAGGCGCACCGTTTCCGGTGGTGCCTGGGGTGAAGCCATGCGTTGCAGCAGCCGGTGCACTGCGCGCGCGCCCAGCTCCTGGACCGGCTGGGCGATCAGGGTCAGGCGCGGCACAAAAAAATCCGCCCAGTCAAAATCATCGAAGCCCACCAGGGCCATCTGCCCCGGCACCTCGACCTGCGCGTCACGCAGCGCGTGCATGGCGCCGAGGGTCATCAGGTTATTGCCGGCCATTATTGCGGTAGGCGGCACCGGCAAGGCCAGTAGTTGCGCGGTGGCCACGCGGGCCGGTTCACTGTTGGAGCCGCCGTTGACCAGCAGCTGCGGATCGAAATCCACACCCGCCGCCTGCAATGCCGCACGGTAGCCGGCGACGCGTTCATCGGTGGTCCCCAGGCCCGCCCGCCCGGCGATGAAACCGATGCGCCGGTGCCCATGTTCGATCAAATGCGTGATCAGCGCCTGGGTGGACAACGTGTTCTCGACCCCGACCTGGTCAAACTGTGGGCTCATCATGCGGTCCACCAGCACGGTCGGCACCTCATTGGCCTGCAGGTAGTGGAGCGCCAACGAGCCGGTCGACGGGGCCAGCAAAATCCCGTCGACACGCCGGTGATGCAGCGCCGTGACCACCCGCAGCTCCTGCTCCGGATCATCATGGGTGTCGACGAACAGCATCATGTAGCCGTGCCGGGCACACTCGGTTTCAATCGCGTGCACGGTCTCGCTGAAGTAATGGTTGGACAGCGCCGAAATCGCCACGCCAATCGTGCTGGTACTCGAACGGGCCAGCGAGCGCGCCAGGGTGTTGGGGATATACCCCAGCTCCTGGATCGCACGCTGCACCGCCTGCACCGTTGCCGGGCTGACTTTGCGTGTGCCGTTCAATACGTGGGACACGGTCGACGACGACACCCCGGCCCTGCTTGCCACGTCATCCATGGTGACCACGACGCTGTTCCTCTCAATGAATCAATGTTTGCTCGACCAGCCGCTGTACGTGCCGACGTTGTCGCGGGTGATCAGTTTTGGCGTGAGCAGGGTAACCGCTTCGGCCGGGGCTTTGTCGTTGAGCAGGTCATTGCCGACATTCACCGCCGTCTGCGCCATGGCCCAGGGGTCCTGGCTGGCGGAGGCCTGGATCTGCGAGTCGGTCTTCAGCGCGTTCTCGATATCCGGCGCGCCGTCCACCGAGGTAATGATGATACCGCTGCGCTTGAGCTGCTTGGCCGCCAGGTCGCTGCCGATGGCTTGCGGGTCGTTGATCGCGAACAGCCCGTCGATTTTCGGGAAGCGCGTCAGGTATCCCTGCATCGCGTTCAGCCCGCCTTCGCGCGAACCTTTGCCGTCCTGGTCGTCGGACAGCACCTTGATGTCCGGGGCCTTGGCCAGCGCGGCCTTGCAGCCTTTGACACGGTCGGTCACCGCGGTCACTTGCGGGCCGTTCTGGATAATCACGTTGCCCTTGCCCGCGAGCTTGTCCACCAGGTATTGGCAGGCCAGCTGGCCGGCTTCGACGTTGTCGGTCTGCACCGTGGCGTTGACGCCCTTGGCGTCCACATCCACCGCCACCACAACGATGCCGGCATCCCGCGCTTTCTTGATCGCCGAGGCCATGGCCGACGGGTCGACGGCATTGATCAGGATCAGGTCGACCTTGGACGAGATGAAGTTGTCGATCTGCGAGAACTGCTTGCTCAAGTCATAGTCGGCCGACACCGAAGTGACCTTCACATTCGGGTTCAGCTCCTTGGCCCGGGCGCTGGCACCATCGGCCAGGGTCACGAAATACGGATTGCCCAGCGAGCCCATGCTGATGCCCAGGGCCTTGAGTTCGCGGGCTTCGACGGCTTGGGACATCAGCGCAGCCAAGGCCATGACGGGAAAGATGCGTTTAAGGTTCATGCGGGTCTCTCTTGTGATTGTTATGGGGGTGAACTCAGGTCCGAGCACCGGACTGGCGATAGCGATCCAGCGCGACCGCGCCGATGATCACGATGCCCTTGATGATGTATTGCCAGATATCCGACACCCCCAGCAGCACCAGGCCGTTGGTGAGGACCGCAATGATCAGCGCGCCGATCAAGGTGCCGCCGATAGTGCCGACGCCACCGGTAAAGCTGGTGCCACCGAGGATCACCGCGGCAATCGCATCCAGCTCATAGGATTGTCCGAGTTGCAGGCCGTTGGCGGCGAACAGGCGCGAAGCACTCATCACCGCGCCCAGCCCGGCCAGCGCGCCGGACATGGCGTAGACGAACAGCAGCACCTTCCACACCTTGATCCCGGAAAGCCGTGCGGCTTCGGGGTTGCCGCCCACCGAATAGATCTGCACGCCCATCACCGTGCGGCGCAGGATGAACCACGACAGCGCCACCACCGCCACCGCAATGACCACCAGCCAGGGCACGCCGAGGATCGAGTCATTGCCGATAAACGCAAACGGCAGATCGGGGTTGAATACGGTCTTGTCATCGGCCAACAACCGCGCCAGGCCGCGCATCGCGGTGAGCGCGCCGAGGGTGACGATAAACGGCGGCAGGCGCATGAAGGCGATCAAGCCACCGTTGACCAGGCCCAGCAACAGGCCAAAACCGATGCCGGCGGCGATCCCGAACATGCCGAACTGCGGCGACATCGACGCCTGCAGCGCCACCACGGCCGAGGCCGCGAGGATCGCGCCCACCGACAGGTCGATGCCTGCAGTCAGAATCACAAACGTCATGCCCGCCGCCAGCACCACGTTGACCGATGCCTGCTGGGTGATGATCGACAGGTTCTGCACGGTCAGGAAGTTCTCGCTGGCCAGGGCAAAGCCCACCAGCAGCAGGATCAGCACCGGCAGCATGCCCACCGTGCGCATCAGTTCGCGGGCGCGCTCGGCCTTGCCGGGTGTTGCAATCATCGAATCAGCCATGGGCAACCACCTGATCGCCACCGGTGGCGAGGTCAATAATACGTTCCTGGGAAATGACGTGGCCGGAGGCCCCGCCGACTTCGGCCACCAACTGGCCTTCACGCATGATCAGCACGCGGTCGCAGGTGCCGATGATTTCCGGCAGCTCGCTGGAAATCACCACGATGCCCACGCCCGCTTGCGCGAGTTGATTGATGATGCGGTAGATCTCGGACTTGGAGCCGATGTCCACGCCCCGGGTGGGCTCATCGAGAATCAGCACGTGCGGCTTGACCTCCAGCAGCCGCGCCAGCAAGACCTTCTGCTGGTTGCCGCCGGACAGCGCGCCGACATTGACCTTGCCCGATGCCACGCGAATCGACAGTGACTGGATCGCAGCCTTCGCGCGTTGCGCGGCGTGGCCACGGTCCAGCACGCCACCGGCATGCGCGTCCGGCACGCAGGCGCAGACGTTGATGTTGTCGGCCACGCTCATGTCCAGGAACAGCCCCTGGGCCTTGCGATCTTCGGTGAGGTAGACCACGCCGGCGCGAATCGCGTCCGCCGGGTTGCGCAACTGGGTGACGGTCTTGCCGACCACTTCGAGGGTGCCGGAGGTGCGCGGGTCGGCGGCGAAGATCAGCCGCGCCAGCTCGGTGCGCCCTGCCCCGACCAGCCCGGCGATGCCCAGCACTTCGCCGGCGTGCAGGTCGAAACTGCAATGGCGCACACGCTTGCCATCGGCCATGTCGCGTACGCGCATCACCACGTTGCCGGGGTTGTACGCCGCGTGCTCCTTCTTGTAGAAACCGGAGAGGTCGCGGCCGACCATCATTTTCACCAGGACCTCGGCCGACAGCGCGTCGCGGGTCAGTTCGCCGATGTACTGGCCGTCCCGCAGTACCGAGACACGGTCCGACAGCTCGTAGATTTCAGCCATGCGGTGGCTGATATAGATGATTGCCAGGCCCTGGCTGCGCAGTTGCTTGATCAGCGCGAACAACCGGTCGGTCTCGCGGGATGACAGCGGCGTGGTCGGTTCGTCCATCACCAGGATCCTGGCGTGGGCGTGCAGCGCGCGGGCGATTTCCACCAACTGGCGCTCGGCAATCGACAGGCTGCTGACCGGGGTGGCCGGGGTGAACTCCGCGCCCAGGCGTTGCAACACTTCGCTGCAGCCGGCCTGCATACCCTTGCGGTCGATGGTCCAGCCACGCCGCAATTCGCGGCCCAGGTAGATGTTCTCGGCCACGCTCAGGTTCGGGCACAGGCTCAGTTCCTGATAGATCACGGCGATGCCGAGGGCTTTGGCGGTGGCGGGCGTGAAGGTGGCGACAGGCTGGCCGGCGATGCGGATTTCGCCGCCGGGATCGGCCTGGTAAGCGCCGGAAAGGATTTTCATCAACGTCGATTTGCCGGCGCCATTCTCCCCCATCAAGGCGTGGATTTCGCCGGGGTAGACTTTCAGGCCGACATTCTTGAGCACGCGCAGACCATTGAAGGTCTTGCTGATGCCCTGCATCTCAAGCAAGGGTTCAAGGCTCATGAATGAGCTCCTGCGTTTATTATTTTTGTAGTCGAGTGCTGCCGACTCTATGTCAGATACATTTGCTTACGCAAGCGCTTGCGTCAGCCATTTATCGGCAGGTGAAACGTTTAATCATGGCGATCTGCCAGAAACGCCCCAGCTCCGTGCAATTGAGGGTGAAAGTTTCACGCGGGGTGGTTGTCGCGTCAGTCCGGGAAAGCCCGGCCTGATCGGCGCGATGGGAGGCTTCTTGATCGAGAGCAGCTGAGGGAGGGGTTTGGCTGAGGGAAAATGTGCGCTAGCCGGCTGCTGACAGTTGGTCGCGCAGGCAGTCGATCAAGCCCTGATGAGTGGCGCTCAAGCGTTCGCTACCACTGACCAGCGCCAGTTCCGAAGGCGGCACTGGCGGTAGTTCGGTGCAGATGCGGTGGGTCGGCAGCACCGCGCTCCTGGGCAGGATGCTCAGGCCCAATCCCGAGGTGACGGCGGCTTGAATCCCGGTCAGGCTGTGGCTACCGAACGCCACGCGCCAGCTGCGCCGGGCCTTGTCCAGCGTACGAATGGCCCGCTGACGATAGATACAGCCCTGGGGGAACAATGCCAGGGGCAGCGTTTCGACCTGCAGGTCCTGGCCGTGTCCGCAGACCCACACCAAGGGCTCCGGCCAACTGGCGTGACACTCGCCGCTGCCGGCTTCGCGCTTGACCAGGGCGATGTCGATTTCTCCGTTCTCCAACTGGCGGCGCAGATCGGTGCTCATGCCGCTGACTGTTTCCAGCCGCGCTTCAGGGCGCGCGCGCACAAAACCGGAGAGCATCGAGGCCATGCGCGTGGCGTCGAAATCCTCCGGCACGCCCAGGCGCACCGATACCAGGCGGGCCTCGGTGTTCAACGCATCGCGGGCTTCACGGGATAGGTTCAACAGGCGTCGCGCGTACTGGGTGAGCAATTCGCCGTGCTCGGTGGCACTGACCTGCTGGCCGGAGCGATCACGCACCAGCAAGACCTGGCCGACGCTGTCTTCGAGCTTGCGAATCTGCTGGCTGACCGTGGATTGGGTGCGATGCACACGCTCGGCGGCGCGCGTGAAGCTGCCCTCGTCCACCACGCAGACCAAGGTATGCAGCAGTTCTAGATCCAACATGCTGGCGCCCCTCATATCGACAATTCAACTGAGCTGAAGAGGTTAATTTAATTTCCCACTGACCGCCAGGTTTCCTAAGCTGACCCGGTCACTCACTCTTTTCGACAGGTGCCCCATGCCACTTGAACATTCCCCGCGCCCGCTCTGGCTGACCTTTGACTGCTACGGCACGCTGATCCAGTGGGACGAAGGCCTGCGCGCCGCCATTGAGCGCATCCTTGCGGAAAAAGGCGCGCATTCGGTCGACCCCGATACGCTGCTCAGCGTGTATGACCGCCACGAACATACCCTGGAACAAACCCCGCCGCATCGCAGCTTCCGCACCCTGGCGGGCTTGAGCCTGCAGCTGGCCTTCAAGGAACTGGGCCTGCCCGCCAATGCCAGCGACAGCGCGGTGCTCACCGACAGCATCAGTGCCATGCCACCGTTCCCGGAAGTGCCGGGCACGCTCCAGCAGCTCAAGGCGCTGGGCTACAAGCTGTGTATCGTCTCCAACACGGACGACGATGTGATTGCAGGCAATGTCGCGCAACTGGGTGGCCACATCGACCGCGTCATCACCGCCCAACAGGCCGGCGCCTACAAGCCCAATCGGCGCTTGTTCGACTACGCGCACGAGCAGCTCGGCGTCAGCCTCGACCAAGTGGTGCATATCTGTGCCAGCCCGCACCTGGATCACGCCGCCGCCCGGGACATCAGCTTTCGTTGTGTCTGGATCGACCGTGGCACCGGTCGCCAGTTGCTGGCCGACTACACGCCGGACGCCATCCTGCCGACCCTCGACGGCGTGCCCGGGCTGTTCAAGTCCCTGGGGTGGTGAGTCATGGCACATACCTTTACGCCCTCCTCCCTGGGCCCGCGCGCCGGGCGCTTCAACCTCGACAGCGTGGCTGCCATCGACGCGCGGGTGGAGTTGGCCGCGTGCCTGCAACTGGCGGCGCTGCACGGTATGGAAGAAGGTATCTGCAATCACTTTTCAGCGACGGTTCCGGGGCATGACGAGCTGTTCTTCGTCCACCCGTTCGGCTATGCCTTCGAAGAGATCACCGCGTCCCAGCTGCTGGTGTGCGATTTCGCCGGCAATGTGATCGATGGCGAGGGCACGCCGGAAGCGACGGCCTTCTACATCCATGCGCAATTGCACCAGCAGCAGCCGCGCATCAAGGCCGCGTTCCACACGCACATGCCCAATGCCACCGCATTGTGCCTGTTGCAAGGCCCGCCGCTGTTGTGGCTGGGGCAGACCGCGCTGAAGTTCTATGGACGCACGGCGGTCGACGCGCACTACAACGGCCTGGCCCTGGACCACCGCGAGGGTCAACGCATCGCGGCGGCGCTGGGCGATGCCGATATCCTCTTCCTGAAAAACCACGGCGTGATGGTGGTCGCGCCGACGATCGCCGAAGCCTGGGATGACATCTACTACCTGGAGCGTGCCGCCGAAGTACAGCTCAAGGCCATGGCCAGTGGTCAACCGCTCATGCCGATTGACCCCCAGGTGGCGCAGATAGCGTATGCACAGATGCGCGAGGGCGATCCGGCGAGCGCGCGGGCGCACCTGGACAGTGCCATGCGCCGCCTGAAACGGCGCGGCTCGCACTTCGACCTCTGATCGCCTACGGGTCCAACACGCCGCCGCTGTAGCTGTCGGACAAGCGCGTGCCGGTGAACTTGGCCACCACCGAGCCCTGGGCGACCAGGCGCTCACGGTGGCCGGTGACCATGCGTCCGCGCTGCGCCGCGTGCAGGGGCACTTCGGAGCCAGGATCGCCGGGACGCCCGATGATCCGGGCGAAGCGCTCGCCCTCTTCGACCCAATCGCCGAGGTATTTTTCGAACACCAGCACACCGGTACGTGGCGCGAGGATCGTCTCCATGCAGCCCATGTCCACCACGTCGCCCTGCCATTCGCCAATGGTCGCGACCGCATCGATCACGCCGCTGATGCACAGCCAGTTCCATAAGGCGTCGGCGTCCTGGCGCGCCAAGGCATCGCTGACATCGGCCTGCCCGCGCAACTCGAGGGTGGCGGCCAACTGCGGCGCGGCGTGGTTGATGATGGTTTCTTCGAAAGAGCCGTCGCCGCCGTCATCCCAGACGATCACCACGTCGGCCTGCAACGCCGCCGCCAGCGCCAGGCCCTGTTCCGGCCAGAAGCTGCGGTGGATATAGAGGTACGGCAAGGCTTCATCGTCGGTGTGCAGGTCCAGCACCAGGTCGGCGTCGGCGGCCAGTTGCACCAGGCTTTTCTGCCACTGCGCGAGGTTGCTGGCCGGGCGCTGCATGGCCAGCGAATGGTCGAAGGCGCGGTTGAAGTTCTGCCCGGTGGCCTCATGAAAACGTCCGAGTAATTTGCCCTGGCGAAACTGGCCGATGCCGAACGGGTTGGCCTGCGGCACCACGGTCACGCTGCCCCTGAGAAGGCCTTGGTCCTGACACGCCTGCAAGCGCGGCAGCAACTGGTGCAGCACCAGCATCCCGGCGATTTCATCGGCGTGCACGCCGGCCTGCAGATGCACGCGGGGGCCACTGCCGTCGCCTTCAAAGCGCCAGGCGCCGATGTGCAGCAGATTGCCGGCATCACCGGGCACCTGCCACGAAAGGTCTTTTGCCATGCCTTGCCCTCCTCTGATCAATTAACCGCTAGAGATTGAACACATGTTCAACTAACCTGAGCCTTCTGGTCTTTCCTCAAGGGCATTGCCGTGACCACACCCCCTGCAAAATTGCGCCGTGCCGACCCTGACGAACGCCGCGACCTGCTGATTGCCGCCACCCTCACCTGCCTTGCCCGCGACGGCCACGCCGGGATTTCCGTGCGCCGGATTGCCGCCGAGGCCGGCGTGTCGGTGGGCTTGCTCAATCACCACTTCGGCAGCATTGACGCACTGATCGCCGAGACCTACCACAAGCTGGCCAATGAGTTGACCAGCGCGCTGTGGGCACAGGTCGAACGGGTCGAAGGCGCCGCCGCGCGCCTGGATGCGTTCCTCAGCGCGTCGTTTTCGCCACGGGTCATGGACCCCGACCTGCTCGGCGTGTGGGTGGTGTTCTGGAGCCTGATCCGTCACTCGCCCCACGTGAACCAGTCCCACGAAAACAGCTACCGCGCCTACCTCGGACTGATTCAGCAACTGCTCGACGACCTGGCCCGCAGCGAGCAGTTGGTGATCCACGACAGCCACCTCGCCGCCATCGGCCTATCGGCGATGCTCGACGGACTCTGGCTCGAGGGGTGCCTCAACCCCGGCACCTTCAGCCCCGCCAACGGGCTGCACATCTGCCGCTGCTGGGTACAGGGGTTGCGTCACGGAGCATTCGGCGCCGACCACGTCCTGTGACACCGGGTGCCGTGCACTGAGCATGGCCAGGGTGCCGCTGACGGCTATCAACACTGCGCCGATGATCAGCGAGATATCCATCGACGTGCCCCAGATCAGGCTCGACAACAGGAACGCCCAGATCAGCCCGGTGTATTCGAACGGTGCGAGCAGCGTCGCGGTCGCGCGGCGGAAGCTGGCAAACAGCAGGAACTGGCCGATACCGCCGACCAGCCCCGCTGCCAACATGCCCAGCCACGACGGCAACGGCGCGGGCGTGTGGGTCCAGGGCAAGGTCACGGCCATGCACACCACAAACACCACATTGGTGATCAGCATCTGCTCCAGCACCGAGGTGGTCGGGTCGACCTGGCGCAGCTGGATATAGGTAAACGCCCAGCACAGCGCGGCCACCAGGGTCAGCGCGATCGGCAACGGGTCGAGCATGTTGCTCGGGCGACACGCAATCACCACGCCGACAAAGCCGATCAGCAGCGAGATCCACTGGCCACGGCTGGCGCGCTCCTTGAGGATCAACGCCGCGAGCAACGTGACCATGATCGGCGCGGAGAAATACAACGTGGTCATTTCCGCCAGGGTCAGGTCCTTGGCGGCGGTGTAATACAGCAGCCAGGCGAGCAACGACAACAGCCCGCGGATGATCAGCAGCCGGCGGCTCACCGAAGTCCACGCCCGGCGCAACAAGCCCATGCGCCCGGCGACGACGCACGCCGCGACCACCACCAGGCTGCGCCAGAACAGAATGGTGAACACCGAATAATCGGCCACCAGCCATTTGATCACCGCGTCCTGCAGCGCCAGGAACGCATAGGCCAGTGAGCACAGGGCAATCCCCTGCAGCGAGCGATCCGGGCTCATCCGACTGACCTGCGCAGCGGCGTGCCACGGCGTTCGGCGATGGCACAGACGCCTTCGATGAGGAAGGTCAGGCACAGGTAAACCCCGGCCACCAACAGCAACGGCTGATAGATCTGCAAGGTTTGCGCACGCACTACGTTGGCCGCGCCGAGCAGGTCGACCACGGCGATGGTCGAGGCCAGCGCGGTGGACTTGAGCAGCATCACCGTTTCCCCGGCCAGGGTCGGCAGCAACAGGCGCATCGCGCGTGGCAGGCGCACCCGCAGCAGGGCCTGGCGCGGGGTCATGCCGAAGGCCGAGGCGGCTTCCATCTCGCCCTTGGGCACCGCCAGCAGGCCGCCGCGAATCACCTCACCCACATAGGCCCCCACCGACAGCACCAGGGCGAACACGATGTACCAATAGCCGTCGCGCAAGAACGGCCAGAGAAAGCTGCCCCGGATCATCGGAAACTGCGCGAACAAGCTGCCCAGTCCGTAGTAGAAAATGTAGATCTGGATCAGCAGCGGCGTGCCGCGCAACACGCTGGTGTAGGCCAATGCGGCACGTGCCAGCCATTTGCGCCGCGACAGGCGGGCCAACGCCACCCCCACCGCCAGGGCAAAGCCCAGCAGCGCGGAAATGACCAGCAGCGACAAGGTCGTCTGCAGGCCCTTGGCGATCAGTGCGGCGTAATAACTTATCCATTCAGGCATGGGCGGCTCACTCGACAACCGGCATCCAGCGACGAATACGTCGCTCCAGGCGCCCGGACAGGTAGTTGGAAGCCAGCGTCACCAGGTAATACAAGGCGGCGGCCGCGAGGTAGAACAACAGGTATTGCCGGGTCGAACCGGCTGCCTGCTTGGCGGTGTAGAGCAATTCGTTGGTGCCGACCACGCTGATCAAGGCGCTATCCTTGATCAGGTTGATCCACAGGTTGGACATGCCGGCCAGGGCGTACGGCGCCATGATCGGCAAGGTCACCCGGCGAAACAGGCCAAACCCGCTCAGGCCAAAGGCCCGCGCCGCTTCGATCTGGCCATGGGGAATCGCCAGGATCGCCGCGCGAAAGATCTCCGACGCATACGCGCCCTGCACCAGCCCCAGCACCAGGATCGCCACCAGCGGACCGCTGATGTTCACCTGCGCAAACCCCAGCCACAGCATCAGCGCGTTCAGGCCCATGGACCCGGCGTAGTACAGCAACAGGATCAGCAGCAGTTCCGGCACCGCACGAAACAGTGTGGTGTAACCGCGCATCAGCAAGGCAATCGGCCGGGGTGCACTGAGCTTGGCGCAGGCCACCACCAGGCCGATCAACAGCCCTACCGCAAACGCGCCGGCGGAGATCTGCAGGGTCATCCACAAGCCCTTGAGCAGTGCATTGCCCCAGCCTTGATCGCTGAAGCTCAGGAGATCGAACATCGGCTTACTCCACGTTTAACGAGGGTTGTGTGATTGCCCTGTGGCTATGTTTTTCTTGTAGTGAGAGGGCTCATCCATTGGCTTTGGTTTTCTGTAGTGAGGGGGCTTGTCCCCCGTTGGGCTGCGTAGCGGCCCCAAGAAAAGCGGGAGCGCTGCGCACTCCAACGGGGGACAAGCCCCCTCACCACAACAGCCCCTCACCACAAAATCCCCCCTCAACACCAAAACCACAACAGCCTCCTAGCCGCCCACTTCTCCAAACCTATTGCGCATACGGGCTCTCACACACCTTGCTGACATATGCCGGCGTGTCGGTGCGCTTGCACGGGCTGACCGACAGGCCGAAGTAATGCTGGGACAGGTCGTCATAGTCCTTGCTCACCAGCAGTTCGCCGATGGCCTTGTCCAGGCGCGCCTTGAGCTCGGTGTCTTCCTTGCGCAGTCCCGCGCCGACGCCCCGGCCGATGATCGGGTCGTACGGCACACTGGCGATATGCGCCAGGCCGCTGGCTTCCGGGGTCTTGACCATCATGGCGATAGCAGTGTCGTCAGCCATCATGTAGTCGATGCGCCCGGCGATCAGGTCGGCGTTGGCCGATTCCTGGGTGTCGTAGTACTTGAGGTCGGCGATATTTTCGTAGTACTTCTTCAGGTAATTGGCGCTGACCGTGGAGATCTGCACGCCGATCAACTTGCCCTTGAGGCCCGCCGGGGAAATCTCCACTTCACTGCCTTTGGGCCCCGCCACGCCCAGCAACGAGTCGTAGTAGGCGCGGCTGAAGGCGATCTGTTTTTCGCGCTCGTCAGTGACCGACATCGACGAGAAAATCACGTCGATCTTCTTCGCCAGCAACGACGGGATAATCCCATCCCACGCCACTTCCTTGATCTGACACTCGGCTTTCATGCCCTCGCACAGCTTGTGGATCAGGTCCACTTCGAAGCCGGACCACTGGCCGTTGCCGCCTTTCACCGTGAACGGCGGATAAGGTTCGGCCGCGACGGCAAACACGATAGGTTTCTCTGCCGCCAGCGTAAAACCTGCGGCCAACATCAATACTGCTCCGCCCAACCAGCTTGCCATGGGTTTGAATGTCATGATTTGCCCCGTCTTTTTATGGAGTTAGCGAGTTTGATGCGCGTTGACGAACTGTCGGCAACGTTCACTGCGTGGATCGATGAACACCGAGTCCGGCGAGCCGGTTTCCTCGATCATGCCTTGGTGCAGAAAAGCCACTTTGGAAGACACATCCCGGGCGAAGGCCATCTCGTGGGTGACCAGGATCATGGTGCGGCCTTCTTCGGCCAGGGAGCGGATCACCCGCAGCACTTCACCCACCAGTTCCGGGTCAAGGGCCGAGGTGGGTTCGTCGAACAGCATGACTTTGGGACGCATGGCCAGCGCGCGGGCGATCGCCACCCGCTGTTGCTGGCCACCGGAAAGGAACGCCGGGTACTCGTTGCGCTTGGCGGCCAGGCCGACACGGTCGAGCAAGGCTTCGGCGCGCTCGATGGCTTCGGCGCGGCTTTCGCGCAGCACCTGGGTGGGCGCCTCGATAAGGTTTTCGAGCACCGTGCGGTGGGGCCACAGGTTGAAGTTCTGGAACACCATGCCCAGGGTCGAGCGGATGCGCACCAGTTGCCTGGCGTCCGCCACCAGCGGCGCGCCGGGGCGGCCATAGTTCAACTTGATGCTTTCGCCATCCACGTGAATGCTGCCCTGGTCCGGCACCTCAAGCATATTGATGCAGCGCAGCAAGGTGCTTTTGCCCGAACCACTCGCGCCGATCAGCGAGATCACGTCGCCTTCGTGGGCCGTGAGGGAGATGCCCTTGAGCACTTCGATATTGCCGAAGCGCTTATGCAGGTCGATCACCTCGATCATCTTCTTCGCCTGTACCGGCGGCGCCACTTCGACAATGGGCGCCGGCGCGATACGCGGCTCACCCGCGAGCCGCGTGACAAACGCGGCGATACGCCGGCAGGCGTCGGCCAGGCGCTCTTCACTCAAGGTAAAGGACAACCGCACAAACCCCTGGGCCGGCTCGCCGAATGCCGCCGCGTCCAGCACCGACACGCCCGCTTCACGCAACAGCCGCCAGGCAAAATCCAGCGAGCCCAGGCCAGTGCCGCGCACATCCACCAGCACAAACATGCCCGCCTGTGGCGCCTGCACCTGGATGCCGGGGCAAGCGCTTAGGCCACTCACCACCAGGTCGCGACGGCGCCGGTAAATCTCGCGCATGCCCGCAGTGACCTTATCGTGGGCGAGCACCGCCGCCGTGGCGGCCTCCATCACAAACCCCGGCAGCCCGTAGAGCATGCTCAGCACCAGGGTTTCGGCGTGCACGATCAACGCCGGCGCGGCCACCAGCCAGCCAATGCGCCAGCCGGTCATGGCGTGGGACTTGGACAGACTGCCGATCACCACGCAGCGCTCGGCCATGCCCGGCAGCGCGGCCAGACTGTGGTATTCGCCATCGAATACGAGGCTTTCGTAGACTTCATCCACCACCACCCACAGGTCATGGGCGATGGCCAACGCGGCGATGGCCTGCAGCTCCTCGGCATTGAGGACCACGCCGGTGGGGTTGTTCGGGTTGGAGAAGAAGATTGCGCGGGTGCGCGGCGTGATTGCGGCCGCAAGCAGTTGCGCGTCGAGGCGAAAGCCGGAGGCCGGCGAGCACGGCACGCGCACCAGCGTCGCGCCGCTGGCCTTGAGGGTGGCTTCGTAGGTGACGTACATCGGGTCGAGCACCAGCACTTCATCGCCGGCCTGCAACAGGCACAGCGAAGCGACGAACAAGGCATTCTGCGCACCGGCCACGGTAATCACGTTTTCCGCGTTCAAGGGCCGCGCCAGGGTCTGGCTGTAGCGCGCGGCAATCGCCTCGCGCAGTGCCGGGCGGCCAGGGATTTCGGTGTAGTGAGTGTCGCCCTCGCGCAGGGCGTCGACGGCGGCGTCAGTGATGAAGGCTGGCGTGGCGAAATCCGGATCGCCCACGCTGAGGATGATGATGTCTTCGCCCTGGCTGGCGGCTTGGAAGGCGGCGTGGTGAATGTCCCAGGCCGCTACACCCTGGCCCGCAATTCGCTCAACAAAAGGGGAAAACCGCATGCCAGAGCCTCTCGTTCAAGAAGAAACAGCGCGAACCCGTCTGCGTGCAAACGGGTGGATGCGGTCAACATAGTTGAAACTGAACAGTCGTTCAATGGATAGATTCAGGGCGATGTCGTTTATCGTGCGAACAGGTCGCGAATGCCAATCCTGCACCGAGCAAGGCTCGGAGTCTGGCCGCCGACATCGCTGGCGCAGGGCTACAACGGCGCGCCAAGCGGATCTTTTATCGTGCTGGCGAGGATACGGTCGATATTCGTCAGGTCTTCAGGGGTCAGTTGCCAGCCAAACGCTTCTTCAAAACCGCGCAATTGCTCGGGACGCCGGGCTCCCCACAACGCGATGGTCGGGCCTTGGTCGAGCACCCAACGCAAGGCCAGGGCCAGCACCGATTTGCCGTGGCGCTCGCGCGCATAAATACCCAGCGCGGCCACCGTTTCCAGGTATTGCTCGAAACGCGGCGCCTTGAATGTCGGGTCGAGCGTGCGCACAGCGTCCCCGGCGAAAGGGGGCTGCGCATGCAGGTTGCCGCTGAGCAAGCCGCGGCACAGCGGTCCGTAGGCCAGCACCACCAGGCCATGCTGCCTGGCGTACGGCAGGATAGCGCTGTCGATGCTGCGTTCGAACCGGTTGTACGGCGGCTGCACGGTGGCCGCCGCAGTGTGCTGGCTGAAAGTATCCCTGTGCGTGGAGGCATAGTTGCTCACCCCGACGGCAAGG
Source organism: Pseudomonas sp. 13B_2.1_Bac1 (assembly GCF_025466155.1). Taxonomy (NCBI): domain Bacteria; kingdom Pseudomonadati; phylum Pseudomonadota; class Gammaproteobacteria; order Pseudomonadales; family Pseudomonadaceae; genus Pseudomonas; species Pseudomonas sp. 13B_2.1_Bac1. The sequence goes on along the minus strand of NZ_JANLOH010000088.1, from coordinate 7,393 downwards.
ATCTTGCCCTCGCGGCGCAGACGCTCCAACTCATCGGCGGTTTCTTCCTGGGCCACCGGCGAGTCGGGCCAATGGATCTGGTACAGATCGATGTAGTCGGTGTCCAGGCGCACCAGCGAGTCCTCGAGCGCTTTGCGGATGCGCCGGGCCGTGGCGTTGCGCCGTGGCGGGCAGTCGTCCCAATACGGCCCGGCCTGGGTCGCGATCACGGCGCTGTGGCGCACGCCGCGCAGGGCCTTGCCGATCATCTGTTCGGATAAACCAAAGCCATACACCGGCGCGGTGTCGATCAGGTTGATTCCGAGTGCCAACGCATGCCGAAGGGTGCGGGTCGCCTGTTCGTTGTCGGCACCGCCCCACAGGTGCCCGCCCATCGACCAGGTGCCGAGGGCTATTCGCGAGACCGGTGTATCGATACCGGCAATGCGGATGGTCTCAACGTACATGAAATAAAACCCCTGACCGTCAACATGCTTAGAAAAGCAATTACTCTAGGTCATCCCAGGTTGAATAGGGCTCAACGCCGCATTCAACCAAAGCCCCACTAAAGAGACTTGAAATGGCTGCCTTCAACCGTTCCGAACTGGCTGATCTCAACGTGTTCATGGCAATCATCCGCCGCCGTAGCTTTCGCCATGCCGCGCATGAGCTCGGCGTGACCACCTCCGCGCTGAGCCACACCATGCGCAACCTGGAAACCCGCCTGGGCGTGAAGCTGCTGTACCGCACCAGCCGCGCCGTGGAACCCACCGACGCCGGCACCCTGCTGGCGGAAAAACTCAGCGTGGGGTTTGCCACGATCCAGGACGGCCTCGACACCCTGGAGCTGTACCGCGAAGCCCCCATCGGCCGGCTGCGCCTCAACGTGCCACGCGATGCCGCGGTATTGCTGCTGGCACCGATTCTCGGGGACTTCTGCGCCGCCTACCCGCAGCTGCGCCTGGACCTGATCGTGCAGGACCAGATGATCGACATCGTCGCCGAGGGCTACGACGCCGGCATCCGCTACGGCGCCACCGTGCCCCAGGACATGGTCGCCGTGCCGCTGACGGGCGCGTTGCGCTGGATCACCGTCGCCTCCCCCGCCTACCTCGCCCGACGTGGCACGCCACAGCAACCCAAGGACCTGCTGGAGCATGCGTGCATCCGCATGTACCTGGGCGACAAGACGCCCTACAAATGGGAGTTGGGCAATGGCCCGCGCCAGCAGCGCATCGACGTGCCAGGCCATTTCAGCGCAGCGGATACCGAAACCATCGTGCATGCCGCCCTGCAAGGCGTCGGCATTGCCTACTGCCTGGCCAACCGCGTGCAACAGGAACTGGCGGACGGCCGCCTGGTGGACGTCATGCCCGACTGGGCCTGCGTGGGCGAGCCGCTGTGCATGTACTACCCGAGCCGCCGGCAATCGCAGCCGGGACTGCGCCAATTGATGGACATGATCCGCCTGAAAACCATCGGCTCGCAGTTGATGGAATCACATTGAACCTGCGCCGGGCCGCCACTCTCAAAGCTGGATAGACCACGGCCCGGTAACTGCTCGATGACTTTTATTCTATGGATGGCCGTCCTCGGCGCCGTATTGCTCACCCTCGCCCTCACCTCCTCTTACCTGCGCTGGATGCCGGTGACCGCCTCGGCCGTATGCCTGCTGCTGGGCGTCGGCATCGGCCCGCTGGGGGTGGACCTGTTGCACCTGGATATCCAGCACTCTGCACGCTGGATGGAGCACCTCACCGAGGTCGCGGTGCTGTTTTCGCTGTTTGTCAGCGGCCTCAAGCTGCGCCTGCCGCTGCGCCATCGCACCTGGCGGATTGCGTTCGGCATGGCCGGCCCGGTGATGCTGTTGAGCATCCTCGGCATCTGCCTGGCGTTGCACTACCTGTTTGAACTGTCGTGGGGGGTGTCGCTGCTCGTGGGGGCGATCCTCGCGCCGACCGACCCGGTGCTGGCGGGCCTGGTGCAGGTCAATAATGCCCAGGACTACGACGCGCTGCGTTTCGGCCTGTCCGGCGAGGCCGGGCTCAACGACGGCACGGCGTTCCCGTTCGTGATTTTCGCCCTGGTGTTCATGCAGCATGGCGGCTTTGACGGTGACTGGCTGGGCGGCTGGGTGCTGAAAAACCTGCTGTGGGCGGTGCCGGCCGGGCTGTTGATCGGCTATTGGATGGGGCGCGGCATTGGCCGCGTAACGCTGTGGCTGCGCATCACCAACAGCGACAGCACGCTGTCGCCGAATGACTACCTGACCCTCGCCCTCATCGCCCTGGCCTATGTGGCGGCCGAGGCCGTTGGCGGTTACGGCTTCCTGTCGGTGTTCGCCGCCGGATTGGGGCTGCGCCAGGCCGAATTCCGCTCAACCGGTCATTCACAGACGCCGTCGGAACACCTGGCATTGCCGGTGGTGGGGCACCTGGAAGTGGAGCCGGAGCGCGCACTGCAAGGCGACACCAGCGGGCTGGAAGATAGCCAGATTGCCGCCGGCGTGATGATGGGCGACATGCTCTCGTTCGGCAGTCTGGTGGAGCGTTCGATGGAGGTGTTCCTGGTGACGGTGCTGGGGATTGTGCTGATCAGCCATTGGGATTGGCGCGCACTGCCGTTGGCGGCGTTGCTGTTCTGTGTGATTCGCCCGCTGAGCGTCTTCGCCATCCCGTGGGGCAGCCTGATCGATCGCCAGCAACGCGGCCTGATGGGCTGGTTTGGGATCCGTGGGATCGGCAGCATTTACTACCTGTTCTATGCGCTCAACCACGGCTTGATCGGGACCAGCAGCGCCGTGGCGGTGAACCTGACGCTGTCAGTGATCGCCTTGAGCATCGTCGTTCATGGCCTCAGTACCCAGCCGATGCTGGCGTGGTATGAACGACGTGCCAAGGGCAAGGCTCAGTCCTGATTTTCGGTGTTGCCGACATCGGCGGCTTCATCCAAGTCATTGAGCGGCACTTCTGCATCATCCATCAACGAACCCGGGTCTTCATTGCCGGGATCGTTGAGTTCTTCTTCCAGTTCTTTGGACATGACCGTCTCCTCTAACCACCTTGGGTGTCGATATCGGCATCGGTTTCAGGCTTGACCTCGGGCTCAGGCTTGAAGTCTGGACTGTAGTCGTTTTCCTTGGCCTTGGGATCACTGGCAGGCTTCGGATCTTTGGGCGCATCGGCCGCCGTACCTGGCGCCGGCTCGCCGCCGTCGATCGCCGGGTCGTTGCGGTTGCTGGTTTGCGGATCGTTGTCTGTGCTCATGGGTCACCTCGTTGAAAAAACGCAGACTGCGTAAAGATAAGGTCCCGCGCAGGTAGCCGAAGTTCAACTTGCTTAAGAGCCAGGATTGTCCACCTGGATGTAAAACGCGTACGCCCCCAGCAACACCCAGAACACCATGAACAACCACGGGGCGCGCATCGAGAACAGCAGTGACTTGCGATAGCCCTTGTGGGACGACTCCATCTCGGAAAACAGCGGCGACTCGTCATAGGCCATGCCCATCACCGGTTCGCTGCGCAGCAATTCGCTCTGCTTGTAGTGCCAATGGTCGATGATTTCGTAAGCGGCGCGGATGCCTGGCCAGGCGTTGAGGGAACTGAGGATCCCCAGCGCGGCCAGGAATACCGGCACGACCACGGTGAACAACTTGCCCCATTCCGGATTGAGGTTGCCCATGCCGGAGACGAACGCAATCACCAGGAACGACTGCGCGGTGAGGTAGGCGTCGGTGCGGTTGGCGAGAATCGTGGTTTCGTACTGGATTTCGCGCCGGTAGAAGTCCAGGCGGTCCTTGGGCGAACCGAAGATCTTGGCGTTGTGTTCGCTGTGATCGGTCAGGTTCGATTCCGGGGTGTCGGGTGAGATGATTCTGGGCACGTCCGTGCTCCGTGCTGGGGTGAGACCTGTTAGAAGAATCGGCAGGGGGCGAAGTTCAAGTTTGTTCACGCACCAGCGTGGTGCGCGCCCTGCCCCTTTGTGGTCGGCCATCCCAGCCCGGACAAGCGATCTTCCTGCCGTGAGCAGGCTTGCCATCGTCAGCGGCTACCCGCCAACCGGTAAATACCCCGCGTACACCCAATCCGGCACAGGCATTGCTTTATCCATTCATCTGCCCGGATACAGGAGCATTCGTTACCCCCCGACCCAGAGCCGACCCCATAAGAAAGTAAGGACCAGGCCCAGTGGCACCGTCAGCCACGGGCTCATAAAAAAATGCGTTTTTTAAAGCGGCAGTGCCACCCCATGCGTCCCTCGGCACTGACAAGGTACTGGAATGGCTCGATCTTTCTTTGATGAAATGAATGACGCAAACGGCGTGTGCCGTGCGCATTATCAGGATTTCTCCCGCTGGCTGGCCAACACGCCGCCGGAACTGCTGGCCCAGCGCCGTCGCGAAGCCGATTTGCTGTTCCACCGCGCGGGGATCACTTTCACCCTCTACGGCGACGAACAAGACACCGAGCGCCTGATCCCCTTCGACATCATCCCGCGCAGCATCCCCGCCAGTGAGTGGAGCGTGATCGAGCGCGGCTGTATCCAGCGCGTCAATGCGCTGAACATGTTCCTCGCCGACATTTACCACGACCAGCGCATCATCAAGGCCGGGATCATTCCGGCAGACCAGGTGCTGGGCAACGAGGGGTATCAGAAGGCCATGGTCGGCCTCGACCTGCACCGTGATATCTATTCGCACATCTCCGGCGTCGACCTGGTGCGCGACGGCGACGGCACGTACTACGTGCTCGAAGACAACTTGCGCACGCCCAGTGGCGTGAGCTACATGCTCGAAGACCGCAAGATGATGATGCGGCTGTTTCCCGAGGTGTTCGCCAAGCAGCGCATCGCGCCGGTGGACCACTACCCCAACCTGTTGCTCAAGACCCTGAAAAGCTCCAGCCGCCTGGACAACCCCAATGTGGTGGTGCTGACGCCGGGCCGCTTCAACAGCGCGTTTTTCGAACATGCGTTCCTGGCCCGGGAAATGGGCGTGGAACTGGTGGAAGGCGCGGACCTGTTCGTGCATGACCTCAAGGTGTTCATGCGCACCACCGACGGCCCCAAGGCCGTGGACGTGATTTACCGCCGTATCGACGACGCGTTCCTCGACCCGCAGGCGTTCAACCCCGAATCGATGCTCGGCGTGCCCGGCCTTGTGGCCGCCTATTGCGCCGGCAACGTGGTGCTGGCCAACGCCATCGGCACCGGCGTGGCGGACGACAAGTCGATCTACCCTTATGTGCCGGAAATGATCCGTTTCTACCTGGATGAAGAGCCGGTGCTGCAAAACGTGCCAACCTTCCAGTGCCGCAAGCCCGACGAGTTGTCCCACGTACTCGCGCACCTGCCGGAACTGGTGGTCAAGGAAACCCAAGGCTCCGGCGGCTACGGCATGCTGGTCGGCCCGGCGTCCAGCGCGGCTGAAATCGAGGATTTCCGCCAGCGCATCAAGGCGCGTCCACATGCTTATATCGCCCAACCGACCCTGAGCCTGTCCACCTGCCCGACCTTTGTCGAAAACGGCATCGCGCCGCGGCACATTGACCTGCGGCCCTTCGTGCTGTCGGGCAAGGAAACCCGCCTGGTGCCCGGCGGCCTCACGCGGGTGGCCCTGCGTGAAGGCTCGTTGATCGTCAACTCGTCGCAAGGCGGTGGAACCAAGGACACCTGGGTGGTGGAGGGCTGAGTATGTTGAGTAGAACCGCCGCAGATCTGTACTGGATGTCGCGTTACCTGGAGCGCGCCGAGAACCTCGCGCGCATGCTCGAAGTCAGTTACTCGCTGTCATTGATGCCCCAGGCCGGGCGCAGCGATGGCCTGGATGAACTGGCGATGTCGTTGCTCAGCAGCGGCACCCTCGACAGTTACCTGGAGCGCCACACGCAACTGGACGCCGAGCGCATGTTGCACTTCTTCGCGCTCGACGAAGAAAACCCCGCCAGCATCTACAACTGCCTGCGCGCGGCCAGGGGCAATGCCCATGCGGTACGCGGGCGCATCACCGCCGACATGTGGGAAAACCTCAACGCCACCTGGCTGGAAATGCGCAGCATCGCCGCCGGCGGCCTGGCGCGACATGGCATCAGCCACTTCTGTGATTGGGTCAAGCAGCGTTCGCACCTGTTCCGGGGCGCGACGTCCGGGACCATCATGCGCAATGACGCCTACCGGTTCATTCGCCTGGGCACCTTCGTCGAGCGCGCGGACAACACCCTGCGCCTGCTGGATGCGCGTTATGAAATGTTCGGCGAGGAATCAGAGGAAGTCAGCGACCTCTCGGCCCGTGGTTACTACCAGTGGAGCGCCCTGCTCCGCGCGCTGTCATCGTTCGAGGCGTATACCGAGCTGTACCCGAATGCCTTGAACGCGCGCTCGGTATCGGAGTTGCTGCTGTTGCGCAGTGACGTACCGCGCTCGCTGCATGCGTGTATCGAAGAATTGAGCCATATCCTCGCCGACCTGCCCGGCAGTTATGGGCGCACGGCGCAGCGCCTGGCGGCGGAGTTCGAAGCGCGGCTGCGGTACACCGGGATCGATGAGATTCTCGAAGATGGGCTGCACAGCCGGTTGACCGAGTTTATCGACACCGTGCGCGAATTGGCGCGGGCGATCCATAGCTCGTATCTGGAAGTGGTGTAGCCACGCAGCAGATCAACAGGTGGAAGCGGGCTTGCCCGCTCCCACAGGGGGTTACTGGTTTTTGACCAGCACCGGCTCGGCGCGGTACTGGTCGGGAAACAGCTTTTTGAGCTGTGCGACTTTCGGCAGGTCATTGATCACGATGTAGGGATAGGACGGATTCTCGGTGAGGAAGTCCTGGTGGTAGGACTCTGCGGGGTAGAACGCCTTGCCCATCTCGATTTTAGTCACGATGGGTTTATCGAACGCCTTGGCCGCGTCCAACTGGGCAATGTAGGCCTGGGCAACTTTTTGCTGCTCGGCATTCTGCGCAAAGATCGCCGAGCGGTACTGGGTGCCGGAATCCGGGCCCTGGCGATTGAGTTCGGTGGGGTTGTGGGCCACCGAGAAGTAGATCTGCAGCAGCTTGCCGTAGCTGACTGTGCCAGGGTCGTACGTCACTGACACCGATTCGGCGTGGCCGGTGTCGCCGCCGCTGACCGACTCGTATTGGGCCGTGTTCGCCGCGCCGCCGTCATAACCGGAGACGGCGTTTTTCACCCCTTGCACATGCTGGAACACCCCTTGTACGCCCCAGAAGCAACCGCCGGCGAACACAGCGGTTTGCAGGTTGCCGGGTTCGGCGGGGATGTCCAGCGCCGGTGGCGCGATGGCGACGGCGTCTTCAGTGGCGCCAAAGGAAAAGGCCGAGCTTTGGCCCACGAATGCGGCGAAAGCCAGGGCGGGCAGGATCTTGAGCAGTTTCATCACAGTCACTCCAGTGCAACTGA
>NZ_JANLOH010000034.1:0-24096 GCF_025466155.1 Pseudomonas sp. 13B_2.1_Bac1 | reverse complement strand
TCAGAAGCTGCGCAGGCGCTTGCGTTGCAACGTCTGGCTGGGGGATTCGTCGAACAGCTTGCGGTACTCGGCCGAGAATCGGCCCAGGTGGGTAAACCCCCAGCCCAGGGCGATTTCGGAGATGGTGTGGGTTGAGCCGTGTTCGAGGATTTGCTGGCGCACGGCGCCCAGGCGGTATTTCTTCAGGTAGGCCATGGGCGACAGGGCGAAGTATTTGCGAAAGGCGTCGAACAGCTTGAAACGCGACACCCCGGCCGCCGCTTCCAGATCCTCCAGGTGCACCGCTTCGCGGGCGTTGTCGTGGATGTACTGCCGGGCGCGGATCAAATAGTGCGGCAGCTTCACGCCCAGCATGTCCCGCAGCTCTTCGGAGTAGTTGTTCGGCTGGGCCAGGATCAAGCCCTTGATCAGCGAACTTTCCAGGTCCCGGGTAAACGCCGCCTGGTCATACAGCTCACTGCTGCGCTCCAGCTCGGCGATGAAATACCGCGCCATGCGCCACCACGACGCAGAAGCGCCGTCGACTGCATCCATCACCGCTTCGAAGCGCAGCGGCGCCTCAATCGGTCGTTGCAGCAAGCCTTCCAGCGACTCGCTCATGGCCGCGCGGGTGATCACCACCTGCAGCTTGCGGCAGTCGCCCGAGATTTCCAGCACCTGATGTTCGTTGGGCGAGATGATCACGCCCTGGTCACGGTTGGACATGAGCCGTTTGCCGTTCTTGCTCAGCTCCTGCTCGCCCACCAGCGGCAGGGTCAGGCTGTAGCTGCTGAAGTGCTCGGCGTCCTCGATGTCGATGGTGACGTCGGTGCCGTATTCGATAATCCCCAGCGTCGTGGCGCGGGACTTGAACACATTGGCACTGTGGTGAAAACGGATGCGCTCCGGCGTCGCGGTTTGCAGCCGGTGCGGCCCGCAGATGCCGGACATCCAGCTGCAGGCGCCTTCAAGATCGAAACGCTCGATACGTATATCGCGTGTATTGCTACTCATCACGGGGCACCCACGGCAATTGTGGCCGGCGCGCTCTGACGGCGCGTCCTGGTTGATCGACAGCAAGTTTTACGCCACGCCAGCCGCATTGCCACTGGGTGGATAGCAACCGTCGACTAAGTGGATAAGCCGCCGGCTTTTTCGACCCTCACCTTGCAAGACAGTAGCGCATCCCGTCACCGCACTGCACCGCCGTGGGTATTTGCTGCCCAACTTTGCGGCCTGCCTTTGCCCATTAACCGGATAGCCCCTCGCCGCGTCGCAGCCTCTTAATGGCCCACCTGTTTAGCCATTATCAAAAGGTGCCTCCCATGAGTGGTGCAAGAAGCGTCGAGCAATGGAAGAGCTTTATCGAAAGCTGCCTGGATTTTCGCCCGGCCGATGCCGTATTCCGTATCGCCCGCGACATGTTCACCGAGCCGGAGCTGTTCGACCTGGAGATGGAGTTGATCTTCGAGAAGAACTGGATCTACGCCTGCCACGAAAGCGAACTGGCGAATAATCACGACTTTGTGACGATGCGCGCCGGGCGCCAGCCGATGATCATCACCCGCGACGGCGAAGGCCAACTGAATGCGCTGATCAACGCCTGCCAGCATCGCGGCACCACCCTGACCCGGGTTGGCAAGGGCAACCAGTCCACCTTCACCTGCCCGTTCCACGCCTGGTGCTACAAGAGTGACGGCCGGCTGGTGAAGGTCAAGGCGCCGGGGGAATACCCGGAAGGTTTTGACAAGGCCACGCGCGGTTTGAAAAAGGCACGCATCGACAGCTACAAGGGCTTCGTATTCATCAGCCTGGACGTGCACGGCACGGACAGCCTGGAAGCGTTCCTGGGCGATGCCAAAGTGTTCTTCGACATGATGGTCGCGCAGTCCGCCACCGGTGAGTTGGAAGTGCTGCCGGGCAAGTCCGCCTACACCTACGACGGCAACTGGAAGCTGCAAAACGAAAACGGCCTGGACGGCTACCACGTCAGCACCGTGCACTATAACTACGTGGCCACGGTGCAGCATCGCCAGCAGGTCAATACCGAGAATGGCAGCGGGTCCGCCAGCACCCTGGACTACAGCAAGCTTGGCGCCGGCGACGCGAATACCGATGACGGCTGGTTCGCTTTCAACAACGGGCACAGCGTGCTGTTCAGCGACATGCCCAACCCCAGCGTGCGCTCCGGCTACGCCACGATCATGCCGCGCCTGGTCGAAGAGCACGGCCAGCAAAAAGCCGAATGGATGATGCACCGCCTGCGCAACCTGAACATCTACCCGAGCCTGTTCTTCCTCGACCAGATCAGCTCACAGCTGCGCATCATCCGCCCGGTGGCGTGGAACAAGACCGAGATCATCAGCCAGTGCCTGGGAGTGAAGGGCGAGTCCGACGCCGACCGCGAGAACCGCATCCGCCAGTTCGAGGATTTCTTCAACGTGTCCGGCATGGGCACACCGGACGACCTCGTGGAGTTCCGCGAAGCCCAGCGTGGCTTCCAGGGCCGCCTGGAGCGCTGGAGCGACATCTCGCGCGGCAGCCACCGCTGGGAGACCGGCCCGACGCCGAACAGCGAGGCTATCGGCATCCAGCCGGCCATGACCGGCACCGAATTCACCCACGAAGGCTTGTACGTCAACCAGCACCGCAACTGGCAGCAGTTCCTGCTCGACGGCCTTGATCGACACGCGTTGAAACTGCGGGAGGTGAAATGATGAGCGCGCCATTGCAGTACCAGATCGAGCAGTTTTTCTACCGCAAATCCGAGCTCTGCGATGCCCAGGACTGGGACGCCTATGTAGAGCTATTCGACCCCCAGAGTGAATTCCATCTGCCGCAATGGGACTCCGAACACGTCTACACCCGCGACCCCAAGCGCGAGATGTCGCTGATCTACTACGCCAACCGTTCGGGCCTGGAGGACCGCGTCTTCCGCCTGCGCACCGGCAAGGCGGCATCCGCGACGCCGATGCCGCGCACCTTGCACCTGATCAATAACGTGCGCATCAACGAGCAGGCGGACGGCACGCTGGAAGTGCGCCTGAACTGGCACACGCTGTTCTATCGCCTGGCCACCTCGGAGCAGTTCTACGGGCACGCCACCTACCGCCTCAAACCCCATGGCGACAGTTGGCTGATCACCCGCAAGCACGCGCTGCTGCTCAACGACACCATCAACTCGGTGCTGGATTTCTATCACCTCTAAACGCGCCTTCATGGCGAGCAGGATTGTTCTGGCGAGCGGACTGGATGTGGCGAGCGGGCTTGCCCCGCGTTGGGCCGCGCAGCGGCCCCAATACAGTCACCGCATCTCTTCAGTCAAACAGCGGTGCCTGGACCAGGACCCGCTGCACGCCCCAACGCCGGACAAGCCCGCTCGCCACGACAGGCGCACTCGACACGCTCATGACTATGCGGAGACCAACACATGAATCACAAAGTGGCCTTCAGCTTCGCCGATGGCAAGACCCTGTTTTTCCCGGTGGGCGCCCACGAGATCCTGTTGGATGCGGCGCTGCGTAACGGCATCAAGATCCCCCTGGATTGCCGCGAAGGCGTATGCGGCACGTGCCAGGGCCGTTGCGAGTCCGGCGAGTACACCCAGGATTATGTGGACGAGGAAGCCCTCTCCAGCCTCGACCTGCAGCGACGCAAGATGCTCAGTTGCCAGACCCGGGTGCAATCCGACGCGACGTTCTACTTCGACTTTGATTCGAGCCTGTGCAATGCGCCCGGCCCGGTACAGCTGCAAGGCACGGTGAGCGCGGTGCAGTTGGTGTCCGCCAGTACGGCGATCCTGCAGGTGCAGCTGGACGCGTCGCTGGATTTTCTGCCCGGCCAGTACGCGCGCCTGTCCGTTCCCGGCACCGACAGCTGGCGCTCCTATTCCTTCGCCAACCGGCCCGGCAATCAGCTGCAGTTCCTGGTCCGCCTGTTGCCCGACGGCGTGATGAGCAACTACCTGCGTGAGCGCTGCCAGGTAGGTGACCACCTCTTGATGGAAGCGCCGCTGGGCGCTTTTTACCTGCGTCAGGTGACCAAGCCGCTGGTGCTGGTCGCCGGCGGCACCGGGTTGTCGGCCTTGCTGGGCATGCTCGATGAACTGGTTGCCAGCGGCTGTGACCAACCGGTACACCTGTATTACGGTGTACGCGGTGCCGAGGACCTGTGCGAGGCCGAACGCATCGACCAATACGCCTCCACCCTCGATTTTCGCTACACCGAAGTGCTGAGCAACCCATCGCCGGCGTGGCCTGGCAAGCGCGGTTACCTCACCGAACATTTCGACCTGGCCGAATTGCGGGACAGATCGGCAGATATGTACGTGTGCGGCCCCCCTCCAATGGTCGAATCCATCCAGCAATGGCTGGCAGATCAGGCACTTGATGGCGTTCAGCTGTATTACGAAAAGTTCACGCAGAGTAATATCTGACCCTCAGCACTTCTGAGGGGCTGGTGCGGCGTGCAATCAACCCTGAGAAAAACAAGTAGAAGGGAATGTTAATGGCGGATGACATGGTTAACCCGGTAGGCCTCAAGCGAGGCTTGAAGAACCGGCATATTCAGCTGATCGCCTTGGGAGGGGCGATTGGCACGGGGCTGTTCCTCGGCTCGGCGGGCGTGCTCAAGTCGGCGGGACCGTCGATGATCCTCGGCTATGCGATTGCCGGTTTCATCGCGTTCCTGATCATGCGCCAGCTCGGCGAAATGATCGTCGAAGAGCCGGTGGCCGGTTCCTTCAGCCACTTCGCGCACAAATACTGGGGCGGTTACGCAGGCTTCCTGGCGGGCTGGAACTACTGGGTGCTCTACGTACTGGTGGGCATGGCCGAACTCACGGCCGTGGGCAAGTACATCCAGTTCTGGTGGCCGGAGATTCCTACCTGGGTCAGCGCGCTGGTGTTCTTTGTCGCGGTGAACCTGATCAACACCCTCAACGTGAAGTTCTTCGGTGAAGCCGAGTTCTGGTTCGCGATCATCAAGGTGGTGGCGATCGTCGGCATGATCGTGCTCGGCTGCTACCTGCTATTCAGCGGCACCGGCGGCCCGCAAGCCTCGATCACTAACCTGTGGAGCCACGGCGGGTTCTTCCCGAATGGCGGCATGGGGCTGTTGATGTCCATGGCGTTCATCATGTTCTCGTTCGGTGGCCTGGAGTTGGTGGGCATCACCGCCGCCGAGGCCAGCGAGCCGCGCAAGGTGATCCCCAAGGCGATCAACCAGGTGGTGTACCGGATCCTGATTTTCTACGTCGGCGCACTGACTGTGCTGTTGTCGCTGTACCCCTGGGACCAATTGCTGCAAACCCTCGGCGCGTCGGGCGATGCCTACAGCGGCAGCCCGTTTGTGCAGATCTTCTCGCTGATCGGCAACGACACCGCGGCGCACATCCTCAACTTCGTGGTCCTGACCGCGGCGCTGTCGGTGTACAACAGCGGCGTGTACTGCAACAGCCGCATGCTGTTCGGCCTGGCCGAGCAGGGGGATGCACCCAAGGCGCTGATGAAGCTCAACAAACAAGGCGTGCCGTTGCGTGCCCTGGCCATTTCGGCGTTGGTGACGATGCTGTGCGTGGTGGTCAACTACGTGGCGCCCCAGAGTGCGCTGGAGTTGCTGTTTGCGCTGGTGGTTGCCTCGCTGATGATCAACTGGGCGCTGATCAGCATCACCCATATCAAGTTCCGCAAGGCCATGGGCGAGCAAGGCGTGGTGCCGTCGTTCAAGACCTTCTGGTTCCCGTTCAGCAACTACCTGTGCCTGGCGTTCATGCTGATGATCGTCAGCGTGATGCTGGCGATCCCGGGCATTCGTGAGTCGGTGTATGCGATGCCGGTGTGGGTGGGGATTATCTACATCGCGTATCGGATGCGGGTCCGCAGAAGTAACGCGCCAGTCAACGCACAGTGATACCTGTGGGAGCCGGGCTTGCCCGCGATGGCGGTGGGTCAGCCGATGGCTGTGGTGGCTGACACACCGCCATCGCAGGCAAGCCAGCTCCCACCGTTGATTGCATTCCAAATGAAAAAGCCCCGGTTATCCGGGGCTTTTTTCATAGCGTGGAACGCACTCGCCACAGCTCGGGGAACAGCACGGTGTCGAGCATCTTGCGCAGATACCCCACGCCCTCAGTACCGCCGGTACCGGGCTGGAAGCCGATAATGCGCTCCACCGTCGTCACATGCCTGAAGCGCCACTGGCGGAACGAATCCTCCAGGTCGATGAACTTCTCGGCCAACTGGTACAAATCCCAATACCGGCTCGGATAGCGGTACACCTCACGCCACGCAGCTTCCACCGATTCATCGTGAACCGTGGCCGCCGTCGGGTCGCGTTCGGCGCGTTTGGGGTCAATCGCCAGGCCCGCCTTGGCCATCAGGTTGACTGCCTCGTCATACAGCGACGGCGTGGCAATCGCCACTTTCAACTCGTTCAACAACTCCGGCCGATGCGCGTGAGGACGCAACAGCGCCGCGCTTTTATTGCCGAGGATAAATTCGATCTCGCGGTACTGGAACGACTGGAACCCCGACGACTGCCCCAGGAACGGACGGATCGCCTTGTACTCCGACGGCGTCATCGTCGCCAGCACCGCCCAGGCGTGCACCAGTTGATCGAAAATCCGCGACACCCGCGCCAGCATCTTGAACGCCGGCGGCAACTCGCCAAGGCGCACATGTTCGCGGGCGGCCTTGAGTTCGTGGAGCATCAGTTTCATCCACAGCTCAGATGTCTGGTGCTGGATGATGAACAGCATTTCGTTGTGGTCCGGCGACAGCGGGTGCTGGGCGCTGAGAACTTTGCCCAGGTCCAGGTAGTCGCCATAGCTCATGGACTCGGAAAAATTCAGCTCGGCGTTATGCCATTCTTCCGGCGGTTGGTAATCAGCAGAGAAAGGACATTGGCTCATCGCGTGGGCTCCTTGAGCGGGCGGAGAATGGCGCGGACCGGGCTCGCGTCGAGGTTGGCAAAGCGCAACGGCAGCGCGATCAATTCATAGTCGCCCTCCGGTACGTCATCGAGCACGATGCCTTCAAGAATCGCCATGCCATGACGGGCCACGGCGTTGTGCGAATCCATGGTCTTGGATTGCTGCGGATCGAGGGACGGCGTGTCGATCCCGACCAGCCGCACGCCGAGGCTCGCCAGCAACTCGATGGTCTGCGGGGCGATGGCGGTAAAATTCGAATCCCATTCGGTCAGCGGCGAGTGTGGATAAGTACGCAAGAGCACGCGCTCTGGCAGGTTATCCACACGCCCTTCCAACTGGTGCGGCTGCACCAGCGCGCCGCTGCCCAGGCAATGCAGGACCCGGCACGGCCCCATGTAGACATCCAGCGACACCTCGCCAATCGGCGCGCCGTCCGCGCTGTAATGCAGCGGCGCATCGACGTGCGCACCGGTGTGCGGCGACAAGGTAATGCGCCCGACATTCACCGGGCATTCCGGACCGAACTGCCAGACGCGCTCTTCCTGGAACGGCGTATCGCCCGGCCAGGTCGGGGTCGCCGTACTCAAGGGCGGGCTGATGTCCCACCACGTTTTTATTGGATTCATTTCAAGGCTCTCGGCGGTTACTGGGGTGAATGATACGAGGGCCAGCTGTGAATTTTCTTGCGAATTCCAGCGCCAGGCGGGATTTCTTTCGTACTTACTGCGAGGAATTGCCTTATTTGTGATTGGATATTTCAAATGTAGGCGCCAGCTTGCCAGCGATGGCGTTCCTACGAGGCCCATCGCCGGCAAGCCGGCGCCCACAGGGTTTTGTATTGCGCGGGACTTGCGCTTCTGGGCATCCCGATGTCGAGTTCAGACCACTGGCACGACGCCCGAGGCCTTAGGGTGCATCTTTGCATTCACTGCCTCGGAGTCATCATGTCCAAGCCCATCACCGTACTGCGCGACACCCACCCCCTGCCGGTCCTGGATGCCTGCAAATGGGAAAAACTCGAAGGCGACCCGCACACCGTCAACCTCAACGCCTACACCAGCGAAGACGGCAGCAAGATCATGGGCACCTGGATCTGCACACCAGGCAAGTGGTACGTGGAATACGTGAAGTGGGAATACTGCCATTTCCAGGAGGGCTACTGCGTGATCACCCCAGAAGGCCTGGAACCGATCCATTTGCGGGCTGGGGATATCTTTGTGGTGGAACCGGGGATGAAGGGGACGTGGGAAGTGGTCGAGACGGTGCGTAAGTATTTTGTGTTTGCTTAAATCGCTTCCAAAGCGGGCAACTTTGACATTGTTGTGGCGAGCGGGCTTGCCCCGCGTTGGGCTGCGCAGCAGCCCTGATCCAGACGCCGCGATCTTCCAGGAAGATCGCGGCGTTTTCCTTTAGGGCTGCTGCGCAGCCCAACGCGGGGCAAGCCCGCTCGCCACAGGAGGTCCCCTTACAAGGTTATTTGGGTTTGCGATAGCTGTTGATGATCGCCGAGAAGTCCTTGCCCCCCTCCCCGCGCTGGCTCATCGATTGATACAACTGCTGGGCCACGGCGCCCAGGATGACGGGCTGCTTGGCTTGGCGCGCGGCCTCGGTGGCCAGGCCAAGGTCCTTGAGCATCAGGTCGGCGCCAAAGCCGCCGGTGTAGCCGCGCGATGACGGCGCGGTTTCAATCACGCCCGGCCATGGGTTGTAGGTGTCGGAACTCCAGCAACGTCCGGTAGAGCTGTTGATGATGCCGGCCAGCACTTGGGTGTCGATCCCCAGCGCATCGCCCAGCGCCATGGCTTCGCTGACGCCGACCATGCTGATACCGAGCAGCAGGTTGTTGCAGATCTTGGCGATTTGCCCGGTGCCGACCTCACCGCAATGCACGATGTTACGACCCATCTGCGCCAGCACCGGTTGCAGGGTGGCGAACAGTTCAGGGGTGCCGCCGACCATGAAGGTCAGGGTGCCAGCACTGGCGCCGCCGGTGCCACCGGAGACTGGAGCGTCGGCCACGACCACACCTTGCTTGGCCGCCGCAGCCGCTACGTCGCGGATCGTCTGCGGGTCGATGGTGCTGCAATCCACCGCCGGCACGCCTTGGCCGATACCGGCGAGTACGCCGTCTTCATTCAGCCACACGCTACGCACATGCGCGGCCGCCGGCAGCATGGTGATCACAAGCTCGGCGTCTTTCGCCGCATCGCGGGGTGAGTCGCTGATAGTGCCGCCCAGCTCGGCCAATTCCTTGAGCACGGCCTGGTTCAGGTCAAACAGGTTCAGCGCATGGCCGGCCTTGATCAGGTTGCGGGCCATGGGCGCGCCCATGTTGCCCAAGCCGATAAATGCAATCTTCATGGTCGTCTCCCGGAATCAGCGCAGGTTGATGGTAGTGTTGACGCCATCGTTGACCGTGTCGTCGTCGAACCAGCGGCTGGTGACGGTTTTGGTCTGGGTGTAGAACTGCACCACTTGCTTGCCGTACGGGCCGAGGTCGCCGAGCTTGGAGCCACGCGAACCGGTGAAGCTGAAAAACGGCACCGGCACCGGGATCGGGATGTTGATGCCGACCTGGCCCACGTCGATTTCGCTCTGGAATTTACGCGCCGCTGCACCACTCTGGGTAAACAGGCCGGTGCCGTTGCCGAACGGGTTGGCGTTGACGAGCGCGATGGCCTCGTCGAGGGTCGCGACTTCGAGCACCACCAGCACCGGGCCGAAGATTTCCTGGGTGTAGATCTGCATGTCCGTGGTCACGCCCGAGAACAGGGTCGGGCCGACAAAGTTGCCTTGCTCAAAGCCCGGCACCTTGATGTCGCGGCCGTCCAGCTCGAGCTTGGCGCCTTCTTTCACACCGCTTTCGATCAGCTCGAGGATGCGCGCCTTGGCGCGTTTGGAAATCACCGGGCCGACATCGGTACCGGCCTCGCTGCCGGCATTGACCTTGAGTTTTTGCGCCAGCGCCTTGAGGTCCGGCAGCCATTGTTTGGAGGCACCGACCAACACCACCACAGAGGTAGCCATGCAACGCTGGCCCGCTGCGCCGAAACCGGCACCGACCAACGCATTGAGGGTGTGTTCGCGGTTGGCATCCGGCAGCACCACGGCGTGGTTCTTGGCGCCCATCATCGACTGCACGCGCTTGCCGTGTTTGCCGGCCAGGTCATAAACATGGGTGCCGACGGCGGTCGAACCGACGAAGGACACGGCCTTGATGTCTTTATGGGTGCACAGCGCATCCACCACATCCTTGCCGCCGTGCACCACGTTGAGCACGCCGGCCGGTACGCCGGCTTCCAGCGCCAGCTCCACCAGCAGGACGGTCGACAGCGGATCCTGCTCGGACGGCTTGAGGACGAAAGTGTTACCGCAGGCGATCGCCATCGGGAACATCCACAGTGGAATCATCGCCGGGAAGTTGAATGGGGTAATGCCGGCACACACGCCGATGGGTTGGCGCAGGGTGTAGGTGTCGACGCCACCGGCGACGTTTTCAGCGAATTCGCCCATTTGCAGGGTGCCGATGGAGCACGCGTGCTCCACCACTTCCAGGCCACGGAAAATATCGCCCTCGGCATCGGCAATGGTCTTGCCCTGCTCGGCGCTGAGGACTGCAGCAATGCGTTTGGAATGTTCGCGGATCAAGGCTTGCAGCTTGAGCATGATGCGCATGCGCGCGCCGATCGGGGTCAACTTCCAGGTCTGGAAGGCGCGATGGGCAGCGTCGATGGCGGCATTCACTTCATCGGCAGTGGCAAACGGCACTTTGGCCAGCACTTGCTGGGTGGCCGGGTTGACGATGTCGTGCCACTCGGTGGTCTTGGACTCGACCCATTCACCGTTGATCAGCAGCTTGACCTGTTGCACGGAAATATCGGCAGATGCGTTCATGTGGTCTCCAATCTTGTAATTATGCAGAGACAAGGCGCGTGAATCGCCTTGGGAATGAGGCGTTTTTGGAGTATAGATGTGCAAATCTCTAATAAGAACGCACATAAAAGCCGGTCCAATATGCAAAAAAACATCACATCGCTGGGCTCCCTGAACTGGGACGACCTGAAGTTCTTCCTCGAAGTGGCCCGCACCCGCAAGGCCAGCGTCGCGGCCAAGCGCCTGGCGGTGGACTACACCACGGTGTCGCGGCGCATCAGCTCGTTGGAAGTGTCGCTGGGTACTTTGCTCTTCGAGAAATCTCGGACCAACGGCTTCGTCCTCACCACCGAGGGTCAACGTTTGCTGGGGTACGCCGAGTCCATCGAGAGCACCCTGCACATGGCTTGCGAGCAGGTGTCCGGCTCCGGCGTGGCACTGTCCGGGCATGTGCGCATGGGCTGTACCGAAGGCTTCGGCAGTTTTTTTGTCACCCCGCAGCTCAGCCATTTCGTCGACACTTACCCGGCGATCTCGGTGGACATCCTGCCCCTGCCCCACTTCATCAGCCTGTCCAAGCGCGAAGCCGACATTGTCATCGCCCTGGAACGCCCGGAACACGGGCCCTACGTGTGCTGCAAACTGTGCGACTACAAACTGCAGCTGTATGCGACCCAGGAATACCTCGACCAGCACCCACCGATCCGCAAACCCACGGATTTGGCCGAGCACCCGTTTATCAGCTATGTGGATGACCTGGCGTTCAGCTCCGAGCTGCTCTACCTGGCGAACGTGGTGCCCGGCGCCAGCGCCAGCCTGCGCAGCACCAGCGTGATTGCCCAGTACGTGGCGGCGCAGCAAGGCCGGTCGATGGCGATATTGCCGTGCTTCCTGGCGGCGCAGGACCCTCGGTTGCTGCCGGTGCTGGGGGAGCAGATCACACTGACTCGGCAGTTCTGGATGTACTGCCGGGAAGACTTGCGCAAGTTGAAACGCATCACTTTGCTGTGGGATTACATCCGCGAGGTGACGGAACAGAACCAGGGCTTATTGATGGGGGAGACGCGGGAGATCAAGTTTGCAGATTAAGGGGTGCGCGCGGTGTTGCCGCGAGCGCACTGCAAAATAAATGGGGGCTGGTCAGCCAGTTTAGCCGTGACTGATACACCGCTATCGCAGGCAAGCCAGCTCCCACAGTTGAACTGCGGCGGATGCAAGATTTTGGTTAGACACAAATAGTGTGGGAGCTGCGGCGAGTGCAAGATTTTGGTCAGACGCAAATAAGTGTGGGAGCTGGCTTGCCTGCGAAGGCGGTGGGTCAGCCAGCTTAGCCTTGACTGATACACCGCCATCGCAGGCAAGCCCGGCTCCCACATTTTGAATGCAGTGCAGGTGGAAAACCCGCTTAGTCCGCACTCACCACAATCGACACCCGCCGATTCTCCGTACGTCCCGCCGCCGTCGCGTTCGACGCCACCGGCTCGCTGCTGCCCAACCCGCGCAGCTGGATGTTTTCTTCCTTCATGCCCACACCGATCAGCACCGTGGCCACGCTCTTGGCGCGGCGCAAGGACAGTTGCTGGTTGTAGGTTTCCTTGCCCGAAGCGTCGGTATGGCCGTCGACGCGCACGCGCTCGATGCCCACGCCGAGCAGGGCCTTGCCGATACGCTGGACGATCTCGGTACTGGGCTGGTTGAGGGTTTCGACGTCGCTGCCAAACAACACTTTGCCGGACAGGCCGAACGCCCAACCCTCGTCGGTCAGCTCAAAGCCTTGTTGCTTGAGCACGGCGACCTGGGCCGGGGTCAAGCCTTTGGGTGGGGCGGTCTGGCAACCGCTGAGAGCCAGCAGAGACAACAGCACGGTGATGAAGATAAAACGCGCGGTCGAAAACAAGGGATCAACTCCTGTGTTGAACATTGACGGCAGGGCTCTCCGACTCCGCCGTTTGCTGGCCGCCCTGGGCCTGCCGTTTGGCCTGGTACATCGCTGCATCGGCGGCATTGAGCAAGGTGCCGGGCGTGGCGCCATGATCGGGGTAGATGGCAATGCCGATACTGAGGGAGGTCAACACCTGGGTATTCCCGGGCACGGCAATCGGCACGTCCATGCTGGCGATAATCTTGTCGGCGATGCGCTGGGCGTCTTCCACTTTATGCAACGGCGCCAGCAGGATGGCGAACTCATCGCCGCCCAGGCGCGCGACCAGGTCATCTTCGCGCAGTTGTGCCCGCACGCGTTCAGCGACGGCCACGAGGACGGCATCGCCTGCGGCATGGCCAAAGCTGTCGTTGATTTCCTTGAAGCGGTCGCTGTCGAGGTAAAGCACCGCCACCTGCTCCTTGACCTTGGCCGCGCTGCGCAAGGCGCGAATCAGCCGACCTTCGAAAAACGCCCGGTTGGGCAAGCCAGTGAGGCTGTCGTGGTTGGCCTGGTGGGCAAGGGTTTCGTTCTCGCTTTGCAGGTGGCTTTGCCAGGCTTCCATTTCACCGAGCAACGCATTGAAGTCGCTGCCCAGGCTGTCGAGTTCGGCGATCCGCGCGGGCGGCACGCGGCGGTCGAAGTCGCGCTCGCTGCGGGCGGCATGGGCCACGGCTGCGAGGCGTTGCAGCGGCTCGGTAATGCCGCGCAACAGACGCCGCGCCAGGTGCAAGGCTACCCACGCACTGAGGGCGGTACAGATCAGGATCCCCGCCAGACCACTCAGCAGGAAGCGCAACAGGCTGCCGCCATGGCCAGTGACATGAATGCTGCCGATGGTGCGCCCCTGGTGCAGGATCGGCTGGCTGATGGGCTGTTCGAGCAGGGTGTGCGCCAGCTCCAGTTCAAGCCGTGAGAGCATGCCGGTTTCCGGACGCGTCCACTGCGCCAGCAGCTTGCCGTTGACATCGAGCACTTCGGCCTGGGCCACCTCTTCGGTGGAAGCGATCAGGCTGAGGGCCTCGGTGGCCGCCGCGCTGTCGTTGAACACCACCGCCGCTTCTACGGTGTAGTTGATCGAACGTGCGATCAAATGCAGGTTGTGCTCGGCGTACACGCGCAGCGCCAGCACGCCGAGCAGGGTCAGCGACACACTGGCCAGGCTCACCGCCACCAGCGCGAGGATCAGGTGCCCCCGGCCGATGACCGAGCGCAGCGTCGGTCGCACCTTATCGACCTTCATGGCGCAAGCGCTCGACGGCGGGACAGTTGCAGCACGCTGGGGTGAATGCGCACGCCGCTGCGCGCCACGGAGTCGAGATTGACCTCGAACGACACCTGATCATCGCCGACCCGCAGGCAGAACAAGCTGCCGACCGTGCACTGGTCGCCGCCTTCGCTGATGCTCAGCACCGGGTGCCCGATCAACGAAGCGAACAGACGGCTGCGCTCATCGCCGCTGAGCTTGCCGATATAAACGGCGTCACAACTATTGACGATATCAGGATGGTCGGCGAGCAGGCGCTGCACCACCACCGGGCGGCCGGTGGCTTGGGTGGTGCCCTTGATCAGGTCGTCGGTGTATTGGGTCGGCCCGACGATGCACAGGCGCAATTGCGCAGGCTCCACCGGCCAACGCGCGTAACTGAGGATACCCAGCACCACTTGGGTCACCGCCTGGGCGCGGGAGTCGGCGGGGCTGGACGCCTGGGCAAAGGCGCCGGGCGCGAGCAGGCACAGAACCGCCACCAGCAACAGGCGTCCCCAGCTCATACGGCGCTCTGTGGGCGAGACAGCCACGTTCATGCAGCGATTTCTCTCAGGTGTGTACAAAGTGATGCCGCAACGATAGCACAGCAACGGAAAACCCCGCGAAGCGAGGCTTTCGCGGGGGCCGCTATTTTTTCAGAAAAATCAGGCGACTGAATCAGAAATATCGCATGACCTGTCAGTCAGTTTTTTCCGTCTCCTGACCCAGTTCCAGCATCAACCCGCTCAAGCGCTTGACCTTGCGTCGTACCGCTTCTTCAAACACGCCGCCACGGGGTTCGATCAGGCTGAACCAGCGCTTGGCGCGGGTGATCCCGGTATAGATCAGCTCTTTAGTGAGCACCGGGTTCAATGCGTCCGGCAGGATCAGCGCCGTGTGGGTGAATTCCGAGCCTTGGGACTTGTGCACGGTCATGGCGTACACGGTTTCGACATCATTCAGGCGGCTGGGCAGTACAAAACGCACACCGCCCTGACCATCATTGCGCGGGAAGGCCACGCGCAATACCTGCGGCCCCCCGTCGCTTTCGGGCAGTTTGAGGGCGATGCCGATATCGCCGTTCATCAAACCCAGGCCGTAATCGTTGCGAGTCATCAGCACCGGGCGGCCTTCGTACCATTGCTCGTCACCTTCGATCAGCCGCACCTTGCGCAAGGCGGCGGTAATGCGCAGGTTGAGGCCTTCCACCCCCCACGGTCCCTTGCGCACGGCACAAAGCAACTGGAAGGCGTCGAAGGCTTGCAACAGTTGTTGCGCCCAGTGGGTCCAGGCGGCGTCCTCGCGTGGAGTCTCCAGGGACGGGCGCGCGCTGTGCAGCAGGTTGAGGTAATAGCGATAACCTTCGGCGCCATCGCCCTGTCCGTCCAGTACCAGCCGCTCCAGGGCGTGGTCGTGTTCGCCCTTGAGGCTGACGCAGAACAGGTCGCGATGGCTGCGCGCGGCCAGCAACTTGCGCGCTTCTTCGGCATTCTGCTGGTTGACCCAGCGCGCCAATTGGCCGATGCCACTGCCCTCGCCGAAACGCCGCGAGTAACGCAACATCACCACTTGCTGGGCCAGCGGGTGGCTGCCATCGAGGTCTTCCTGCAGGCCGCTGGCGTCGAGGTCTTCGCCGCTGACCGCCTGCAGCCATTGACGCGTCTCGGGGCTATACCAACCGGCCTCGGCGTCGCGGCACAAATCGCCGAGTACGGCGCCCGCCTCCACCGACGCCAGTTGGTCCTTGTCACCCAGCAGCACCAGCCGCGCATGGGGCGGCAAAGCATCGAGCAGGTTGGCCATCATCTCCAGGTCGATCATCGACGCCTCGTCCACCACCAGCACATCCAGCGGCAGTGGGTTGCCCAGGTGATGACGGAAATGCCGAGTACCCGGGCGGCTGCCCAGCAGGCGGTGAACCGTGGTGACCTGGGTCGGGATTTTTTCCCGCACGCTTTCGGGCACTTTCAGCGACAGTACTTGCTGGCTGATGGACTCGGTAAGCCGTGCGGCGGCTTTACCGGTGGGTGCGGCCAGGCGGATGCGCAACGGTGTGCCGACTTCCACCGCAGGCGCCTGCAACAACGCGAGCAGGCGCACCACGGTGGTGGTCTTGCCGGTACCGGGGCCACCGGTGACGATGCTGAACGCCCCGCGAGTCGCCAGGGCGCAGGCGAGTTTTTGCCAGTCGATCACACCCTCGGGTGCGGGTTGGTCGAACAAGCCATTCAAACGCTGGGGCAAATCGGCAGCGACGCTTTCCTGGGTGGCGAGACGCTGGCGCAGTGCCGTGTCGATACGTCGTTCATAGGTCCAGTAGCGGCGCAAATACAGGCGCTTGCCGGACAGTACTAACGGGCGGCTTTGGGCTGACTCACTGCCATCGACGGCCAACGCGACCAGGCCGCTGGCAGCCAGGGCATGGCACCAATGGGCGCCGTCCAGACCGTCGAGCAACTGCGACGGCAGCAGCATGGCAGTGGTCTGCAGATCGCCTTCGGGCGGCAAGGACAAGGCGAAGTCCGGCGCTTTCAGGGTCTCGAACAGGTCCAGGCAGACATGGCCGTGGCCCAATTGGTGGCTGGTCAGCGCGGCCGCCAGCAGCACCAGGGGGTCGGCCTGCGGGTCGAGTTCATGCAGGAAGCCGACGAAGGCTTTGTCGAGGGCGCGCAACCAGCCACGCGCCACCCAACGTTCCAAGAGTTGCAGCAGGTCGGCGGCGCGGCTGAGGGGCGCCAGTTCCTCCAACGGCAATGGCGACAGGCTCATAACAACACTCCTTGTTCCCAGGCGGGCTCAACCTTGGGCGGGATGGGCTTGCCCTGGAACAACAGATCCAGGCCTTCGATCAATTCACGCGGTGGCCGAGTGAAATACGCGCCCTGGCTGGCGGCCTGCGTACCGCGCAGGAACAGGTAGAGGGCGCCGCCGACATGGCGGTCGTAGTCGTAGTCCGGCAGGCGCGCCTTGAGCTGGCGATGCAGGGCCAGCAGGTAAAGTACGTATTGCAGGTCGTACCGATGTTCGAGGATCGACTGTTCCATGGCGGCTTGGGTGTAGGCCGAATCGTCAGGACCGAGCCAGTTGGATTTGTAGTCAGCCACGTAATAGCGGCCATCGTGTTCGAAAGTCAGGTCGATAAACCCCTTGAACATACCGTTGAGCAACACCGGTTCGGCGGCAACGCGAGACACGCCGTTGTGGGTGTACTGGCACACCAGCTTGTCGAGGGCGAGTACGTCGACCTTGTGGCTGGCGAACCAGAACTCCATTTCGATCTGGTAGTGCTGCAAGCCACTGAGGCTGACCTGGCCGTTATCCACAGGCAACGGGGTTTGCAGCAAGTGACCGAGCCAGTCGCTGAGGGTGACGATCCAGCCCTCCCAGTTGCGCCGATTGCAACGCGCGCCCACGGCTTTTTCGATCGCCTCGGGCGTTACGTTGAAACCGTCTTCGCCGGCCCACTCCAACAGGCCATGGAGGAAGGTGCCTGGGTTCGGGCCACGTGGGAAACGATGAATATCACCGCCAGATGCCGCCACTTCGCGCGGTGCGTCGGGGTCGAGGCGCTCGTCATCAAACAGCTTCTGGGCTTGTGGGCTTTCCGGCGCTTCGAGGCTGGCGGCGCTCATGCTGTCGCCAATACGCAAGGCGCTGTAGGAAGCGATCCACCAGTTTTCCGCGGCCTTGCGTTTGGGCAGCAACGGCGCAAGCAGCGTGGCTTCGTTACGCGGCGGGTGGAACAGGATGGCTTGAGCTTCGGGCACGTGGGCGTAGTGAATCGCGGGACAGCCGTCCTGCAGGTCCAGCAACCAGCGCGCCAGGCCGGCAGATTCGCCCAGCAACGAACCGGCGCCGAGCAAATAGCCCAGCGCCGACAAGTGCAGCACCGAACTGCTGCTGTTGCCACGCTTGAGGTCGGCGACACCCAGCCAGCAGGCGTGTTTGGCGCGGGTCAAGGCGACGTAGAACAAACGCAGGTCTTCGGCCAGGCGCTCGTCGTCAGCCAGGGCAATCAACTCGGCGGTTGGCCGCAGGCTCACGTGGGATTTACCCTGCTCGTCGTGGTAGTGAAGCGGCAAGCGGCTGCCATCCACAGGCTTGGCCGAGCAGATGAAGGGCAGGAAAACCAGGTCATACTCCAGGCCCTTGGACTTGTGGATGGTCACGACCTTGACCAGTTGTTCATCACTTTCCAGGCGCAGGATCTGCTCTTCGCCGGCCTGGCCCGACAAGGCGAGGTGTTCGGCCAGATGGCGAATCAGCGCCTGTTCGCCATCCAGTTCCGCAGCAGCTTGTTGCAACAATTCGCTGAGGTGCAGCAGGTTGGTCAGCACCCGCTCGCCGTCGCTGCGAGCGATCAGGGTTTGCGGCAGTTTGAAATCGTGCAGCAGGCGACGCAGCATCGGCAGCACACCCTGAGTGCGCCAGATGGCGCGGTAACCACGGAACTGCATGACACGGGATTCCCACGCCAGCTCGTCCTGATTCAGACGCTCGAGTTCCGGCAGCGACAGGTTCAAGGTGACACACGCCAAGGCGGCTCGCAGCGGGCGCTCGACGTCCGGCTCGGCACAGGCCTTGAGCCAGGCCAGCAGGTCGTGGGCTTCCTGGGCGGCGAACACTGAGTCCTTGTCCGAGAGGTAGACACTGCGCACGCCCCGGGCGGCCAGCTCGGCGCGCACGGCTTGGGCTTCCTTGCCATCGCGCACCAGGATGGCGATGTCTGACGGCAGCACGCCTTTAAAACCCGTCACCGGATGTAGGAAACCGGCTGTGCCTTGCTGACCGCCATTGAGCAGTTCAACAATCTGCGTGGCGCAGGCTGCGGCCAGTTGCTGGCGGTACACCGCGTTGGAAACCGGCTGATCAGTGGGCAGGTGCCAGAGGTTCATCGCAGGCACTGCTTGGCCGTCGACCTGCAATTGTTCCTTGCGGCCTTGGGACAGCACCGAGTGGAACGGTACCGGGTTCTGGCCATTCGGCTCGCGAAACAGGAACGCGCCACGGCCAGTTTCCGCACGCTGAAACACGTGGTTCACCGCCTCGACCATCGCGTGGCTGGAGCGGAAGTTGGTGCCCAGGGTGTGATGGCGGCCGGTGGTGGATTGGCGCGCACGCAGGTAGGTGTAGATGTCGGCACCACGAAAGGCATAGATCGCCTGCTTGGGGTCGCCGATCAGGAACAAGCCACTGTCGAGGTGGTTTTCTTCGATACGGTAGATGCTGTCGAAGATGCTGTATTGCACCGGATCGGTGTCCTGGAATTCGTCGATCAGCGCCACCGGGAACTGCTCGCGGATCACGCTGGCCAGGCGCTCGCCACCGTCGGCCTGGAGGGCGGCATTGAGACGGATCAGCATGTCGTCGAAGCCCATTTCGGCGCGACGGCGTTTTTCTTCTTCGAAGCGCTTACCTACCCAACCGGCGGCATGCTGCAACACCGCCGCGTCAGGCGTTGGCAGTGCGTCGAGCGCAGCTTTGAGGCCAGCCATGGCGTCGATACCGGGGTGCTGCGGCGGGTCGCCCTTCCAGGCTTCGGCCATGCCGTCCGGCGTCAGGCGCGTGAAGCCAGTGCCGATGTCCAGTTGCTCAAGGGTTTCGTCAGCGGCCCAGGCGCTGATCTTTTCGAACCAGGGTTCGAAGTAACGCGCCTGCATCTTGCGGCCGTCGACGGCTTTGGCGGCCACGGCCTGCAGGCAGATGTCACGCAGCTCGGCGGCCCATTGCTGCCAAGGCGCCTTGAGGTGTATCAGCGCTGCTCGACGCTCTTGCAGGCAAGCGTTGATCAGCTCGGCAGGTTCACGGGCTTCATCCGTGGGTCGTTCACTGCCGAACAAGGCGCGTACCCGTGGCATCAAGGCAGCAGGGCCGCCCCAGTTGTTGCGCACCCAATTGAGCGCGTCGTCATGCATCGGGTAACAGAACAACCGCCAGTAATCGCGCAAGACTTCGCCGAGCAGATCACTGTGGTCAGTTTCCAGGGTTTGAGTGAACAGGCTGCCGCTGTCGAACGCGTGCTCGCGCAGCATGCGCTGGCACCAACTGTGGATGGTCGAAACAGCGGCTTCGTCCATCCACTGGGCGGCGATGTCCAGGCGATTGGCGCAGGCGGGCCACTGCTCAGGCGGGTATTGATCTCGCAGCTCGGCAATCAGGGCATCGGGTTGCGGTATTTCATCGCGAAAGAAACGTGCCGCTTCTGCCAGGCGGATGCGAATGCGTTCGCGCAACTCCTTGGTGGCGGCGTCGGTGAAGGTCACTACCAGAATTTGTGGGGGCAGCAGTTCGCGGCCAAAACCGGATTCATCACCACCGTGGCCGAGGACCAGGCGCAAGTACAGCGCGGAAATAGTGAACGTCTTGCCAGTGCCGGCGCTGGCTTCGATCAGTTGGCTGCCTTGCAGCGGGAAGGCCAGGGCCAAGGGTTTGCTGCTCATGCGCCGGCCTCCTCGCGGGTGAGAGATCGCCATGCGGCGTTGATCAGTGGGCGGTACAAGGTTTCGCACCAGCCTTCGAACTCTTCACTGGCGACCAACGCGGCGTAATCGGGGAATTGTCGCGTGAGTGCCGGGGTTTCACGGCGTTCGCCATCAGTGGTCATGCCATCCCCTTCATAGGCCTTGCTGGCAGCGGCCTGGGCCTTGCCCGGATCGGTCTGGCCAAGCCAGGCGAACGCGGTTTTAACCGCCACGGGCAAAGGCTTGCTCATGCCGTGGTGCCAGGCCAAGAGCAGGTTGGCGAGGATCTCCCGGGCAGTGGTCGGATCCAATGGGGCCAGCAACAAGGTGTCGTCGCTGGCCACCAACCCTGTACTCAACGGCAGGCCACAGGCGCAGGCAACCACGTGATTGACCCAGGGCCGAATCAGGCGGTGCCATTTGCGCGTCTTGATCGAGCCGATGCTGTTGGGGATGGTGGTCACGCTCAGCAGGCCCCCATCACTGCGTCGATGCAGGCCGCTGATCCAGCCTTCCAGCTGGATACCTTGATGCTCAAAACTGATCGGTTCGGCGGTAGTGTGGGGCTGCGGCCAGAGCGCCAGAAGCTGCTGATAGCGCTGTAGCAGGTCGGGCAATGGCTCAATCAGCTCGTTGCGCAGGCACTCGCCGAAACCGACCATAGGCAACAGGCCACTGCCTTGCAAGCGCAGGGCTTGGGCATTCAGGGCCTGGTCGAGGTGATCGGGATGGCTCAGCGCTGCACTCAAGAGACTGTCGCTCAGGCTGTAGCGTTGTAATGCGTCGAGGACGAAGGGCTCTTCATCGGCCAACGGCACCTCAGCGGCTTCAAAGAACACCTTCAGACGTTGACTGAAGAAATGTTTGACCGGGTTGCGTAGGAAGTCCTGCAGCTGGCCGAGACTCAAGGGTTCTTCTTGCTGGTGCGGCGCCAGTTCGTCCTCTACGGCAATGGCCTCGACTGCGGCGTGCAGCAACTGCCATTCACGGGCATAGCTGAACAATGGATCGCCTTCATGGAAGTAGCGGGCGCTGAAGGGTTGGAGCGGATGCTCCTGGGTCATCGCTTCGAGCAACGGCTCTTGTGTGTGCGCGTTATGCCAGCCGCTGGCGAGATGATCGCGCAATTGGCCGATCAGCACCGAGGCCGGGCGATCGCTGTTGTCACGGATGCTGCGGCCGACCCAACTGATGTAGAGCTGGTCCCGGGCAGACAGCAGCGCCTCCAGCAGCAGGTAACGGTCATCTTCACGGCGTGAACGGTCGCCGGGGCGGTAGTCGCTGCCCATCAGGTCGAAATCCAGCGGCGGTTGCGCACGGGGGTAATCGCCGTCGTTCATGCCAAGCAGGCAGACCAACTTGAACGGGATCGCGCGCATGGGCATCAGGGTGCAAAAATTGACAGCTCCGGCGAGGAAGCGTTGGGACAAGCGACCTTCATCCAGACCGGCCAACCAGGCCTCACGTACTACGGTCAGGGGTAACTCGTCATACAGGCCGACCGACTCGCAGGTTTCCAGCCAGGTTTCTCGCAGTTGTTCGAGTTGGCCCAGCAGGAAGTCATCGTGTTCGCTGCTGGGCAGGAAGAACAACTGCATCAAGCGTTGCAGGCGTTCGCCCCATTCGTGTGGGGCGGCCGGTTGCGACAGTGCTTGATGCGCGTCATTAAGCGCATCGAGCAGAGCGACCAAAGGACCGATCAGCGCGGCGTCGAGGCCACCAATCTCATCGTAAGGCTCAATGCCGTCGCAGGCGAGCCCCGTGCCGACGGCATAGCCCAGCAACATGCGGCGCAGGCCGAATCGCCAACTGTTTTGCTCCAGCTCATGGGGCAGGCCGAGGCCAGCACGTTGCTCGGCATTGAGACCCCAGCGGATCCCGGCACCCTCGATCCAGCGATGCAATGTGGGCAGGTCGCGCTCCTTGATGGCGAAACGTTCGCGCAGCGCTGGAACGTCCAGCAGGTCAAGGATTTCGCTGACCGGAAAGCGGCTGTCGGGTAGCTTCAGCAGGTGCTCGACGGCGATCAGCAGCGGATCGCGGCCACGTTGGCCCTGGTCAGTGAGGGTAAAGGGAATGAAGCGTGGGTCAGTTCGCTCCAACTGGCCGAATACGGCACGGATATGCGGCGCATAGCTGTCGACGTCGGGAACCATGACGATGATGTCACGCGGGCGCAGCGCAGGGTCCGCGCTGAAGCGTTGGAGCAGTTGGTCGTGGAGGATTTCGACCTCACGCTGGGCGCTGTGGGCGACATGAAAGCGTATTGAAGTATCACGCTGCAGGTCGACAGCGGGCCATAGCTCACGGGTTTCGTTGAGCGGGCGCAGTTCGAGGATGTCGTCCTGGAGCTGATTGAGCAAGGTACTGGGTTCGCTCTCGCTGAACAGGTCGATGCGGCCGTCACGGAAGGCCGCGCGGTAGCTATTGGGGTCGTCGTAACTGTCCAGCAGGCTGATGTAGTCACGCCCTTGTTTACCCCAGGCCGCCAGCAGCGGATGGGCGTGCTGGTGAAGGGTCTGTGGATCGATGGTGACGGGCATGCCGGCTTTACGCGCCTGGCGCTTGTATTCGTTACGTAGCAGGTCTTTGTCAGCAACGATGTCGGACCAATGGTGGCGACATGGATTGTGCACGCACAACAACACTTGACTGAACCGCGCCAGGCCGGCGAGCGCTTCCAGAGCCTGGGCGGGCAACGAGGAAATACCGAAGACAATCACTCGGGAGGGCAAGCCTGGTGGGGCTTTCTCAAGGGTATTGATGCGTTCGATAAAGCGCTGGTGTACACCGGCACGGCTTTGGGCCATGCCCTCCTCGCCTACATCCAGCAACAGCGCGCGCCATAACTCAGCTTGCCAGCAGTTGGCTGGGTCCAGGGGTTTGGTTTCACCGCGGCCGTTACGCAACTGATGGCGGCCGGCAGCCCAATCTTCCAGCCAGTCGGCACGATAGACCTGGTATTGGTCGAACAAATCGGCCAGGCGCTCAGCGAGCTGGTAGCGTTTGCGTAGATCGGCGTCGTGAGTGAGGAAACGCTGCAGGGGCTCGAAATGCGGTTGATCGATCAACTCCGGGAGCAGGCGCATCAGGCGCCATGTCAGCGGGGCTTTATCGAGCAGGGATTTTGGCGGGATTTCGTCACGGCCCAGGACCATGCGGTAGAGCTGCCACATGAAACTGCCGGGGAGTTGCACATCGATGGCAGCCGCGATTCCACAGCCGCCCATATCGTCCTCTTCCGGGTCTTCGGCCAGGGCCAATTTGAGCCACTGGGCAATGCCGTTGCTTTGGACCAGGGCGATTTCGTTTTCCAGGGGCGCAAGCGGATATCGACGCATCCAGCTGACAACCAGGCTGCGCAGTTCATCCAGGCGGTTGCCGTGAACCACCATGAATCCAGCGCTGAGGGACGTCGCATCCGGCATAACGGCTTCCTTGGGAAAAGCAAAATCGAGGGAGCGACTTTAGCATTGAAGGCGGGATTGGCGGTCTTGGGATGCAGGATATGGGGAGATTTTGGCTGTCGCGACAGTATCAGGCTCGGGGCGCTACGGTTAACGCGCATCGCGCGTATCGAATAGAACAGCGGAGGATTAGCACTACGCGACGGCTTCTGCGCATTTTCGACCGCCCAAAACAAAACCCCTGTTTGCGTTAGCAAACAGGGGTTCTGGAATTT
>NZ_JANLOH010000084.1:0-24546 GCF_025466155.1 Pseudomonas sp. 13B_2.1_Bac1 | reverse complement strand
GGGGGGGGGGCGGCCCACCCCCCCCGCCCCCCCCCCCCCCCCCCCGCGCCCACCCCCGGCTCCCACATTAGATCTTCAGTGGATCAGGGATGAGTGATCAGGCCTCATCACCTTCGTCATCATCCCCGCCATCGACCTTCATCCCCAACTCCTTGATCTTGCGCGTCAGGGTGTTGCGGCCCCAGCCCAGCAGCACGGCGGCATCGCGGCGGCGGCCGGCGGTGTGTTTCAGGGCGGTTTCGATCATGATCCGCTCGAAGGCCGGCACGGCACTGTCCAGCAGGTTCGACTGGCCGCGAGCCAGGGCCTGGTCGGCCCATTGGCGCAGCGCCTGTTCCCAGTTGGTCACCGGCGCCGAGTCTTGTGGCAGGCTCAACAGCTCCGGCGGCAGGTCGCTGATGTGCACTTCGCGCCCGGAAGCCATCACCGTGATCCAGCGGCAGGTGTTCTCCAGCTGGCGCACGTTGCCTGGCCACGGCAGGTTCTTCAGGTATTCCTCGGTCTCGCTCTTGAGCAGCTTCGGCTCGACGGCCAGTTCCTGGGCGGCGCGGCTGAGGAAGTGGCGGGCGAGGGTCGGGATGTCTTCACGACGGTCCGACATCCGCGGAATATGGATGCGGATCACGTTGAGGCGGTGGAACAAGTCCTCACGGAATTTGCCCGCGTGCACCAGGGTTTCCAGGTTCTGGTGCGTCGCGGCGATGATACGCACGTCGACCTTGACCGGCGTGTGCCCGCCGACGCGGTAGAACTCACCGTCTGCCAATACACGCAGCAGGCGGGTCTGGGTGTCAGCTGGCATGTCGCCGATTTCGTCGAGGAACAACGTGCCGCCGTCGGCCTGTTCAAAGCGCCCGCGACGCAGGTTGGCTGCGCCGGTGAAGGCCCCTTTTTCATGGCCGAACAGCTCGGACTCCATCAGGTCCTTGGGGATCGCCGCCATGTTCAAGGCAATGAACGGCGACGCGGCCCGTGGGCTGTGACGGTGCAGGGCATGGGCCACCAGCTCTTTACCAGTACCCGACTCGCCGTTGATCAGCACGGTGATGTTGGAATGGCTCAAACGCCCGATGGCGCGAAACACTTCCTGCATCGCCGGCGCTTCGCCGATGATTTCCGGGGTGCGGGTCAGGGCGGGTGGCGCTTCCTGGTTCTGCTGTTCCTGGGCGTGCTGGTTGGCGCGCTTGACCAGCGCCACCGCCTCGTCCACATCGAACGGCTTGGGCAGGTATTCAAACGCACCGCCCTGATAGGACGCGACAGCGCTGTCCAGGTCCGAGTGCGCCGTCATGATGATCACTGGCAGGCGCGGGTGCTGCTCGCGGATCCGTGCCAGCAGGTCCAGGCCACTGGCGCCGGGCATGCGGATGTCGGAGATGATCACATCCGGCTGCTGGCGAGCCAGGCGACTCATCACCCCGTCGGCGCTGTCGAAGCTCTGGGTGGTCATGCCTTCCTGTTGCAAGGCTTTCTCGAGGACCCAGCGGATAGAACGGTCGTCATCGACGATCCAGACAGTTTCACTACGGCTCATGTCGATGGGGCTCCTTGTTCCAGAGGCAGAAAGATCGAGAAGGTGGTGTGGCCAGGATGGCTTTCACATTCGATCAGACCCTGGTGCTGGCTGATGATGTTCTGGGTGATGGCCAGGCCCAGCCCGGTACCGTCCGGACGGCCGCTGACCATGGGAAAGAAAATGGTTTCCTGCAGTTCCGCAGGAATGCCCGGGCCGTTGTCGATGATCTCGACCTTGGTCACCAGGCGATGGCGCACGTGGCCAATGGTGAATTGGCGCAGGGCACGGGTGCGCAGGCTGATGCGGCCCAGGCGCAGTTCGTTCTGGCTGCTGATGGCCTGCATGGCGTTGCGCACGATATTGAGCACCGCCTGGATCATCTGCTCGCGGTCGATCAAGACGTCGGGAATGCTCGGATCGTAGTCGCGCACCAAGGTGATGCAGCCCTGGCTTTCGGCTTCGACCAGTTGGCAGACACGCTCCAGCACCTCGTGCACGTTGGTCATCGCCAGCGACGGCAGTTTGTTGGAGCCGAGCATGCGGTCCACCAGGTTCCGCAAGCGGTCGGCCTCCTCGATGATGACGTTGGTGTAGTCCTTGAGGTTCTCGTCCGGCAGCTCACGGGCCAACAGCTGCGCCGCGCCGCGAATCCCGCCGAGGGGGTTCTTGATCTCGTGGGCCAGGCCGCGCACCAGCATCTTGCTGGTTTCCTGCTTGGACAACTGCGCTTCCTCCTTGGTAATGCGCAGCAGGCGATCGCGGGGGTGGACTTCGAGCAGCAGCAGGGTGGCGCCGTTGCTCAGGATCGGGGTCACGGCATAGTCGACGGTCAGCGTCTGGCCGGTCAGGGCCGTGAGCATTGCCTCGCGCTTGGTAAACGGGTGTGCCTGCTCCACCGCCTGGCGCAACGAGCTCAAGGCTTCGGCCGATTCGGTGAACAGCTCGCTGATGAACTGCCCATGGCTGCGCTGGCCGCTGATGGCCAGGAGCATCTCCGCCGCCGGGTTCATGTACTCAAGGCGCAGGTCGTCATTGAGCAGAATGGTCGCGGTGGTCAGGTTGTCGAGTAGCAAACGGTGCAGTGCATCGCTGATGGTCATCAGGACCTCTTTTGGAGCATGGCGCGGGCTTGAGGCACACGCTGATACAAGGAAAATGCAAAAACCAAACCAAGGCTCCGAAAAGAAGCGTTAAAGCCCTGAAATAGGGGTTTTAGGCGCGAAACTGTGGCGTTCTGCCAGCTTGATCGGGAAGAATCGAACCAAAATGGGCTGGACAGGTGGGAAGGGTGCAGCCTATCGCACCAATATAGTGCGGTTTTGTGAAGGTTGTTCAGGAAGTGAGGGGATGACTTGAAAGGTTGCGCGCATGGAGGCGCTGGCTTGTCTGCGCTATCGATGGTGAATGCACCGCCGCAATCGCAGGCAAGCCAGCTCCCACAGATTTGATGGGGTTGCAGCTTTTTAACCTTTGTTGATGCACAGCTCGGCGGTGGCGCGGATCATTGCCAGTTGGCGCAGCGGATCATTCAGTGGCTCGTGCACGGCTGAGGCGAGCCATTGCGGGCACTGCGCGTCGGTGCGCTGCGGGGTGAAGTCGGCGAGTTGCTGCAGCAGGCGTTTTTGCAGTTCATCCAGTTTCGGGCGGATCTGCTTGACCAGGTCCGGTCGCGGATCGTCCGGCGCCTTGCCCTGGAACTGCCAGTCAGACAGATGGGTGTACTGCACCAGTTTGTTCGCTTCGATCTGCGCCGAGAAAAACTGCTCGGCCGCGGCGGGCGCCAGCTTGTAGGTTGGCGCCTGGGCGATGACGCTGGCGATCACTTCTTGCTCGCGCTTCTTGTCTTCCACGGGCTTTTTGCTGTCCCACTTGCTCAGCGCGACCTGATCGGCAATCTCCAGGCGTTCGGCGATGCTGTTGAGCAAAGGCTCCAGGGTCGGTGGGGCGGCGAGTGCATTGGCGCTGATAAATAATAGGACAGAGGCAAGTCGAAGCTTCAAAGGCGATCTCCTGTGGGAGCGGGCTTGCCCGCGATGGCAGTGTCAGTCAATACAACAGGTACTGGATGCGGCGCAATCACGCGCGAGCCCGAGCCTGCATTTTTCATGATGTGCAGGCAAAAAAAAGACCTCCCGAAGGAGGTCTTTTTCATCACGCCGCGTTACGCAGCGCTACCGGATCAGCAGCTGTAGTACAGCTCGTATTCCAGTGGGTGTACGAAGGTGCGTACTTTGATTTCTTCTGCGCTTTTCAGCTCGATGTAGGCATCGATGAAGTCGTCGCTGAATACGCCGCCTTTGGTCAGGAACGCACGGCCTTTGTCCAGCTCTTCCAGGGCTTCTTTCAGGCTGCCGCACACTTGTGGGATCTCTTTGGCCTCTTCAGGCGGCAGGTCGTACAAGTTTTTGTCGGCGGCGTCGCCAGGGTGGATCTTGTTCTGGATACCGTCCAGGCCGGCCATTACCAGGGCAGCGAAGGCCAGGTACGGGTTGGCTGCTGGATCCGGGAAGCGTGCTTCGATACGGCGAGCGCGAGGGCTGGACACGTAAGGAATACGGATCGAGGCAGAACGGTTGCGAGCCGAGTAGGCCAGCATCACTGGTGCTTCGAAACCTGGGACCAGACGCTTGTAGGAGTTGGTCGAAGGGTTGGTGAAGCCGTTCAGGGCCTTACCGTGCTTGATGATGCCGCCGATGAAGTACAGGGCGGTGTCGGACAGGCCGGCATAACCTTCGCCAGCGAAGGTGTTCTTGCCTTCTTTGGCGATGGACAGGTGAACGTGCATACCCGAACCGTTATCGCCGTACAGTGGCTTAGGCATGAAGGTAGCGGTACGGCCGTAGGCCACGGCAGTGTTGTGTACGCAGTACTTCAGGGTCTGAACTTCGTCAGCCTTGGCAACCAGGGTGTTGAACTTCACACCGATTTCGTTCTGGCCGGCAGTGGCCACTTCGTGGTGGTGCACTTCGATGACCAGGCCCATGTCTTCCATGGCGTTGCACATGGAGGTACGGATTTCGTGGTCGTGGTCGAACGGTGGAACCGGGAAGTAGCCGCCTTTGATACCTGGACGGTGGCCATGGTTGCCGCCTTCCACGTCCTGGTCGGACATCCACGAACCTTGCTCGGAGTAGATCTTGAACATCGAGCCGGAGATGTCGGACTTGAACTTGACTTGGTCGAAGATGAAGAATTCTGGCTCTGGGCCTACGAATACGGTGTCACCGATACCGGTGGACTTCAGGTATTCCTCGGCACGCTTGGCGATCGCACGTGGGTCGCGGTCGTAGCCTTGCATGGTCGAAGGCTCGATCACGTCGCACACCAGGATCAGGGTGGCTTCTTCAGTGAACGGGTCCAGTACGGCAGTGCTGTCGTCCGGCATCAGGATCATGTCGGAAGCTTCGATGCCTTTCCAGCCGGCGATGGAGGAACCGTCGAACATTTTGCCTTCTTCGAAGAAAGCATCATCCAGCGCGTCGCGAGCCGGCATGGTCACGTGGTGCTGAGTGCCTTTTGTGTCCGTGAAGCGCAGATCAATCCATTTAACGTCATGATCTTTGATGAGTTGAACCGACTTCGACATGGTGTCCTCCGGGTGGCTTCGGGCTGGGGTAGTGGAGTTAGCCCTTAGAATGTGGGTGATGCCGGCGCGGATACTCCGCCATGGCAACCTGCCTCACAAGAGAGCAAATTGCATGCCAGTGCGCCAACATGGCCTTTTTGCTTCAAAATGGCCCCTATAAAGGTGCAATCCGCTGAAACGGAATAAATAACGCACTGCAATGTAGCGTTAATTTCTGTAAATGACCCGTTTTGGTGCGTGAAGCGGCTGATGCATATTAACTGGTTAAACCTTGAGCGATTTCCGCTATAATCCGCGCCCCCCTTTTTCGGCAGGCCCTGCGCGCGCTGTTTCCATGAAATTAATCGTTAAAGTCTTCCCCGAGATCACCATCAAGAGCCGACCGGTACGGACGCGTTTCATCCGTCAGTTGGCCAAGAACATCCGTGCCGTGCTCCGCGATCTGGACCCGGCTGTGGTGGTGAACGGCGTGTGGGACAACCTCGAGCTGGAAACCCGCGTAACCGACGCCAAAGCCTTGAAGGATATGACTGAGCGCCTGAGCTGCATGCCGGGCATCGCGCATTTCCTGCAGGTCGACGAGTACCCGCTGGGCGACTTCGACGACATCACCGAAAAGTGCAAGCAGCACTACGGCAGCGCGCTGGAAGGCAAGATTTTTTCGGTGCGCTGCAAGCGTGCCGGCAAGCACCCGTTCAGCTCCATGGATGTCGAAAAATACGTCGGCAGCAAGCTGCGTCGCGAGTGCGGCGCCGCCGGAATTTCCCTCAAGGCGCCGCAAATTGAAGTGCGCATGGAAATTCGCGACCAACGGTTGTTTGTGATCCACAGCCAGCACGACAGCATCGGCGGCTACCCGCTGGGCGCCCTGGAACAGACCCTGGTGCTGATGTCCGGCGGTTTCGATTCCACGGTGGCGGCCTACCAGATCATGCGCCGCGGCCTGATGAGCCACTTCTGCTTCTTTAACCTGGGCGGGCGTGCACACGAATTGGGCGTGATGGAAGTCGCGCACTTTATCTGGAAGAAGTACGGCAGCTCCCAGCGCGTGCTATTTGTGAGCGTACCGTTCGAGGAAGTGCTGGGCGAAATTCTCGGCAAAGTCGATAACAGTCATATGGGCGTAGTATTGAAGCGTATGATGTTGCGCGCTGCGTCCCGAATCGCCGATCAACTGCAGATCGACGCGCTGGTGACCGGTGAAGCGATCTCCCAGGTGTCCAGCCAGACGCTGCCGAACCTGTCGATCATCGATTGCGTCACCGAGAAGCTGGTCTTGCGCCCGCTGATCGCCAGCCACAAGCAGGACATCATCGACCTGGCAGAGCAGATCGGCACCGCCGACTTTGCCAAGCACATGCCCGAGTACTGCGGGGTCATCTCGGTGAACCCCAAGACCCACGCCAAGCGTCACCGCGTGGAGCATGAAGAAAAAGAATTCGACATGGCGATTCTGGAGCGTGCGCTCGAGAACGCCAAGCTGGTCCCGATCGATCGTGTCATCGATGAACTGGGCCAGGATGTGCAGATCGAAGAAGTCAGCGAAGCCCTGGCCGGCCAGATCGTCGTCGACATCCGTCACCCGGATGCCGCTGAAGATGAGCCGCTGGAGATCGCCGGCATCGACGTACAAACGCTGCCGTTCTATGCATTGAACGCGCGTTTCAAGGAACTGGATAACAGCCGTCAGTACCTGCTGTATTGCGACAAAGGCGTGATGAGTCGCCTGCATGCTCACCATTTGCTCAGTGAGGGGTATGCCAATGTGCGCGTTTATCGACCGAGCTAAGAGCCCGGGGCTGTTTGCCTGTGGCCTGCGTCACCGGCCCCCCGACTCTGCCGTCAAGCTGTAACGGCAAGGCCTGACTCTACTGTTAATCGCTGCCACGACCTGTCAGCACACCGAATCCTCTGATCGAGATACACAAGTGATCGAAAATCTACGTAACATCGCCATCATTGCTCACGTTGACCATGGTAAAACCACCCTGGTAGACAAACTCCTGCGTCAATCCGGCACCCTGGAGCGCAACGAGCTCAACGACGAGCGCGTGATGGACTCCAACGACCAGGAAAAAGAGCGCGGTATTACCATCCTGGCAAAAAACACCGCTATCAACTGGAACGGCTACCACATCAACATCGTGGATACCCCGGGCCACGCCGACTTCGGCGGCGAAGTAGAACGCGTAATGTCGATGGTTGACTCCGTTCTGCTGCTGGTTGACGCTCAAGACGGCCCTATGCCGCAAACCCGTTTCGTGACCAAGAAGGCATTCGAAGCCGGCCTGCGTCCGATCGTGTGCATCAACAAGGTTGACCGTCCAGGCGCGCGTCCGGACTGGGTTCTGGACCAGATCTTCGACCTGTTCGACAACCTGGGTGCCACCGAAGAACAGCTGGACTTCAAAGTCGTCTACGCCTCGGCCCTGAACGGTATTGCCGGTCTGGACCACACCGACATGGCTGAAGACATGACCCCGCTGTACCAGTCGATCGTCGACAACGTACCTGCGCCGGCTGTTGACCGTGACGGTCCGTTCCAGATGCAAATCTCCGCACTGGACTACAACAGCTTCCTGGGTGTTATCGGCGTTGGCCGTATCGCTCGTGGTCGCGTCAAGCCGAACACCCCGGTTGTCGCTATCGGCGCCGACGGCAAGAAGCGCAACGGTCGTATCCTGAAGCTGATGGGTCACCACGGTCTGCACCGCATCGACGTTGAAGAAGCGGCTGCTGGCGACATCGTGTGCATCAGCGGTATGGACTCGCTGTTCATCTCCGACACCCTGTGCCACCCGGACGCTGTCGAGGCGATGAAGCCTCTGACCGTTGACGAGCCAACCGTTTCCATGACCTTCCAGGTAAACGACTCGCCATTCTGCGGTAAAGAAGGCAAGTTCGTGACCTCCCGTAACATCAAGGAGCGTCTGGACAAAGAGCTGCTGTACAACGTTGCTCTGCGCGTTGAAGAAGGCGACTCGGCTGACAAGTTCAAGGTTTCCGGCCGTGGTGAGCTGCACCTCTCGGTACTGATCGAAACCATGCGTCGCGAAGGCTTCGAAATGGGCGTTGGTCGTCCTGAAGTGATCATCCGTCAGGTTGACGGCGTGAAGCAGGAACCGTTCGAAAACGTGACCATCGACACCCCTGAAGAATCCCAGGGCAAGGTCATGGAAGAGATGGGCCTGCGTAAGGGCGACCTGACCAACATGGTGCCGGATGGCAAAGGCCGTGTACGTCTGGAATACAACATCCCTGCTCGTGGTCTGATCGGTTTCCGTAACCAGTTCCTGACCCTGACCAACGGTGCTGGCATCCTGACCTCGATCTTCGATCGCTACGACACCATGAAGTCCGGCGACATGTCCGGCCGTCAGAACGGTGTTCTGGTATCGGTTGAAACCGGCAAGGCACTGACCTACTCCCTGGAAACCCTGCAGGCGCGTGGCAAGCTGTTCGTTGAACACGGTCAAGAGATCTACAACGGCCAGATCGTTGGTCTGAACAGCCGTGACAACGACATGGGCGTCAACCCAACCAAAGGCAAGAAGCTCGACAACATGCGTGCTTCGGGTAAAGACGAAACCATCGCCCTGGTTCCACCTGTTCGCTTCACCCTGGAACAGGCCCTGGAATTCATCCAGGACGACGAGCTGTGCGAAGTGACGCCGAAGTCGATCCGCCTGCGTAAGAAGATCCTGGACGAAGGCGAGCGTACCCGCGCTGCCAAGAAAGCCAAGAACTGAGTTAACTCAGGCTGAATGAAAAACGCCCCCGGTCGAAAGGCCGGGGGCGTTTTTTTATGCCTGCTTCTTGGGGGGGGGCGGCGGCTTGTTGTGGTGAGCGGGCTTGCCCCGCGTTGGGCTGCGAAGCGGCCCCTCCAGGAATCGGTGCGTTGTTTCAGGCAAACCGAGGTGTTTGGGTTTGGGGCCGCTGCGCAGCCCAACGCGGGGCAAGCCCGCTCGCCACAACAGGCTCGTTCATCACAACAAGCCCGTCCACCACAACAGGCTCGTTCATCACAGCGAGCCCGCTCATCAGAGCAGGCCCGCCTGCCAAAGGGGTGGGTTTTGGATCAGAACTTGTCGAGGGTCTTGAACTTGGTTTCGCGCACCACTTCCTTCGGCTTGTACGCGCAATACCCTGGGCGCGGGCCGATCTTGGGGTGGTTGCGGCAGGTGTCCGGGCGCTTGTCATAAATAGTGCAGAAACGCGTCTTACGATCCAGGTACAGGCAATCGTTGTTGCTCATGCGCTGCAGGGTGAATATTTCCGACTTGGAATTGAAGCGCTCGACGATGCCTTCCTTCTGCAAACGCTTGGCGATGTTCTTCGGCGGGTCGCCGCGCTCGAACTCATCGACGATGCCAATGCGGATCAGGTCCTTGATCTTCACCTCGACCGGCAGCGTGCAGCAGCTGGACACGCAGCCACCGCACATGTGGGCGGAATATTTCTGCCAGGTCTCGAGACGGTCGAGTTCCGCGGCGGCGATCAGTTGAGGCTTCATCAGGGTTCCAAGGTGGGGCGATATCCGGGCGCGCGATCATACCGGGATTGGTGATTTTTTGAACAATATTTTGCAGATTTCATCTCCAACGGTGCGCCAGGGGAAAGCAGGCACGGCCCCTGCATCTAATTCCCGCAAAGGTGAATGAGTTAAAAAACTGCCGAACCAGAGCGTCTACCGTCTGTCAGACCGTCTAGGCTCTAGCAACTCCTTCTATCTCGCCCGAGGTCGCATTTGATGTCTCAGGAACCACTTGCACGAGAAGCAGAGGTAGCCGCATTTCGCGATGCCGTCTTGACCAAACTCACCTACGCGGTGGGCAAGGACCCGGATCACGCCTTCGACCATGACTGGTTCGAAGCCATTGCCCTGGCCGCCCGCGACCAGATGGTCGACCACTGGATGGACCACACGCGGCGGATCTACCGCAAGGGCCAGAAGCGGGTGTATTACCTCTCGCTGGAATTCCTTATCGGCCGCTTGCTCTACGACAGCCTGAGCAACCTTGGCGTGCTGGAAATTGCGCGCGAAGCCCTGTCCGAGCTGGGCGTGGACCTGGAGCGCATCCGCCTGCTGGAGCCCGACGCGGCGCTCGGCAACGGCGGTCTGGGCCGTCTCGCGGCCTGCTTCATGGAAAGCATGTCGACCCTGGGCATTGCCGGCCATGGCTATGGCATCCGCTATGAACACGGCTTGTTCCGCCAGGCGATTGTCGATGGCTGGCAGCAGGAGCAAACCGAACGCTGGCTGGATTTCGGCAACCCGTGGGAATTCGAGCGTGCCGAAGTGATTTACCCGATCGGCTTTGGCGGCAGCGTCGAAACCCTGGCGGACGCTTCCGGCAAGATGATCCAGGTGTGGTCGCCCAACGAAACCGTGCGCGCCGTTGCCTACGACACCCCGGTGGTCGGCTGGCGCGGCGCCAGTGTGAATACCCTGCGGTTGTGGCGTGCGCGGGCGGTGGAAGACCTGCACCTGGAGCGCTTCAACGCCGGTGACCACCTGGGTGCGGTGGCCGAAGTGGCCCGCGCCGAAAGCATCTCGCGCGTGCTTTACCCGGCCGACAGCACCGAAGCGGGGCAGGAATTGCGCCTGCGCCAGGAATATTTCTTCGTCTCGGCTTCGCTGCAGGACCTGCTGCGCCGCCACAAGAACATGCACGGCTCGGTGCTGAGCCTGGGCGAGCACGCGGCGATCCAGCTCAACGACACCCACCCGTCCATCGCCGTCGCCGAGTTGATGCGCCAGTTGGTCGACCTGCACGACATTCCATGGGAAGCCGCCTGGGATGTCACCGTCGAAACCTTGTCGTACACCAACCACACGCTGCTGCCCGAAGCGCTGGAAACCTGGCCGGTCGGCCTGATGGAACGCATGCTGCCGCGGCACATGCAGATCATCTACCTGATCAACGCCCAGCACATCGACTCGCTGCGCGCCAAAGGCATCCACGACTTTGACGTGCTGCGCGCGGTGTCGCTGATCGAAGAAGACAACGGCCGCCGCGTGCGCATGGGTAACCTCGCGTTTCTCGGCTCCCACAGTGTCAACGGCGTGTCCGGCCTGCACACCCAGTTGATGCGCAGCACGGTGTTCTCCGAATTGCACAAGCTCTACCCGGAGCGCATCAACAACAAA
This sequence comes from Pseudomonas sp. 13B_2.1_Bac1, assembly GCF_025466155.1. Taxonomy (NCBI): domain Bacteria; kingdom Pseudomonadati; phylum Pseudomonadota; class Gammaproteobacteria; order Pseudomonadales; family Pseudomonadaceae; genus Pseudomonas; species Pseudomonas sp. 13B_2.1_Bac1. Next base: position 13,293 of record NZ_JANLOH010000084.1, on the reverse strand, counting down.
ACCAACGGCATCACCTTCCGCCGCTGGCTGTACCAGGCCAACCCCAAGCTCACCTCGATGCTGGTGGAGGCGCTGGGCCCGGACATTCTCGACAAGCCCGAAGAGCGCCTGGTGGAGCTGGAGCCCTTTGCCGATAAGCAGACCTTTCGCAAGGCGTTTGCCGAGCAGCGGCTGCACAGCAAGCGGGCCTTGGCCGACATCATTCATGAGCGGTTGGGAATCGCGATCAACCCGGCGGCGATGTTCGACGTGCAGGTCAAGCGCATCCACGAGTACAAGCGCCAACTGCTGAACCTGTTGCACACCGTGGCGCTGTACCAGGCGATCCGTGCCGAACCTGGCACCGACTGGGTGCCGCGCGTGAAGATCTTCGCGGGCAAGGCGGCGGCCAGTTATCACCAGGCCAAGTTGATCATCAAGCTGACCAACGACATTGCGCGCACCGTGAACAATGACCCGACCGTGCGCGGTTTGCTCAAGGTGGTGTTCCTGCCCAACTACAACGTCAGCCTGGCGGAAAGCATCATCCCGGCGGCGGACTTGTCGGAGCAGATTTCCACCGCCGGCTTTGAAGCCTCGGGCACCAGTAACATGAAGTTTGGCCTCAACGGCGCGCTGACCATCGGCACCATGGACGGCGCCAACGTGGAAATGCACGAGCGCGTGGGCGCCGAGCACATGTTTATCTTCGGCCTCAGCGCGCAGCAGGTGGAAGCCCGCAAGCACGCCGGTGAGTTCAACGCCGGGCCGGAGATTGCCGCATCGCATCGGCTCAACGATGTACTGCAGGCGATTCGCGGTGGGGTGTTCTCGCCGGATGACCCGGGCCGTTATGTCGGCCTGATCGACGGGCTGGTCGACTACGACCGCTTCCTGGTGTGTGCCGACTTCGATTCCTACTGGGACGCCCAGGCGCGGGTCGAAGCGCATTGGCACGACTCCAAGGCATGGTGGCGTTCGGCAGTGCTGAATACGGCGCGGATGGGTTGGTTCAGCTCGGACCGGACCATCAGGGAGTACGCGACCGAGATCTGGAAAGCCCTCGACTAAACATCGCTGACCTGAACATGTGTGCGGGTTTATGTGGGCGCTGGCTCGCCTGCGATAGCATCACCTCGGTGTGACTGATACGCCGACGTGTCTGCATCGCGGGCAAGCCCGGCGCCCACATAAGCGTGCTTCCACATGGGGTCTGCGTCGATATACTAGGCGCCAGTTCGCCCGCCTCGGGCTGCTTAGGGATATCGACCATGCAATGGATTTTCACGCTGATTGGCCTGGTGCTCGGCTGGACGCTCGATGAGTCGTTCTCCGATGCCGGTTTCGGTGCGCTGTTGGGGTTGGGCGTGGGACAGGCGATTCGCCTGGCGAAGCTCTCGGCCCAGGCGGATCAGCAGGCACGTCAGTTGGAAACCACGCAGAAAGCGCTGATCGCGCTGGGTGAGCGCCTGCGGCAATTGGAAGTGCCCACGCCGGCCAGCCCTGTGAGTGTCGCACCGCTTATCCCTGAGCCGACGCCTGTCACCCAGGCTCCAGAGCTTGTGTGGGAGTTGCCAGCAGAAGCAGAAATACCCCCCGTCGTTGCGGCTGTCGAAGCCAGCCAACCGCTGCCGGATGACGTGTGGACTCCCGCGCCCACGCCGCGCGCCCAGGAACCTGCAATCCCCCGCGGCCCCAACCTGATCGAACGCGCGATCAGCGGCGCACGCAATTGGCTGTTTGGCGGCAATACCGTGCTGCGTGTCGGCGTGGTGCTGTTGTTTCTCGGCCTGGCGTTCCTGCTGCGCTACGCCACCGAAGGCATGGTGGTGCCGATCGAACTGCGTTACGCCGGCGTTGCCGCTGCCGCATTGGGCCTGCTGGGCCTGGGCTGGTGGCTGCGGCTGCGCAACAGCAACTACGGACTGATGCTGCAGGGGACCGGGATTGCGGTGCTGTACCTGACGGTGTTTGCCGCGATGCGCCTGCACCCCTTGATCGACCCGAGCGCGGCGCTGGGGCTGCTGGTGGCGGTCACGGTGTTCTCGGCGATCCTGGCGATTACCCAGGATGCGCTGGGGCTGGCCTGTGCGGCGGCGCTGGGCGGCTTTGCGGCGCCGATCCTCACCTCAACCGGTGCCGGCAACCATGTGGCGCTGTTCAGTTATTTCGCCCTGCTCAACGCCGGCATCCTTGCCATTGCGTGGTTCAAGGCCTGGCGCCTGCTCAACCTGATCGGTTTTGTCGGCACCTTTGGCATCGGCTTCGCCTGGGGCATGCGCTCCTACACGCCCGAATTGCTGTGGAGCACCGAGCCGTTCCTGATCCTGTTTTTCCTGATGTACCTGGCCATCGGCCTGTTGTTCGCCCGGCGCACATTGCTGGAAATGCGTGACGCGCCCGACGATGACAGCCGGGCCGCACTGCTGCGTTGGTCGCTGGCCAAGGGGCACTATGTCGACGGCAGTATGCTGTTTGGCCCGCCGCTGGTGGGGTTCGGCCTGCAGTTCGCACTGGTGCAGCACCTGGAGTTTGCTGCTGCGTTCAGCGCGTTGGGCCTGGGGATCATCTACATGGGCCTGGCTCGCCTGTTGGGTGGCGGGCGCGCGTTGCTGCTGGCGGAAACCTGCCTGGCGCTGGGGGTGATCTTTGCCAGCCTGGCCATTCCGTTGGGTCTCGATGCGCGCTGGACTGCCGCCGCCTGGGCGGTCGAAGGCGCCGGGATCTTCTGGCTCGGCTTGCGTCAGGAGCGGCCATTGGCGCGTGCCTTCGGCTTGTTGCTGCAAGTGGGTTCGGCGTTGGCATTCCTCAGTGAACTGCGCATCGGCGAGCACACCTTGCTCGACGGCGCCCCGCTGGGGGCGCTGCTGCTCGGCGCGGCGTTGCTGTTCAGCTTCGACCAGTTGCGCAAGGCCTCGGCGCAGCAGGCTGCAGCGTGGGAGCGCAAGGGCCTGCCCGTGCTGGCGAGCCTGGGCCTGGGCTTTTTGTACCTGCTTGCACCGTTCTTTTGGCTGACCCAAGGCACCGCGATCAGTTGGGCAATCGCCGGTCTGGTAACGTTGTTCGTCGGCCTGCGCATTGGCTCGCGCACCTTTCTGTTCACGGCATTCGCGGTGCAGTTGCTCGGCGGTGCTGTGTTCCTGCTGCGCTTGCAAGGCGGTGACGGCGCGGCGGTCTTCAATGCGGGCTGGAGTGGTTTGCTGACCGCCTCGCTGATCGGCCTGGCCCTGATCGGGGGTATGTTGCTGGCGGCCCGCGATGACAGCGTGCGCGGCGACGTGCGCTTGCTGCGTGGGCTGTCGGTGGTGCTGCTGGCCGGCTTGGTGCTGATCAACCTCGCGGTGCTGTTCGTGTTGCCGTGGGAAAGCGCCAGCGCGGTGTGGGCGGCCAGTGGCGTGTTGATCATCTGGCTGAGCCTGCACTTGCAGCAGCGCGTCAGTTTCGTCTTTGGCTTGCTGTTGCAGGTGATCGGAGGCAGCGCGTTCCTGCTGGCAGTGCCGCAACTGCTGGGGCCGTTGACCAGCGAGGGTTTGCGGCCGCTGGCCCACAGCGGGTTCTGGACACCGATGGTGCTGGGCCTGGCTGCCCTGGTCGGCGCCTGGCGTTTGCAGCGTGAGCCGCATGCGCCGGTGTTCGCTGTGCTGAAGCTGCAGCGTCTGTCCGACCTGCTGTTGGTGTGGGGCACGGCCTGGTGGACGCTGGCGTTGGTCGGTGAAGTGCTGCGGTTTCTTCCTGACGAGCTGCAGGGCCCGGCCTTGCTCGGCATCGCGGCGCTGAGCGTGGCGATCTGGGCGCTGCTGGCGACGCGGCTGCACTGGGCGTCGCTCGGTGTGCTATGCGCCTTGCTGATGCCGGCGGCGGGCGTGGTGCTGCTGGTCTCGGCGCACAACTACTATCACCCGGCGGCGCACTACGGCTGGCTGGCTTGGCTGGCGGTGTTCGTGGTGCACTTCATCGCGTTGCGGCGTCTGGCGGCGAGTGTGCCGGCCAGGGTGCTGAGCGTGGCCCATGTGCTGGGCTGCTGGATGCTGATCGGCGTGCTGGCGCTGGAGCTGCGTTACGGCCTGTTGCGGCTCTCGAGTGAATACAACGCCTGGCGCTGGCTGGGCTGGGCGATGCTGCCCAGCTTGTATCTGGTGCTGGCCGCCGCGCCGCGCACCTGGCCATGGCCAGTGGCGGCGTACCCGCGTGAGTACCGCGTGCTGGCCGCCTTGCCGCTGGCAGTGCTGATGCTCGGCTGGTTCTGGCTGGCGAACAGCTTCAGTGACGGCACGGCGAACCCTTTGCCCTATGTGCCGCTGCTCAACCCGTTGGACCTGGGCCTGCTGTTTGCGCTGCTGGGTGTGTACCTGTGGTCGCGCAGCGTGGCGCCGCAACGTGGGCCACGTGCCGAGTTGATCGCCCAGGGTGTCGCGGGCGTTTCGCTGTTTGCCTTCTTCACCGCGTTGGTGATGCGCACGGCCCACCATTGGGGCGGCGTGCCGTTCCATCTGGATGCGTTGCTGGCGTCGATGCTGGTTCAGGCCGGCCTGTCGATCGTCTGGACCCTCATCGCCCTCGGGTTGATGATCGGTGGTCACCTGCGCCATCGTCGCGAAGTGTGGTTGATCGGGGCGGTGTTGATTGCGGTAGTGGTCGCCAAACTGTTCTTTGTCGAACTGAGCAACCGCGGCGGCCTGGCGCGGATCGTGTCGTTCATCGGCGTGGGCGGGCTGTTGCTGGTGGTGGGCTACTTTGCGCCGCTGCCGCCCAAGCGTGCCGAACCTGTATTGGAAACTGAAGGAGCAGCCTCTTGATCGGTAAGTTGAGCGTAATTGCGGTGGGCTTGTGTACGACGTTGGCCGTGTGGGCGCAGGAAACCCCGGCCGATTTCACCACCCAGGTACCGCTGGCGGTGAGTGGCAACGGCCCTTGGTATCGCCTGGAGTTGCCGCTCGCCGTGCAGTTGGCCGCGCGCCAGGCTGACCTGAGCGATGTGCGCGTGTTCAACGCCGCCGGCGAGCCGCAAGCCTATGCGCTGTCGCGCCAGACCTCCGAACGCACCGAAAGCCGCAACGTCACTGACGTGAAGTGGTTCCCGCTGTACGCCTCCGATACCCATGACGCTTCGCCTGGCGTGACGATGAAAGCCACCACGGCGGGCACGCTGGTGGAAATCAAACCCTCGAGCGGCGCGAAGCCCGGCAAGCAGGTATTGCGCGGCTGGGTGCTGGATGCCAGCGCGATCAAGGCGCCATTGCAGCAGTTGAGCCTCGACTGGAGCCGCGAGCACGAGGGCTTCCAGCGTTTCAGCATCGAAGCCAGCGATGACTTGCAGCACTGGGAATCCTGGGGCGATGGACAGGTGGCGCGCTTGTCGTTTGCCGATGAGCGAGTCGAGCAGCATGACGTCAGCTTGCCAGGGCAGTCGGCACGCTACCTGCGCCTGATGTGGCAAGGCCAGGCGGCGCCGCGCCTGACCTCGGCCAAGCTGGTGAGTGCATCGAGCAGCAGTCTGCCGCTGCCGTTGGTGTGGTCGCAGCCGTTGGCGGGGTCGCGGCTCAAGGCGGGGGAGTACAGTTGGCAGTTGCCGGTGGGGCTGAATGTCGAGCGCTTGCGGGTTGAATTGAAGCAGCCCAACACCTTGGCGCCGGTGACCTTGGCAGGGCGGCGGGACAGCCAGCAGGCCTGGCAACCGTTGAGCAATGGCTTGCTGTACCGCCTGACCCAGAACGGCCAGGACGTGGTGCAGGATGAGCTGCGTTTGCCTGGCCAGGTGGTCAACCAGTTGAAATTGCAGGTGGACGAGCGCGGCGGTGGCCTGGGCGTTGAAGCACCGGCCCTGCGTTTTGCCGTGCGCGCCACGCAGTTGGTGTTCCTGGCGCGGGGTGAGCCGCCGTTCACGCTGGCGTTGGGCAATGGCTCGGTGAAGGCGGCGAACCTGCCGCTGTCGACGCTGATTCCCGATTACAGCGCCGCGCGCGTCAAGGCGCTGGGCCAGGCCACGTTGTCGACGGAGGTGGTGGTCAAATCGCCGGCCGTGGTGGCGCCGACCGAGGCCGGCACCGACTGGAAGAAGCTCGGCCTGTGGGCCGTACTCCTGCTGGGTGTGGCGGCGCTGGGAGGCATGGCCTACAGTTTGCTGCGCAAGCCGCCGGTGGCACGTTAAATAAAGTCCATGAACTCTATTGGGTTTAAATCCTCTGATAGGAGGAAATACGCCCCGACTCGCGTTAAACTGCGCGGGTTTTTAGCCCCCCCATTCTCCGGAGCCTTCCATGTCCCGCGTTACCTTGAGTCGCTATTTGATTGAGCAGACCCGCAGCAACAACACGCCTGCCGATCTGCGCTTCCTTATCGAAGTGGTGGCGCGTGCTTGCAAGGAAATCAGCCACGCCGTCTCCAAAGGCGCACTGGGTGGTGTCCTGGGCAGCATGGGCACTGAAAACGTGCAGGGCGAAGTACAGAAGAAGCTCGACGTACTCTCCAACGAGATCCTGCTCGAAGCCAACGAATGGGGCGGTCACCTGGCCGGCATGGCGTCCGAAGAAATGGACAATGCCTACCAGATTCCGGGCAAATACCCGAAAGGCGCCTACCTGTTGGTATTCGACCCGCTGGACGGTTCGTCGAACATCGACATCAACGCGCCGGTCGGCACCATTTTCTCGGTACTGCGTTGCCCGAACGAATACCTGAGCCAGAACGAAGCCCTGAACGAAAAGGCCTTCCTGCAGCCAGGCACCGAGCAGGTCGCTGCCGGCTACGCGATCTACGGCCCGCAGACCATGCTGGTGCTGACCCTGGGCGACGGCGTCAAGGGCTTCACCCTGGACCGTGAAATGGGCAGCTTCGTACTGACCCACGAAGACATCTCGATCCCTGCCTCGACCCAGGAATTCGCGATCAACATGTCCAACCAGCGTCACTGGGAAGCCCCGGTACAGCGCTACGTCAACGAACTGATGGAGGGCGAGGAAGGCCCGTTGAAGAAGAACTTCAACATGCGCTGGGTGGCTGCGATGGTCGCTGACGTACACCGCATCCTGACCCGTGGTGGCTTGTTCATGTACCCACGCGACAGCCGCGAGCCGTCCAAGCCAGGCAAGCTGCGCCTGATGTACGAAGCCAACCCGATGTCGTTCCTGGTAGAGCAGGCGGGCGGTGCGTCCACCGACGGCCACCAGCGCATCCTCGACATCCAGCCTGAAGGCCTGCACCAGCGTGTGGCGGTGTTCCTGGGTTCCAAGGAAGAAGTTGAGCGCGTGACGGCCTATCACAAGGCATAACCCACGGCGATAGTTTATCGGCCGTGTTGTGAGCCGGTTCACCGTTAAAGAAGCCCCGAAACGTTTCAGCGTTTTCGGGGCTTTTTTGTTTTCGTTCGTCGGGAACCAGACACCTCTTTTCCCTTCTAAGCTTCTGGCAGATACCGAAGCTGCTTCGTCCCTCCAGGAGTTTTTCCATGTCGTTACGCCGTCTCGCTTTGCTGGCTTTTTGCGTGCTGTTGGCCGCTTGCAGCAAGGTCAACCAGGAAAATTACGCAAAGTTGTCGGCTGGCATGGCCAAGGCCGAGGTGGAGTCGCTGCTGGGTAAGCCGACCGATTGTTCTGGCGCACTGGGCATGTCCAGCTGCACGTGGGGCGATAAAAACAGCTTTATCAGCGTTCAATATGCCGGTGACAAAGTTCTGATGTTTTCCGGGCAAGGCCTGAAGTAAACCGGGGCGAGAGCCTGCGGGAGAAGAAGAATGATGCGTTTTGTTTTGTGCCTTTGTGCCAGCCTGTTTTTGGCGGGCTGCGCCAGTCATTCTGGCGATGATCTGCAACCCAAGACCGCGAGCAACGTCAATCTCAAGCGTTACCAGGGCACCTGGTATGAGTTGGCCCGATTGCCGATGTACTTCCAGCGCAACTGCGCGCAGTCCGAAGCCCGCTACACACTGCTGCCCGATGGCGATATGTCGGTGTTCAACCGCTGCCTGACCAGCGAGTGGAAGTGGGAAGAAGCCAAAGGCACGGCCACGCCGCAAGTGCCGGGCAAGACCGACAAGCTCTGGGTTGAATTCAATAACTGGTTTACCGCGCTGCTGCCCGGCGTCGCCAAGGGCGACTACTGGGTGCTGTACGTCAGCGATGACTACAAGACCGCCATCGTAGGCAGCCCGAGCCGGCGCTACATGTGGATCCTGTCGCGCACGCCGACGGTGAATGCCGACACCCGCGAAGACCTGCTCAGCAGGGCGCGGCAACAGGGGTATGACACCACACGCTTGATCTGGCGTACGTCGGACAAGCAGATGGCCAAGACCTCGCAGTAACTGAGGGAACCCTCAATCCAATAGGGGAGCTGGCTTGCCAGCTCCCCTGTTTTTTTGTGTCGCCCGTCAGCCGAGCAAATCCCTCAAGACTTGCGTGAATGCCCGGCTGCTTTCTTCCTCGCCTGCATGGCGCCCATCCCGTACTACCCATTTACCGTTGACCAGCACATCGCGCACTTGCCGATCACCACCGGCGAACAGCCAGCGATTCAGGATCCCGTCTTCACTCGCCGTGGCCAGGTACGGATCATTGCCGTCCAGCACGATCCAATCCGCACGCTTACCCACTTCCAGTCGACCAATCGGCTGCCCCAGCGCCTGTGCGCCACCGTCCAGCGCGGCATCGAACAGTGTGCGGCCGACCATCGGCTGATCGCTGCGATACAAGCGATTGCGCCGCTGGTCGCGCAGGCGCTGGCCGTATTCCAGCCAGCGCAATTCTTCGACCACGCTCAGTGAGACGTGGCTGTCGGAGCCGATCCCAATGCGGCCGCCCTGTGCCAGAAAGTCCACGGCCGGGAAGATCCCGTCGCCCAGGTTGGCTTCGGTGGTCAGGCACAAACCGGCAATCGCGCGGCTCTTGGCCATGCGGGCCACTTCGTCGGTATCCGCGTGAGTGGCGTGCACCAGGCACCAGCGCTCATCCACCTCGACATTGTCATACAGCCATTGCAGCGGGCGTTTGCCGCTCCAGGCCAGGCAATCGTCGACTTCCTTTTGCTGCTCGGCAATGTGGATATGCACCGGGCAAGCTTTGTCGCTGGCGGCCAGCACGTCGTTGATTTGTTGCGGGGTCACCGCGCGCAGGGAGTGAAAGCACAACCCCAGCTGCTGCGCCGGTTGCGCGGCGAGAATCGGTTTCAGGCGCGCTTGCAGGTCCAGGTAGTTTTCCGTGCTGTTGATAAACCGGCGCTGGCCTTCATTGGGTGCCTGGCCGCCAAATCCCGAGTGGGTGTAGAGCACCGGCACCAATGTCAGCCCGATGCCACTGCTGGCGGCCGCGTGGCTGATCTGCCGCGACAGCTCCGTGCGGTCAGCATAGGGCTGGCCACTGACGTCATGGTGCACGTAGTGGAACTCAGCCACCGAGGTATAGCCGGCCTTGAGCATCTCGATGTACAGCTGCCGGGCGATGACCTGCAATTGCTCCGGGCTGACCTTGCCAACCATGCGGTACATCAGGTCGCGCCAGGTCCAGAAGCTGTCATTCGGGTTGCCGGCGACTTCCGCCAGCCCCGCCATGGCGCGCTGGAACGCGTGGGAGTGCAGGTTCGGCATGCCCGCCAATACCGGGCCCCTGAGCCGTTCGGCGCCGTCTGCACTGGCGTTGGGCTCAACGTGGGTCAGCAGGCCATCGGCGCTGACTTCAAAGCGTACATCGTTGGCCCATCCATTAGGCAGCAGTGCGCGTTCGGCAAAGAAAGCGGACATGATCATGTCACCCCGGTCGTGTGTTTATTTGTATATACATATACAGACGTTTGCCTGCTCGGTAAACTCCGGCAATCTATGCATCTTTTCCTCTTGCAAGGATTCCCTGTGCCGACTCCGCCCGCCAAGTCTTCACTGGCTGCCCACATGGACGAAAGTCCGGCGCCCTTGTACGCCCGCGTCAAACAGATGATCAGCCAGCAGATCCTCAACGGCAACTGGCCGCCCCATTACCGCGTGCCGTCGGAGAGCGAGCTGGTCAGCCAGCTGGGCTTCAGCCGCATGACCATCAACCGCGCCCTGCGCGAGCTCACCGCCGAAGGTTTGCTGGTGCGCATGCAAGGTGTCGGCACGTTCGTCGCCGAACCCAAGAGCCAGTCGGCACTGTTCGAGGTGCACAACATCGCCGATGAAATCGCCTCCCGTGGGCATCGGCATACTTGCCAGGTCATTCACCTTGGTGAGGAAGCAGCCGGCTCCGAACGCGCCGTAGCGCTGGAAATGCGCGAAGGCGGACGGGTGTTTCATTCGCTGATCGTGCACTTTGAAAACGACATTCCGGTGCAAATCGAAGACCGTTTCGTCAACGCCCTGGTCGCGCCGGAGTACCTGCAGCAGGACTTCACCCAGCAAACCCCCTACGCCTATCTGAACCAGGTCGCACCGCTGACCGAAGGCGAGCACGTGGTCGAGGCGATTCTCGCCGACGCCGCCGAGTGCAAGTTGCTGCAGATCGAGCCGAGCGAGCCCTGCCTGTTGATTCGCCGACGCACCTGGTCGGGTCGCCAGCCGGTGACCGCCGCGCGTTTGATCCACCCCGGTTCCCGTCATAGCCTGGAAGGACGTTTCAGTAAATGAGTGCAGTGAAAGTCTGGCGCGCCGCCGATTACGTGCGCATGCCGTGGAAAAACGGCGGTGGCAGCACCAAAGAAATCACCCGTGACGCCGGTACCGGCCTGGATGGCTTTGGCTGGCGCCTGTCGATTGCCGATATCGCCGAGTCGGGTGGGTTTTCCACCTTTGCCGGTTATCAGCGCGTGATCACCGTGATCAAGGGCGCCGGCATGGTGCTCACCGTGGATGGCGAGGAACAGCTCGGCCTGTTGCCGCTGCAACCCTTTGCGTTCAAGGGCGACAGCCAAGTGTCGTGCCGCTTGATCACGGGGCCGATCCGCGATTTCAACCTGATCTACTCGCCCCAGCGCTACCACGCACGCTTGCAGTGGATTGACGGCGTGCAGCGCTTTTTCAGCACGGCGCACACGGTGCTGGTGTTCAGCGTGGCGGATGAAGTGAAGGTGCTGGACCACGTGCTTGGCCATCACGACTGCCTGCAAGTGGACGGTAACACTGGCCTGCTGGATATCTCGGTCAGCGGCCGCAGTTGCATCATCGAACTGACTCAACACGATTAAAAAGCGGTGGGAGCAGGCTTGCCTGCGATAGCGGTGTATCAGCATGGGGTGTGCTGATCGACACACTGCTATCGCGGGCAAGCCTGCTCCCACAGTTGTTTTGTGGTGAGCAGAAAACTGTTTCCAGCCTGCGCACCAATTTGTTACCGAATGCCCCAGCGTGGCGCAAAACCACGCGTTGGTGACGAACCCCTCCCGTAGCGAAACTCCTTCGTAAGAAATTTCATCAAGCCTCGAAGCCTTATTTTCCAAGGCTCGCACACGCTTTCGAAAAAAATCCAAACGACTCGCCGAAAAAGTTGGCCGCTTGATTGCATATGCTTGTATGTACAAGTAAAGATGTGTGCGTAAGACTCTCCTTCGCACCATCCCTGTTCGCGCATCATGCCGAGGAGTCCAGCCGTGACCGATTTTTCTAAAGCCAGGCCTACAAAATACCGTGACGTCGAAATCCGCGCGGCCCGCGGTAACAAGCTCACCGCCAAAAGCTGGCTGACTGAAGCGCCGCTGCGCATGTTGATGAACAACCTCGACCCGCAAGTGGCCGAGAACCCGAAGGAGCTGGTGGTGTACGGCGGTATTGGCCGTGCGGCGCGCAATTGGGAGTGCTACGACCAGATCGTCGAGAGCCTCACTCACCTGAACGACGACGAAACCCTGCTGGTGCAATCCGGCAAGCCGGTCGGCGTGTTCAAGACCCACAGCAACGCCCCGCGCGTGCTGATCGCCAACTCCAACCTGGTGCCGCACTGGGCGAGCTGGGAACACTTCAACGAACTGGATGCCAAGGGCCTGGCCATGTACGGCCAGATGACCGCCGGCAGCTGGATCTACATCGGTAGCCAAGGCATCGTGCAGGGCACCTACGAAACCTTCGTCGAAGCCGGCCGCCAGCACTACGATTCCAACCTCAAGGGCCGCTGGGTCCTCACCGCCGGCCTCGGTGGCATGGGCGGCGCCCAGCCGTTGGCCGCGACCCTGGCGGGTGCATGCTCGCTGAACATCGAGTGCCAGCAGGTCAGTATCGACTTCCGCCTGAACAGCCGTTATGTCGACGAACAAGCCACCGACCTCGACGACGCCCTGGCGCGTATCGCCAAGTACACCAAGGAAGGCAAGGCCATCTCCATTGCCCTGCTGGGTAACGCGGCGGAAATCCTGCCGGAACTGGTCAAGCGCGGCGTACGCCCGGACATGGTCACCGACCAGACCAGCGCCCACGACCCGCTCAACGGCTACCTGCCGGCCGGCTGGAGCTGGGACGAATACCGCGCCCGCGCCAAGACTGAGCCAGCCGCCGTGATCAAGGCCGCCAAACAGTCGATGGCCGTGCACGTCAAGGCGATGCTGGAATTCCAGAAGCAAGGCATCCCGACCTTCGACTACGGCAACAACATCCGCCAGATGGCCCAGGAAGAAGGCGTCGAGAACGCGTTCGACTTCCCAGGCTTTGTGCCGGCGTACATCCGCCCGCTGTTCTGCCGTGGCATCGGCCCGTTCCGTTGGGCAGCACTGTCCGGCGACCCGCAAGACATCTACAAGACCGACGCCAAAGTCAAAGAGCTGATCCCGGACGACGCGCACCTGCACAACTGGCTGGACATGGCCCGCGAGCGCATCAGCTTCCAGGGTCTGCCGGCGCGTATCTGCTGGGTTGGCCTGGGCCAGCGCGCCAAGCTCGGCCTGGCGTTCAACGAAATGGTACGCAGCGGTGAGCTGTCGGCACCTATCGTGATCGGCCGCGACCACCTCGACTCCGGCTCGGTCGCAAGCCCGAACCGCGAAACCGAAGCCATGCAGGACGGTTCCGACGCCGTGTCCGACTGGCCGCTGCTCAACGCCCTGCTCAACACCGCGAGCGGCGCGACCTGGGTCTCGCTGCACCACGGCGGCGGCGTGGGCATGGGCTTCTCGCAGCACTCCGGCATGGTGATCGTCTGCGACGGTACCGACGAAGCGGCCGAGCGCATCGCGCGCGTGCTGCACAACGACCCGGCCACCGGTGTGATGCGTCACGCGGATGCCGGCTACCAGATCGCGATCGACTGCGCCAAGGAGCAGGGGCTCAACCTCCCGATGATCAAATAACCCCTGTGGGGGGGGGGGTGGGGGGGGGGGGGGGGGGGGGGGGGGTTGGGGGGGGGGGGGGGGGGGGGGGCCGCGGCCCCC